>CAILQK010000393.1 GCA_903836265.1 uncultured Bacteroidota bacterium | reverse complement strand
GATTTTCAGAGGTTTCCAGCGGATTCGAACCGCTGTAGCAGCTTTTGCAGAGCTGTGCCTAACCGCTCGGCCAGGAAACCTTTTGAACCGTTTAAAACGGGCTGCAAAGAAAAGGGTTTTTTCCGATACAGCGCAACACTTTGGGCCGCAAGATTGTAAAAAAAATTTCCCGGCACCGTTTTGGGGCATGAAGCAGCTATATCGAAGGGTTTACTGCCAAAATAGATTGCATTGTTTGATTCCTGTCATATATTTGGGCGGCCTAACCGGACCGTAAACTTTTTTTTGTCAAAACAAT
Source organism: uncultured Bacteroidota bacterium (assembly GCA_903836265.1). Lineage (GTDB taxonomy): Bacteria > Bacteroidota > Bacteroidia > Chitinophagales > Saprospiraceae > M3007. The sequence goes on along the minus strand of CAILQK010000393.1, from coordinate 10,481 downwards.
CGTTCACAGCCACCACGTTCTGAATTTAACACTATGGGAAAAGAGTTACAAACGCTTGACTATGCCGTGTTCCTGATCTATTTTCTGATTGTTGCAGGGTATGGATACTGGATTTACCAGCGCAAAAAGAATCCAAATGCCAGTGCCAGCGACTTCTTCCTGGCAGAGGGCTCCCTGACGTGGTGGGCCATCGGCTCATCGCTCATCGCTTCCAATATCAGTGCGGAGCAGTTCGTTGGTATGTCGGGCTCCGGCTTTGCCATGGGGCTGGCCATAGCCTCCTACGAGTGGATGGCGGCACTTACCCTTATTGTAGTGGCTGTTTTTTTCATGCCGGGTTATATCAAAAACAAAATATACACCATGCCGCAGTTCCTGGAAAAAAGGTACAGTCCGCTGGTAGCTACCATGATGGCTGTGTTCTGGCTGTTGGTGTATATTTTTGTGAACCTGACTTCCATTCTTTACCTCGGCGCCATCGCCGTTTCCACCATTTCAGGATTCAGTTTCACCGCCTGCGCGTGGTTCCTCGCCGTTTTCGCCATTATCATCACGCTCGGCGGCATGAAAGTAATCGGCTACACTGATGTTATACAGGTGGTTATTCTGGTACTGGGTGGCCTGGCCACTACCTGGCTGGCACTCAATCTGGTAGCCGACCAGAATGGCGTTTCGGGCGCCATGGCAGGCCTCGGACTCCTGCGCGAGCAGGCGCCCGATCACTTCCACATGATCTTCGATGAGTCAAACAAATACTACAAGGACCTCCCCGGCCTCACTGTCCTGTTCGGCGCCATGTGGATTGCCAATCTGAACTACTGGGGATGCAATCAGTACATCACGCAGCGCGCACTCGGCGCCAGCCTGGAAACGGCCCGCTCGGGACTCCTGTTTGCCGCATTCCTGAAGTTGCTGATGCCTGTTATCGTGGTACTCCCGGGTATTGCAGCGTATGTGCTCTATCAGCAGGGCATGTTCCAGCAGGAAATGGTGGACGCTTCCGGCACCGTCAAGCCCGACAAGGCCTATCCGGTACTCCTGAACCTGCTCGGCCCCGGACTGAAAGGCCTGTCCTTCGCTGCTCTGACGGCTGCTATCGTGGCCTCTCTGGCCGGCAAGGCGAACTCTATCGCCACTATTTTCACGCTCGATATCTACAAGAAATACTTCAACAGGGAAGCAGGTGAAGAAAAACAGGTGCTGATCGGACGCTATGCCATCATTGTTTCCATGGTGATTGCCATTTTCGTAGCCCCGCAGCTGCAGCGCCTCGAACAGGGGTTCCAGTTTATCCAGGAATTTACAGGCCTCATCTCCCCGGGTGTGGTAGCCATCTTCCTGCTCGGCTTCTTCTGGAAACGGGCTACGGCCAACGCCGCTCTGGCAGCAGCACTGGCTACCATCCCGCTCGGAATTTTCTTCAAAAATTTCTACGGTGAAATGCCGTTCCTGAACCAGATGGGCTGGGTATTCCTTATCCTTGCCGGTATGATGGTTATTATCAGCATGGCCGACCCGCGGAGCAGGAACAATCCGAAAGCCATGGTCAATGATCCGGAATCGTTCAAAACATCTCCGACATTTGCTATCGGCGCACTCGCCATAACCGGTATTCTGGCCGCACTGTATATCGTGTTCTGGTAACAAAACTGATGCCATAAAACAGAAAGCCGCCAGTCCGAAAAAGACTGGCGGCTTTCTGTTTTTACAAGCGAGCGCCATTTTGTCATTGTCCGGAAACGGAACAATCCCTCGCAAAACGTCACGATATCAAGTCCTGAAGAGGAAACATATATCAGCCGGGATGACAGCCGGAGCGATATCAACGACCTGTCGGCTACTTCTTCCCCGTCAGTACAGCATGCTCCAGTGTGTAATACGGTTGTGAAGGATCGGCATAATTCAGTCGCATCCGGCCTGTCAGGTAAATGTAATCGTCGGTGTGCAGACTCTTTTGCGGCGTATCGAACAGTACTGTCATGATGGACGCCGGACCCGCTTTCCCGCAAAAAAAACAGGCAGAATACGGATTCGCTGACAGGGTGATCTGATTGCCACTCGGATCAAGCGGAATAGCGTAGCCCTCAACGGAAACCATCTTGCCATCCAGCTGTTTCACCTGATCGGTAAATAACGGGAACGGCGGCTCCTGGTTGGGCTTCCACGCGCCATCCAGCGGAATAGAGGAAAGAGTGTACCACAGCACCCGTACAGGCTGGGAATTCTGGGCAGCAAGCTTCCCCGATATCAGGAATGCTGCTAAAAACAGGCAATAATGGTGTTTTTTCATTATATTGTTGTTTACGCGTCCGCGAGCGCACGCGAAAGATTCATCCTGAATGCGCTGATTGCGGGCACGAGGGCGGCCACTGCTCCCACCAGCACGGTTATCCCCAGCAGCCATAATTCAGCCTGTACCGGCTCATACCGGAATACAAAGTGGAATTCCCGGGCAGCGCCGGTATTCAGTATCCATAACCCGAGCCGGCTCAGCAGGACGCCACCGGCAAAACCGGTGACAGCCAGCAGCATACCCTCCGACAGCAGCATCCAGAACAGCCTCAAACGGCTGCACCCCATAGAACGCATCAGGGCCAGTTCATATTTTCTTTCCCGAAGCCGGTTGTACAGGGCAATGAAAACGCTGAAACCGGATATCAGCATGATGCCCAGTGCCAGAGTCTGAAGGGCGGTCACGCCTATGCCGAGCATTTTCATCAAACGGTTTATCTCCAGGGCCGGGCTGGCAGCCTGCATACCGGTTGATTCGTTGATCATCATCGGAAGGGTCATGGCAGAATGTACAGAACGGGCCTTTACGAGTGCTGCGGTTATTTCGCGGGGTATGGTGTCGCGGGCATGATCATGGTCGTGATCATGGTCTTCGTGCCCCTCCTCGTGAATACTCCAGACGCTGGCCACTTCGGTGAGCAGCAGGTTGTCGAGTACTGTGTTGCTGCGTTCCAGAATACCCGTCACCACGTACCCTGCGTGGTCGTGCTGTTCGCCCTCTGCCACATCGCCATGCGTGCTGAAAAATGTCTGGCCAGCCTGCAGTCCGGTATTCTCTGCCACGGTTGCCCCGATAACCGCCTCAAGCGGCTGTTTGAACAGCCTGCCGGATTTCAGTTTGCCGCCGTAACGGCTGATGAAAGTGGTATCGGTACCCAGTATCCTGAACCGCTGATATGAATCTCCGTATGCGAGTGGCGTAATGCCTGAGATGGAGCGCATTTTGCGCAGTTTCTCCACTTCCTCCAGCGGAATATTGCCTGTGGGTGCATCAACATGGTAAACAGCCGACAGTACCAGTTGCAGCGGGCTCCCCTTGGCGCCCACCACCAGGTCAATATCCTTCAGATCCCGTTCAAATTTCTGCTCCAGCTGGCTTTGCAACAGCAGCAGCATGGAAATAATACCGGTACTCAGGGCCAGCAGCGCCACACTCAGCGCCGCACCAAGTGGCTTGTGTGCCAGATTTCTGTATATGATTTTCAGTAACATACTTTCAGGTCTGTTTGAGGTTAACGGCCCTGCAGCGACAATTCCACCTGATTCTTTACGGCCGATTTCAGGCGCCCGTCGTGCGTCACAATCACCAGAGCAGCATCATGCTCTGCTGCCTGCCGGGTGAGCAACTCAATCACCGAAGCACAATTTTCATCATCAAGTGCGCTGGTGGGCTCGTCAGCCAGTATGAGCGCAGGCCGGTTCACGAGTGCGCGCGCTATACTCGCCCGCTGCTGCTCGCCCACACTCAGCCGGTCGGGCAACTGACGGAGTGTATGCCCGATACCCAGATGCGCCGCCAGCTCCCCGATTGCCTTTTCACTGGCAGGCTTGTGCCCCAGATATGCCGGCAACCGCAGATTGTCCAGCACAGTCAGCGAGGCAATGAAATGCGGCCGCTGATAAACAAGTCCGATACAGGCTCCCCTGAACCGGTCGGCCGCAGCGCCGCCCAGACTGCTGAGCAATGTATCTCCTATGCTTATTTCACCGGCCGAAGGGTGCAATATGCCGGCCAGCAAATGCAGGAGCGTGGTTTTCCCGCATCCCGACCTGCCCGTTATCAACAGTGATTCGCCTGCGCCGCAGCCAAGATCGGGAAAGGAGAACGACAGATCATTGTTGTAGGCAAACTGCAGGTTTTTTGTTTGTAGCATGAAAAATCAAAGCTTGATAAAAATCTTCTTCACATACAGCCAGCGACAAACGAGCCAGCACAGAAGCATGTAACCGAGCGCAAACAGGAATGAGCCGAGTTCACCTCCGTCAACGGGTACGAACAAACTGGTGTATATCCATTCCCGCACGTTCGTGGCACTATCGCCGCTTCCCCAGGCAATACTGTCCCAGAATATGATCAGCACCTCCGAAAGCAGATAGGCAAACAGCGAGTTGGCGCCGAAAGTAAAGAAAAAACCGGCGCCGTTGCGCCATTTCATTATATCAACCAGCCATACACTGCCCGCCAGCAACATCATGGATATACCGCCGGCGTACATAACGTAAGAACTCGTCCAGAGTTTTTTGTTGATAGGAAAAAACAGGTCCCACACCAGTCCGGTTACCGCGCAAATGATACCAAAAGTCAGCAGCTCCCGAACCAGCTTCTCCCTGCTGTTCTTCCTGTGCCCCAGCCAGTCGCCACAGAGCCAGCCCATGATGACGGTCACCACAGAAGGAAGTGTGCTCAGCAGGCCCTCCGGATCAAAGGGGTAGCGAACCCCGCCGTTGATTTCTCCGTTATATAAATGCGATGTGCCAAACAGCCAGGTATCCAGTCGAAGTACAGCGCTGCTCTCCGCCAGATAAGGGTCACTTCCGGCCGGAAAGGCAAACCAGTTCAGGATACCCCAGTACAGCAGGAGAAGTCCGGCGGAAACCCATATCAGTTTTTTCCGGTCCAGATTCAGCACCAGCACCGAAGCCAGTCCGTAACCCAGCGCCAGTCGCTGAGGCACACCGAGAATCCTGGCGGTATCCCAGTCGCGCCAGAAAAAAGGCAGTTTGTACATGAATACCCCGATCAGAAACAGCAAAACGGTTCTTTTCAGTACCTTGTACCCCGCTTCTGCAGTCCATTTCCTGTCGTACTTCGCAAAGGCAAACCACATGGAAACACCGATAATGAACATGAAAGATGGGAATACCAGATCTGTTGGCGTACAACCATGCCATACAGCGTGCTGCAGCGGCGGATATACGTGCCTCCACGAACCGGGGGTATTCACAATAATCATAAAGGCAATGGTGAGCCCCCTGTAAAAATCAACCGAAAGATATCGGGAAGACGCTTGTTCGCTCATGGCGCAAAAATCAGGCTGTTGCTAAAAATTTTTTTAATACGTTTGCGAAAAGTAGCAATCTTTTGAAATATGCTGAAAAATAATTTCCCCCCCGGCACCAGGGTAAGGCTCCGCTTTACCGGCGAAACAGGCATCGTCACTGATCGCCTGAGCGATGATATGGTTCAGATCAGACTCGATAACGACCCCGATTTCATTATTCCGGCCTTTGAAGATGATATTGTTGCCGATACGGTACTGAGCAGCGTCGCGCCCGCGTGGGCAGCCGCGCGAGAGAAAAAACCTGAACCGCCCGCCCGGCGGGTGGTCAAAAGCCAGTATCATATCCTCAAACCCAAAGGACTGCAACTGGCATTCGAGCCCATGCCCGGCCGCGATGAATCGGTATCCAGGTACAAGGTGTGGCTCATCAATGATACGCCGTTCGAGTTTCTGATGGAATTCGATCTGTTCACCACCGGCCGAGATGTAATTATACTGGATGAGAAAATTGCAGCATCATCAGCATACGAACTGGGCGATTTCCTGTCCGACGACCTGAACGATGCACCGGAGGTGTTCATCAGCGTTCAGCGTATTTCCACGGAAGGAACCAGCCAGCCCGTGGAAGCAGGGCTGCGCATCAAGGCAAAACAGTTTTTCAACAGCTTCCAGACGGCCTCCATTATCAATGTGGCGGCGTACCATTTTGTACTGCTGAACAGCTTCGAGCCCAAACCGGCAACACCGGGGCAGGACCTGAAGTCATACACCATGCAGAACAGGAGCAAAACCCGGTCGGCAGGCAACTCCCGCCCCCACAAAGCCTTCGACCCGGAAGACTTCGCGCACTTCGAGCCGGAAATTGACCTGCACATTCAGGCACTGATGAACGGTTACGCCCGCCTCGACAAGGGCGAAATTCTGCGAATACAGATGCAGCACTTCCACCGCTTTATTGACCGGGCAATCAGGCTGGGCGCCAGCCGGGTGTTCGTTATTCACGGCGTGGGAGAAGGAAAACTCAAGGACGCAATCGCCGACAGCCTGAGAGGCAATCCGCACGTGAAGAAATTCAAAAATGAATACCACCACAAGTACGGTTACGGCGCCACGGAGGTGGTGCTGCAGGATTAATCACAGTTTTTTCACCCGTATTACTGATTTTCACTGCAAAACACCGTACTTTTACCCGGAACCCGCATACCGGGTGCCACCATTACAGCAAATAGACAATCTGATTATACATATTCCCCCCAACCGGCCATCAATATGCATAAAGACTCAAATGACACCGCGATCGCGTGGAATGACCTCGTGCGCTCGCTCGCGGAACAGAAATGCGTACTATTCATCGGGCCCGATCTGCTGCCCGGAGAAGATATGTTCACGGAACTCCTTCAATTCCTCGGTATTGACCCCCACGACACCGCCGGCAGGCTGCCCCGCGACATCAAAATGGTTTATCCCGGCGAAAACCTCTTTCTCTTCGACAACGATGGTGCGCGAACACGCACATCGCGCCGCCTCGAGGAGTTCCACGATCAGTACTCCGCCAAACTGGAGGAAGCGCTGTACACACGGATTGCCAGACTTCCCTTCCCGCTGATTGTCAGCACCATGCCCGACCTCGGACTGCACCGCTACCTCGACAAAAACGGTATCAACCACCAGTTCGGCTACTACAACTACCGGGGAACCCCCGATCCGCACGACCGCATACACCTGGACCCGCGCGAGCTCCGGCTGCTGTTCAATCTGCGCGGCGTTCTCAACCAACGCGACTCACTGGTACTCACCCACGACGACCTGTTCCTGTATTTCTCCCAGATTCTGGGCGACAAAAAACTCAGCAGCGACCTCTACATACAGCTGCCGGACACCCTGAAACAGGCCACCGATTTCATCTTCCTCGGCTTCCAGTTCGACCACTGGCCCATGCAACTGCTGATGCGCCTGCTCAACCCGGATCGCGACAAGGGCCTGCAGTACGCCATGAGCCCCGGCGTGGCCAGCCATACCCGCGTATTCTATTCCGACCAGTTTCAGGTGGAATTTGTGGACAAGCTGTCGCCCGAACAGTTCCTCGCCAAACTCTGCGAACACTGGGAAGCCGATGAACAAAAACGCCAAACCGCCGGCGCACCACTCAAACAGACCCTGCGCGACTGGCTCCGGCAGGGCCTCCTCCAGCGAATCCTTGAGGAACTGCGAAATCATCCGGGCTCCGGCACCGACGCCGACCACCTGATGGGCCGGCTCAGCACCCTCCGCCAGAGTATCAACGAAGGCGTGGTGAACAGCGAGAGTATCTTCATCGAATACAACCGCATCCGGAAATCCATACAAGATATTATTGACCAGTTGCCCTGACCATGAAACGCTATCCCGGCATACGCCCCTTCCGCACCGACGAACAGGCGCTCTTCTTCGGCCGCGACGCCGATATCGAGCGGCTCCACCGGCTCATTGATCTCGAACAGCTCGTTATCCTGTACGGCAAGTCGGGATACGGCAAAAGCTCCCTGCTCTCCGCAGGCATCTTCCCCCGCCTGCAGACTGAAGGTCGCCGGCAGATCCGGGAAATCCGTTTCGGACCATACAAGCGCGGCGAAAGCGCCACCCCGGCCGACTGCACCCGCAACGCCCTGCCAGGCAGCAACACCGGCCATACCCTGCTGCCCGACGACCTCGCCGGACCGGGCCTCTGGCAAACGCTCAAAAACCGGCAGGCAGCCGGAGAAAATCACTTCCTGCTGGTGTTCGACCAGTTCGAGGAGCTGTTCTTGTATCCGCCGGATCAAATACTCGAGTTTAAAAAACAACTTGCCGAAGCGCTCTATTCCCGGGTGCCCAGGCAATACGAAAACGCCCTCCAGAACGCTGACCTGAGCCCCGAACAGGAGGACGAACTGTACAAACCCTTCGACCTGAAGGTGGTGTTCTCTATCCGCTCCGACCGCATGAGCCTGCTCAACGGCCTCAAGGACTACCTGCCCAACCTCCTGCAGCACGGATACGAACTCGATGCCCTCGACGAAGCCGCCGCCACCAGAGCAGTGGTCATGCCGGCACTGCTGGGCAACGAAGCCTCCGACCCGGAATACAAAACCCGCCCGGTTTTCGACACCCGCTCATTCCGGTACGGAGATGATACACTCGCCGCCATCTTCTCGGCCCTGCGCGACAACCGCGGACGTATCGAAACCTCCGCCCTGCAGATCGTGTGCCGGTACGTGGAAGACTATATCGCCCGGACAGAAGGGCAACTGATACAGCCCGCCGATATCGGCGAAATCAAGCATATCTTCCGGGCTTTTTACGAGCGTACCATCGAAGGGCTGCCCGAAGCCGAGCGCGCACCCGCCCGGCACCTCGTGGAAGATATACTCATCAAGGATGGCGTCCGCATGCCGTACGCCGCACAGTCGCTGCAGGCACAGCAGGGCGTTACGCAGCCCCTGCTCGAACGCCTCGCCACCGCCTCCCTCCTGCGCGTGGAACGCGACGAACAGGGGCGCATGATCTACGAGGTGGGGCACGATACACTCGTGACGCCCATCGCCGAAGCCGCACAGGTACGCCGCGACAGCGAAGAAAAAGAACGGCTCCAGGCAGATGCCGAACACCAGCGCCGCGAAAAGGAAAAGGCCGAAACCGCCAGAAAAAAGGCAAGAAAAGTGGCAGCAGGGGCAATTGCCTTGGCGACAGTAGCTTTGATTGCCCTGCTGGTTGCGGGGTATCAGTACGAAATAGCCCAGGACGCTCTCGGAAGGGCTGAAGAGAAAACCCGGGTGGCCGAAAATGAAAAAAAGGAGGCCCAAAAACAGCGCATCAAGGCGGATTCCTCGGCCAATATTGCCATTGAAAAAACCCGGGTGGCCGAAGAAGCCAACACTGTTGCCAGACAGAGCCTGAAAAAGGCGCGGCAGGAGGAAGAACGGGCGCAGCAAGCGCTGGAACAGGTGAAGAAAGAAAAAGCCGCTACGGACGAACAGCGAAAAGCCGCCGAGGACAATTACAATTTGGCGCAGAAAAAAACCCTGGAGGCTGAGAACGCCCTGAAGGAAGTGGAGAATACCACTGTACAGGTAGTTCAGAACCTGCTCAAAGATGCTGCACAAGAAATAAAAAAGCTCAACTACACGGACGCCGTAGAGCGACTGAACAATGCCGTACGGCTGGTGAAAGACAAAAGCGGTAAAAGCCCTCTGGCGTCAATCAAACCCGCAGTAGCCGACAGCCTCCTCGAACTGGCCTTTTTCTTCACCGAAACAGGGCGATACATGCGCGCCAAAGTGGAAGCAACAACTGCTGCCCGACTGCTGGATATACCGGTACCGCTGCTGGAACAGGTGAAGTCAGATGAAGCAGGCAGCCGCCGGCTGTTGCTGGAAACCATTCGAAGCCTCCGACCCGGCCGCTGCGAAAACCTGCAGAAGCGCTACTACCCGGTGATGATACCACTGGCAGGCGGCGAATTCCTGATGGGCTGCGATACCTGTTACGATGATCAAAAACCGCGTCACAGCGTGCGCCTGCGTGATTTTGAGCTCGCTGAAACCGAAACATCCTTCTGGCAGTATAATCTCTTCCTTGAAGAAACCGGCAGAAATATATTCAGGGTGCACCCGGCCGTCGGGTGGGGATTCGAGGGCGATAATCCGGTGGTGAATGTATCCTGGTATGACGCACTGATATATGCCAACTGGCTGAGCCTGCGCGCCGGATTGAAACCGGTATATATAATTGATTCGGTCGGAAAATCACAGTATAACTGGATCATAACGACTGATGACCTTGCCACAGGATACCGGCTGCCCACCGAAGCGGAGTGGGAATATGCTGCCCGGGGTGGCTCCGATCAGCAGTCATTTACGTACGCCGGCAGCGATACTCTGGATTCGGTAGCCTGGTGGTATGGTAACAGCAACAGCCGTACCCACGCCGTCAGAACCAGAAAACCGAATTCCGCCGGATTGTACGATATGTCGGGAAATGTATGGGAGTGGTGCCTGGACAGGTACTCAGATTCGTATTACAATGAATGTGCCCAAAAAGGTGTAGTGCCCGACCCGACCGGCCCGGTTGAAGGCAACTATCGCGTTTTGCGCGGCGGCTCGTGGGTCAACGACTTCACAGTCAACTACAGGCCGTCGTATCGCCTCAGGTTCAATCCGGACAGCAGGG
>CAILQK010000392.1 GCA_903836265.1 uncultured Bacteroidota bacterium | reverse complement strand
TCACAGACAATCAGAATATTCATCGGAGGGATTTATGAATTTGAGCATGCAAAATAGGCTGTTTTATGGTGCACATTCAAAGACAAAGATCAAATTTTAGTCAATTTTGCATAAAATTTGAACAGATTATTTTGCCACTGGTTAATATTCGGGTCTGTGTTTGCCCTCCGGCCTGAAAATATGCCCGGTTTTCTGATCGCTGAAAGACCCTGAAATACTCATCACTGCTTCTTTTACAGGCCTTGTCCGACTAATCAGCCAAGCATGAACTACGCTGAAACCCTGAATTACCTGTACGCCCGGTTGCCCATGTTTCACAGGGTCGGAGCGGCTGCCTTCAAAAAAGACCTCACCAATACGCTGGCTCTTGCCAGGCATCTCGGCGATCCGCACACAAAATTTCCTTCAGTGCACGTTGGCGGTACCAATGGCAAGGGGTCTGTAAGTCATATTCTGGCGGCAATTTGTCAGGCTGCCGGACTGAAAACCGGTCTCTATATCAGTCCGCACTACCGTGATTTCAGGGAACGTATCAAGGTCAACGGCAGGTATATTCCCCGAAAGGCTGTGGTCGAGTTTGTCTGTTCGAACCGCCAGAAAATTGAAGAGGTTCAGCCCTCTTTTTTCGAGTTGTGTGTGGCAATGGCTTTCGATCATTTCGCCCGCGAGCGCGTGGATGTTGCTGTCATAGAGGTCGGTCTCGGCGGTCGCCTCGACAGTACCAATATCATCACCCCGGAACTGAGCGTGATCACGAATATCAGTTACGACCACATGAACCTGCTCGGTGACACGCTCACCCTGATAGCCGGCGAAAAAGCGGGCATCATCAAGCCAGGAATTCCGGTTGTCATCGGTGAAACCCACCCGGAATCGGCGCCGGTGTTTCTGGAAAAGGCGCGCTCAACTGGCTCTGAAATCATTTTTGCAGACCAGCACGTACGTGCAACACCAGTTCAGGAGAGTATTCAGAACAGAAGTATCCGGACCTCTTACCTTGTTTCCAGAGATGAGAAAACCTGGATAAATGATCTGGAAATGGAGGCAGGAGGGCCGTTCCAGGAAAAAAATCTGGCGACCGCACTTCTTGCCTGGGAAAAAATGAAGATGATTTTCCCTGAAATCGATGAATACGCACTCAGAAAGGGACTTGAAAATCTGAAACAGCTCACACGGTTCATGGGTCGCTGGGAGATCATTCGGAATTCACCAACTGTACTGTGTGACAGCGCACATAATGAAGCGGGCATTGCCCTGGCTTTCGACCGGATAAATAACTGGCCTCACCGAAAACTGCACATCGTGACCGGATTTGTGAACGACAAACCCGCCGGAAAGGTACTTTCCCTTTTCCCAAAGAATGCCAGCTATTACTTCGCCAAGGCAAATATTCCGCGTGGACTGGATGCACGGGATCTGGCCCGACAGGCGGCCGGGCTGGGTCTCGCCGGAAGGGCTTATTCCTCCGTCAAAAATGCGTTGAAAGCAGCTGTTAAAAAGGCAGGGCCTGATGATCTTGTCGTGGTGATCGGCAGTATCTTCGTGGTGGCCGAGGTTATTCCCGGACCGCGAATGACCTAGCCCTGTACATACACAACGTACTTCTCCTCAAAAAAGGGCTCTCTGAAGAAATCACGGATCGGGAATACGTCGGTGTAATTGCCCCCCTTGCCCGGAAGCGCATTTATCTCGGGCCTCAAATCGCCACCTTTCAGGGCTATAATACCGTTGGGCAGAGCGTGTACGTGCTTCTTTTTCAGAAACTTACGGCCCCAGAAAAGCAGCTTTTCCAGCGGAGCCACACCCCGTGACAGTACAAAATCGTATTGTCCGATCATTTTCAGATCTTCCACTCTCGCATGTATGGCTGTCACGTTGGTGAGTCCCAGCGCCAGCGCTATTTCTTCCACGACCCTGATTTTTTTCCCTGTGGCATCAACGAGTGTGAACTGTGTTTCCGGATAAAATATAGCCAGCGGGATGCCCGGAAACCCGCCACCTGTTCCCAGATCCATGATTTTTGCCGAGGGACTGAAACCAATTACGCAAGCGATAGCGAGCGAGTGCAATACGTGTCGCTCGGTCAGATTATCTATGTCCTGCCTTGAAACAACATTGATTTTTTCGTTCCACTCGGTATAGAGTGGTACGAGCTGGTCGAACTTCGACAGTTGTTCAGGCGCAAGTTTCGGAAAGTAATGGGCAATGAGTGATGACATGTTATGTTGTGTTTAAACACCTCCGAAAATATCCCGGGCAAAACGGGCGACTATTCCGGCAATAACCACCAGAAAAACTTTTCGGATAAAGGCATTCCCGCGCAACACTGCCAGACGGCTGCCGAGATACGACCCGGCCACATTGCAGGCCATCATCGGGATAGCCAGTTTGAAGATGATGGTTTTATGTATAAAGAAGAAAACCAGCGATGACACGTCGGAAATAACATTCACCACCTTTGAGATGGCAGATGCCTTCAGAAAATTGTATCCTATTATGCTGACGAACGCAAAAACCAGCAGACTGCCGGTACCCGGACCAATAAATCCATTGTAAAACCCCAGCAGAGCACCTGTACCTGCCGCCCGGTATAGAAGTTTGTCCCCGGTGACCTTCAGGTTTTCATGATGGCCAAAGTCTTTCTTCCGGAAGGTGTAAATGGCTATCAGCACTATCAGCACCAGTATGACCGGTTTCAGTACGCCGGATGGCAGCAAACTCTGTACGGTAGCTCCAAGATAGGAACACACAGAAGCAGCTATCCCCGCATATAGTACTGTTTTCCACGGAATTTTCACGCTTTTGGCATAGTTCAGGGCAGCTACCGATGTACCGACTGCCGAAGCAAGCCTGTTGGTACTGATTACATTCGGTACGCTCAACTGCGGGTACAAGATGAAAAAAGCGGGTATCTGTACCAGTCCTCCACCTCCGACAATGCTGTCAACGAGACCCGCGAGAAAAGCAAAAGCGCACAGAAAGTACAGTTCCATGCCGCAAAAGTACGAATTGCGAGCCTGTTTTCTTTCTGTTGGAAGCGAGAATGCTACTCGCAGCAGGGTTCCAGTGTGAAAAGGGTGCTCACCTCCTGGTCCGTAAGCGCCCGTTCATACAACAACACGTCGTCTATCAGGCCGTTGAACCTGTTGCCGATAAACAAATCGCCGGTATCCTGCGCCGTGTAGGTATTGTTTCCGCAATTGGCTGGCCCAACTGCTGTTTCCTGCAAAACACCGTTGAAATATATTTTGAAATTGTTGCCCTGCTTCACGGCAATTGCATGTTGCCATTTATTTTCCAGGTTATCCATCTCGTCCTGGCACCTGTTGTCGGAATACGGCGTTGTAAAATCAGCCCAGACGGAGTTGTCGTGCCCAAATACTGCCCGGCGGCAATCGTATAACCCCACCGACCACTCCCCCAGCCTGTCCGGACAGTGACCCTGGTTTCCACGGCCCAGGAGCGCTTCAAAGTCTCCCCCGCTTCTGGGACCAAGTGGTTTGTACCAGATCGACACGGAGAAATCAGACATGCCGTTCAGAAAGCCGGTTTGACTTGTGCTGAGAAAAGATGGCGTGCTGGCTGTATTGACAAACTGGTAAGCACAGGAGGCATTTCCATCCCTGTCTGCTGCAGGTGTGGCCGGGCCTGTTTTGGCGAGATTGTTTCCGGCCCCAGTGACATCCAGTAACGAACCATTGCTGAATGAATAGGCAGCGATCAGTCCGTTCTGCAGACCGGCGGGCAGGCAACTCACACTGTTGCCCTGATTGGTATTACGATCTTTGCAGGCCGAAATACCAATTGAAATGACGAGGATAAGGATTGAAGTTCTCATAACTGCCCGGTATGACGAATTACGCGGTAAACAGGTTGTATCTTTGGAAAGTTTCTGGCAATTTCTTTGAAGTTTTTGGAGTATCGTTTAAAAGCTGATGCTTTTTGTTAATAATTTTGATGATTGGCAACAATCAGGATTTGAATACTGTTTCTGCTATGCTTTTCGTCAATGCGTTGGATGTGCATAATTCTGAAAAATGTATCGCGAAATGCGCAATCGGCCGTCCGACCGGTAAGCCTGCCGCCTCAATGAAGTTTCTGACGGGTAAAGTCCATTCAGACGAATTTTCGAATACTACATGGAAGGCATCACAGATTAAAAAACAACCCGACCCACAGAGCCTGAACATTCAGTTATGCAGACCGATATCGTAGCGCAGCTTCAGGGCGCTTCCAAAGAGTACAAGACGGGCGATCAGGTAATTACGGCGCTCTATCCGACCGATTTCACGCTGAAGAAGGGTGAAATGACCCTGATTATCGGTCCTTCAGGCAGCGGGAAGACAACGCTTCTTTCACTCCTCGGGTGTGTAATTTACCCTACACAGGGCAAGGTGCAGGTGGGTGGTCAAATGGCCAGTTCGCTTTCCGAAAAGCAGCTCGCCACGCTTCGCCTCAACAATATCGGATTTGTTTTCCAGAATTTCAACCTGATCCAGCCCCTCACAGCTGAAGAGAATGTGATGCTGCCCCTCCAGCTTCAGGGTATCCCGACCGCACACGCACGCATGCGCGCGCATGATGCAATTGAGAAGGTAGGTATGAGCGACCGCCTTCGCCAGCTGCCCAAAAATCTGTCGGGTGGCCAGCAACAGCGCATCGCTATCGCACGGGCGCTGGTGGGAAATCCGCCTATGGTACTGTGCGACGAACCCACTGCCTCCCTGGATCCCCGGTCGGTAGCTGTTGTGATGGACGAACTGAAGATGCTCACCCGACAGGGTATCGGACTGGCTGTTGTTACCCATGATATGCGCCTGCGACCTTTTGCCGACCGTATCGTGTATGTGAACGATGGAAGGGTTTCAGACACGCCTCCCCCCGATGATTTCCACTGATAGCCATTATTTCCGGTTCGACCGGGCACTCAAATGAATTGCAGTTTTTCAATCTACCCGACTATGAAGTTCAATAATTTATCCGGTACGTTCATCCGGCTGCTCCTGTTCACTGTTGCAACCAGTCTGGTGGCCTGTGGTGGCAAGGAAGACAAGAAAGAAGAACAGGTGTCTTATCAGGGCGCCCCTGCACAGGCAACCGAAGTGGTGGGTATCGGCAGGGTGGAACCCGAACAGGATATCATCTCGCTGGCTGCCAACGACGGAGGCCTGGTGTCGAAGCTGCTTGTGCATGAAGGTGATGCTGTGCGTGCCGGTTCGGTAGTACTCGAGCTGGAAAGTACGGTTGCTTCCGCCCGCGTGACACAGGCCCATGCGCGCCTGTCCACACAGGAAGCACAGGTGCTGGCCGACGAGAAGGCCGAAGCCGAGGCACAAATCCGCCTCGAAAATCTCGAACTGAATGCCCGGCGACTACAAAAACTGTACGATTCACGGGTTGAAACGGAGCAAAATCGCGACAATGCCAATTACGAAGTGCGCAATCAGCAGGCCACCTGCGATCGCCTCCGGGCATCGGCACAGGTGAGTCGCGCCCGCCTGCAGGAAACACGAACCGAACTGGCGGTGGCTGAACGAGAACTGGCACTACGCGCGATCAGGGCGCCGGTAAACGGACAAATTCTCAGTGTTGCCACGCAGGCAGGTAACGCACTGCCGCCCCAGGGACAGTTTGCCGAAATGGCACCCGAAGGCCGGATAATTGTCCGCTGTGAAATTGATGAACTGCTTGCCGACAGGGTGCAGATCAACCAGAAGGCGCAGATCAGGGCGATTGGAACCGGGAAAGAGCTGGCCACCGGTACAGTGGTTTACGCCGCGCCGCTCCTCAGGAAGAAATCGCTGTTCGCTGAAACTCCCGGCGAAATGGAGGACCGGCGCGTGAGGGAGGTTAAAATTCTGCTCAACAACCCGGGCTCCCTGCTCCTGAATGCCCGCGTGGAATGCGCCATTCAATTGTAATGCTATGTTCAGAACGGCTCTCAGATTTATCAGATTTGACCGCGCCAAGAGTATCGGCGTCGTGGTAGGTATCGTCATAAGCACGTTTCTCATCGGGCAACAGGTGGGTATTTTCACCTTTCTCACGGGACTTATGTCGGCCCTGGTAGATAATTCCAACGGCGATATCTGGGTGGTGGATGCCAAAACGCAGGATGCCAACTCGCTTGGCCTGCTCGATGTGCGCATCGCCAGGGAGGTACGCAGTATCGAAGGAGTAGCTGCTGCTTACGGCGTGGCTCTGGCAAACGGAACGGCTGTACTCCCCAATGGGAAGTCGAGCCCGGTACTGATGATTGGCTCGGAGGCGCCCGCATTTGCCGCCGGTCCGGGGACCGATAAAATCAAAAGCGGCTCTCTGTCAAATCTGGAGGCCGAAAATGCCATCACTGCCGACTTCTACGATGCCGCTGTATATGGTATGCAGCCGGAGGTGGGCGTTCAACTGGAAATTAACGGTAAAAGAGCCGTTATCAATGCAATCACAGACAATCTGAGGGGATTCGCAGGAAATACCGTTTACACCACGCTGGAAAGGGCGAATTACTACGGAAACCGAAACGGAACGGCTGTTTCTGCCGTAGTTGTTAACGTAAAACCGGGATACGACCCCGCCCGTGTGCGCGACGAAATCAATCAGCACATATACGGTGTACGTGCATGGATCCGCCGGGATTTTTCCCGCTCAACTGTTGCCTATACCCTTGGTTCCACGGGCATCGGGGCCAGTACAGGCACCCTGATCGTTTTTGCCATCATTTCCGGTTTTTTCATCATCGGACTCACCATGTATTCTTCTGCGCTTGATCGAATCCGCGACTATGGCACGCTGAAAGCTATTGGCGCCAGCAACGGATACGTCAGGCGACTGATACTTACGCAGGCAGCTGTATTCGCTGTGGTCGGATTTGTCATCGCATATTCTCTGCTGGAAGGATTTCGTATGGGGGTCAAATCCTCCGGGCTCACTTTCGGGTTCAGCTGGCAGGTAAAACTCGGTATGTTCGCCATAACGCTGTTTATTGCCCTGTTTGGCGCCATTTTCGCACTGCGCCGTATCAATGGTGTTGAGCCTGCCGCCGTCTTCAGAGGGTAATTGTACATTTTAAAATATCACGCTCGTATGAGTTTATTCCGATACATTTTCCCATGCCGGCTTATCTGTACCCTTCTGACTGTATTCACTGTCACAGTCGGTATGAATGCCCAGGATCTGAGCGCCCTCACGCTGGAACAGGCTCTGAAGTCGGCGCTGGAAAACCAGCCGTCCGAACGGGCATTCCGGATTGAAAGCCAGATAAATGCAGCGCAGGCTGACAAGACCCGCCTGCAGAAAAATCTGAAGCTGAACGGAAATCTGGATATGCAGGCCAATCCGTTCCTGCCGGCCAGCGTAGTTCCTGTGGGTCAGTTCAATGTGCAGAATCCGACTGATGAGACCCGCGCCATTCGCTTCGGTACGTGGTGGCAGGCCACCGCCGGGGTCACGGCTATAAAAAGTTTGTACGATGCCGGCCTGAATGCCCGGATCCGCGAACAGGTTTTTCAGGCAGATATTACAGAGAACAATCACGCCCTGAACCGTCAAAAAATAGCGCTGGAACTCTCCAAATCGTGGTATGCACTGCTGCTGTCCGAAGAGGAGACCAGTTTCCTGAAGGAAAGCTGCCGCAAGGCAGACGAATTGCTGAAGGATGCTCTGAACAAACGCGATGGAGGTGCTGCCACCGAATCGGCCGTCATCAATGCGCGAATGCAGCTGAACAGCGCCCGTATTCAGCTCGAACAAGCTGTGGGTAACCGTAACCGAAATGCTGAAACGCTGCTTTACTGGATGGGTATATCGCCTGAAAGAGCCGGAGAAACGGCTGTGAAGGGTACACTTGCAGAGGCGCTGTTGCCGCTGGAAAAAACGACCCCGCCCTCTTTCGATGCAGTATCAACTGCAGCAAATCGCCCCGAAATACAGCAATTTGTACTGGATAACCGACTGCAGCAACTTCGCCTTGAAACCGAAAAGGCAAACCTGAAGCCAACCCTTTCTGCTTTCGCCTTCTTTGGTATGAATAATCTCACCAACGATGTGCCGCTTGTCGCAGAAAAGTCCTGGTTTTCGAACGGAAATATCGGACTGCAGATGAAAGTACCCGTTTCTGCATACTGGGAACAGCAGAAACAACAATTACCGATCTCTCTCCAACAGCAACACAATGCTGCCCGGCAGGAAGAAACCCTTAATCAGGCCCGCTGGGAGTATGAACAGGCCCGCACAGCTTTTCTCACAACCCAGCAGCAACTCGCCTTGCGGAAAGAGGATATATTATTGGCCCGCCAGGACCTGGAACTTGTTTCAAACAGTCTCAAGGGTGGCGCTGCTATTCCGTCTGACGTGCTGAATGCACAACTTGTACTGAGGGAAAAGGAATTCGACTGGCTGCGCACGGCAGGCGACTTGTTGCTTGCTGATCTCGCCCTCCGCAAGGCATCCGGAAAATTATTCTGATGCCTTGTAACTTCCGGCGCCGGCCATTACACTAATGTTCTGTAACCGACAGATACGCTGCCTGCACGCATGACGGAAGACCGACAGATAATTTTCATGACTCTCTACGAACCTGTTCATACACGGTTCGAACGATTCTGCCAGGCACGCGCCTACGGACAGACGGACTGGAAGGATCTGATGCAGGACGCTGTTGTCGTGGCCTTCAAACGGCTGGATGAACTGAAAAATCCCGCTGCTTTCCTGTCGTTCCTGTGCGGTATCGCCATCCGGCTGCTGTCAAACAGGAACAGGAAGAAAAAAGAGGAATATCTGACCTCGTACGAGTTGATCCTGAACAATGTGCCTGCCGCCGGCAATAATGCAGAGGCGCTGATGAACAGAGATCTTTTGTACGCGGCACTCGGAAAACTCCCCGAAGCACAAAGGGAGGCCATTATTCTGTTCGAATTGTCCGGTTTTTCCATCAGGGAAATTGCGGAGATGCAATCTTCAGGCGAATCTGCCGTGAAGCAACGCCTGCTGCGCGGCCGCCAGCAGCTGCTTGCCCACCTGCAGGCCCTGACTACCGTAAATGAATCGCTGTGACATGAATGAAGAACAACTGAACAAACTCTTTCAGGAGGTCAGAGAAATGCCTCCGGAAACTTCCCCGGATGACGTATCCGCATGGGTTGGTGACGCTGCACAATCTGTCGGTTACGGATTGTTCACCAAATCATTTTTCACTTTTAAAGGAATTGCCATGATTACCACGCTGGTTTCAATAATAGGAATTGCTGTTTACTCGCATTTTGGACCTGCAGAAGTTCCGACAGTGTCAAAGCCTGAAACGCCGGCTTCAGCAGTTGAAATCCCTCAGCCATCAATGATCTCCCCGGCCAGTCAGTCGGTACCTCAGCCTCAGTCTGAAAAATCAGCTGATGAGCCATCTGCTCCGGTACCGATTCAGGCAGATCGTATAGCCGAAGTGCCGCTTTTGCCTGTCGAACCGGGCATCGCTGCGAAAATAACAACTGTACCGGCGCTTCCTGTCTTGCCTCTCCAGACCGGGAGCCCCGAAAAGGAGCAACTGTTCAGGGAAAGTTTCACCCGGTTGAAAATTTCATCAGCCATGACAGTCTGGATTACACAGGGCGATATGTGTGACGTCAGGGTGGAGACAGAAGACGGCTCAAATCAGGATGCCATTAAAATTGAACAGAGCGGTGAAACACTGGAACTGTCGGTCAGGTGGAAAAAATTCAGAATTTCTGATCTTGGAACGATCAATGTGTATGTCACTGTCCAGGAACTGAAGGGGCTGGAAGTTTCCGGTGCTGTGGAGGTTTATTCCAAAAACAGACTGAACAATACCCGACTTGATCTGGAATTGTCGGGCGCTGTTCGCACAGATCTTGAAGTAAGTGGCGGCGAGGTGAAGGTGGAAACCAGCGGCGCAGTTGATTTGAAACTGCGCGGAGATTGCAGATACCTGGATATTGAAACCTCCGGAGCAACCAAAGTAATTGCACCAGAACTGGTGGCCGATATATGCATAATAGAAACCTCGGGCGCCTCCGAGGTAGATGTGAGGGCCGTAAAAGAGCTGAAAATTGAGTCAAGTGGCGCCAGTGAGGTAAACTACACAGGAGAGCCCGAGATACTGGTAATCAGAAGCAGCGGAGCAGCGGAAGTAAAGAAGGTGAAACAAAGTTACAAGTTCTGATTAACGTATCCGCCCTATAATTTTCAGAAAACACTTGGCTGCTCGTTGTACCTTCGCATCCGGAATTATCAACCCGGACAGTATTGAGACACTTTCTTCCGCACATCATCCAGGAAAACTACCGGAATAACATCCCGGCAGGCAGTTTGAATGCCTGTGCCATGTTCGCCGATCTGAGCGGTTTCACCCGGCTCACCGACAGGCTTATGCGCCACGGTACCGAAGGCGCAGAGGAATTGTCTGAAGTGCTGAACCATATCTTCCAGCCAACGGTCGCGCTCGTTTATGAACAGGGCGGGTTCATCCCGTACTTTGCCGGCGACAGTTTTACGGCTATTTTCCCTTTCAGCAACAACCAGGAAGCCCGGGCGGCTGCCCTGAGGGTAATTCATACTGCCCAATCCATGATTTCCCGCTTTGAACGGGAGCAGGCCGATCCGGGATCTGTTCTGTCCGAACACCAGATCGGCCTGAAGGTGGGCTTGTCGGCGGGAGAAGTGCACTGGGGAATTGTGGGTGAGAAGAGAAAGGCCTATTACTTCCGCGGAGCTCCGATAGATGCCTGCGCCGGGGCCCAGACAAGGGCCGGCTCCCTGCAGATTGTTTGTGATGACGAAATGCTGCGCCTCGTCAGTCCATCAATGGCTGGCTGTACGGCCGTTGATGATCAATTTTCAGTGCTGCATGTTTCGCCCGAATTCTCCGTTTCCGGTTTGCCAGACCTGAAAAAAGTACACCTGCCCGATCCTGACCCCGAAATCATGTCGGCATTCTTTCCCAAAGAGGTGTACGAATCCAAGGAAATCGGAGAGTTCCGGAACGTTGTGAGTGTTTTCCTCTCGTTTGAAGGTGTTGAATCACACGAGGCCCTCAATCATTTCGCTTCCGTAGTACTCGACCAGAGCGAGATATTCGGAGGTTATTTCAAGGAAATTGACTTCGGCGACAAGGGTGGCGTCATGTTCTGCCTGTTCGGAGCACCTGTTTCCTTCGAAAATAATACAGAAAGAGCCCTTGAATATATAGGTGCCATTCAGGAGGAACTGCGCGGCCTGGAATCGCTCACCGGAGCCCGTTACAGGATAGGTATTACTGCCGGACAAGCTTTTACGGGTGTTATAGGGAGCAAGGAACGCTGTCAGTATGCGGCCGTGGGCGCGCGCGTAAACCTGGGTGCACGCCTGATGAGCCGGGCAGAGTGGGGGCAGGTCATGGCCGACGAAAATGTGTCGCGAAACAGAAACTTCAAATTCAGTCATGTGGGCGACGGGCATTTCAAGGGATTTGAAAATCCCATCCCCTTTTATACACTCACAGGAAGAAATCTCGCCGGGAAAGCCAGTTTTTCAGGTGAATACTTCGGTCGTACCGCAGAACTCAGGCAGCTTCTCGACTTCTCCAGGCCACTGCGGGAGAACAAATTTTGTGGCGTGGTATATGTTTTCGGGGAGGCAGGTATCGGGAAAAGCCGATTCAGCTACGAATTCAGGCGTTTGCTCAGGGAAACCGGCAATGTAACCTGGCTCAGCTGCCAAAGCGACCAGATACTTCGCAAGCAGTTCAACCCCTTTATTTATCTGCTCAAAAACTACTTCGACCAGAGTCCGGAGAATACCCCGGAGCGCAACAGAGAACTCTTTGAACAGAATTTTCTGGAGTTGCAATACGAGCTGACCGAGTGCACGCACCCGGAGGCTGATGCTGTGCGCAGGGAGATAGCCCGTACCCAAAGTGTACTGGCTGCCATGGTCGGAATCCAATACCCCGGGTCGCTCTGGGAGCAGCTTGATGCCCGCGGGCGCTACCAGAACGGTCTGGCCGCCATGTCGAACCTGTTTGTGGCCGAATCACTGCTGCAACCTGTTGTCATTGAACTGGAAGACGCTCACTGGTACGACGATATGAGTCGCGAATTTCTCGCACAGTTTATCAGACGGGCACCCTCGTATCCGCTGCTCTTCCTGTCAACCAGTCGCTATGAAGACGACGGTAATCGAAGCTATATATTCAAACAGCAGATTCTCGACGAAACTGCCTGCCCCTTCACAGAGGTGGATCTGAATTTCCTCCAGGCTTCCGATCTGAAGGCATTCGCCGAGTCGCGCCTCGGAGGCCCGATGCATACCGATCTGTTCGAACTGATACAGCGCATGACACAGGGCAATCCCTTTTATATCGAACAGATGTCGGAGTATTTCCGGGAGTCAAACCTGCTTAAAAGTGTTGACGGTGTACTGCAACTGAAAAATCAGGATGTGCAGATCAACGATTCCGTCAAGGAAATCATGATGGCGCGTATTGACCGTCTCAGTGGTCTGGTTAAGGAAACGGTCAAGGCCGCGGCTGTCATCGGCCGCGAATTCGAATTGCCGGTACTGTCAGCCGTTATGGCCAAACAGGAAGATTTTGTGCGCCGGAACGGTGATCTCGATACCGTTCTGCGTGAGCAGGTGCAAAGTGCCGAAAAATGGCAGGTCTGGTATGCCATGAACGAGCTCAGGTATATCTTCCGGCACTCGCTCCTGCGCGAGGCCGCCTACGATATGCAGTTGCGCACGCGCCTGCGGGAGCTGCACCACGATATCGCAGAGGCTATAGAGCAGCTGTATCCGGAATCGGAGGAGCGCTACGTTGACCTTGCATTCCACTATGAACAGGCTGAAGACGAGAAAAAAACCAACAGGTATCTCGAAAAGGCTGCCCGTTATTCGCAAAGGAATTTTCTCAACAGACAGGCACTTTCTTTTTACAACAAACTGATTGACAACCTCCTGGAAATCAACAAGAGAAGTAAAAAGATCGTCAAACTGCTTCTGAGAAAGGGTGCCGTTCTGGAGCTCGTCGGTCAGTGGGAAGAAGGGGAAAAGAATTACCGGGAAGCGCTGGCACGCGCCGCGGCTCTGAATGACTGGCAGCTCATGGGACGAAGTTATCGCCGCCTGGGCCAGTTGCTCATGCTCCGGGGCAATTATCCCGAGGCAAAAACCAATCTGGACGAGGCCGTGCACTGCTTCGAACAGGCAAATGATCAGACGGGTATCGCCAAAACATTCGGGAACCTTGGCACATTCCACTTCCGGCAGGGTGGCTACGAACCTGCCAAAACCTGGTATGCCCGCGCTATTGAAATAAACCGCAGCCTGCAGCGTGCCTCAGAGAATACAGCTATTGTGGCCAACCTTGGCCTCATATTCATGAACCAGGGCCACTATGATGAAGGTGTACGCTGGCTCGAGGAGCAGCTCGAAACGGCTGAAAAGGCAGCCGACAAACAGGGGCTCACCAGCCTGTACACCAATCTCGGGATAGTTTATCTGGAAAAAGGAGCGCTCGACTCGGCGCTGCTCTGTCTGGAAAGAGGACTCGCACTTTCCGAAGAACTGGGCAACAAACTCTTTATGACTATATGTATAGGCTCTATTGGTTCTGTCTGGGAACGAAAAGGCGACTATACACGCGCCATGCAGAACTTCGAACGCGATTTGCAACTCGCCGAGGAACTGGGCGACAAACAGGGTATGGCTATCGCCTGCGGACTGATCGGTGATCTGCTCTCTGTTATCGGTGAGTTCGACAGGTCAATCGGTTATCTGGAGAAAACGCTCACGCTGAGCCGTGAACTCAATTACAAAAAGGGTATTGCCAAGGCACTGAACACGCTCGGCGACACCTGGTTCTACAAAGGCGACCTCTCGCGGAGTATCAAATTCTACAACGAGGCAATAGAATACGCCCGCGATATGGGCAACAGGCTCGTCCTGGGCTACTCTCTCATCGAAAAAGGGCTGGTACAGATTTATGCGGATGAAATACCCTCCGCCCGCCAGGCAATGGAAGAAGGCCGTGATATCGCACTCGCACTCGGAAATGCCGATCTCACATTCGGAGCCAATATCCTTCGTGCCCAGATAGCTATTGCAGAAGGACACCGCCAGGAAGCCTTGCGACAGCTTCAGCAGCTCCTGTCGCTCACAAGAACGGAAAGGGAAGAAGCCGCTGTGCATTTCGAACTCCGGAGGGTAGCCGAAAACCCCTCTCATTATCATCAGCGGGCGCTGACACTGTACAAATCCATGTACGCCCGTACACCCCAGCATATCTACAGGACACGTATCAACGAACTGGAAAAATAACAAAGGAAAATGGCCTATACAGAATCCAGCATGCTGCCGCTCGGATCCTCCGCTCCCGACTTCGAATTGCCTGATATGCTCAACGGAGGCGTCTGCCGACTCGCCGATGCAGCCGGAGACAGGGCAACTGTCGTTATGTTTATCTGCAATCATTGCCCTTATGTGCTATATGTCAATCCGACTATTGCGGAAATTGTCCGGGAGTACGAACCGGAGGGTGTCGCTTTTATCGGCATCAACAGCAATGATGCGGTCAACTACCCCGAGGATGCCCCTGAAAAAATGGCGCCCCATGCACGGGAGGCCGGCTATACCTTTCCCTATCTGTATGACGAAACCCAGGAGGTTGCCAGGGCCTATGATGCAGCGTGTACCCCCGATTTTTACGTTTTTGATGAAAATCTGAAGCTGGTTTACCGCGGCCAGCTCGATTCCAGCCGACCCAAACGAAATCCGGTGCCCAGCACCGGTGAAGACCTCAGAGCGGCACTCGATGCGTTGCTCGCCGGGCAGCCCCCTGTCGAAACACAGCGCCCTTCCGGCGGCTGCAATATCAAATGGAAATCGAACGAATAACGCTTACAAAACAGGATCAACAGGATAAATATGCGCCCTGAAGCAATTACTGAACAGCAAATCAAGGATTTTATCGTTGCAGGACTTTATGAAGATATCCGCGACGGAGATCACACGTCACTGGCCACTATTCCCGCAGAAAGCCGGAGCAAGGCTGTGCTGCGTGTGAAAGACTACGGAGTTATAGCCGGTGTGGAACTCGCCGAACAAATTCTGAAACACCTCGATCCGGCAGCAACTTTTACTGTTCACAAGACTGACGGAACGGATGTGATTTTCGGTCAGACGGCCTTCGAGGTGGAGGCCAATACCAGATCACTGCTGCAGGGCGAACGACTGCTGCTGAACTGTATGCAGCGCATGAGCGGAATAGCCACGCTCAGCAGCCGCTTCGCCTTTGAAGTGGGCGATCTTCCCGTAAAAGTGCTGGATACCCGCAAAACCACTCCGCTGATCCGATTTCTCGAAAAATGGGCTGTCAAAATCGGCGGATGCGAGAATTATCGCTGGGGGCTTTACGACTGGATGATGATCAAAGACAACCATGTTGATGCCGCCGGCGGAGTAAAACAGGCCATTGAGCGCGCACACGCGTACCAGAAAGAAAAAGGACTGAGCCTGGGTATCACGCTCGAAGTCAGAAACCTGGTTGAAGTGGAAGAAGCACTTGAAATCGGTGGTATTACCCGCATCATGTTCGACAACTTCGAAATTCCTATTCTTCACGAAGCTGTTGCTATTGTGAACGGCCGTTTTGAAACGGAAGCCTCCGGAGGAATCACGCTGTTCAATGTCAGAAAATATGCACTTTCCGGTGTAAATTTTGTTTCTGCAGGGGCACTTACACACTCGGCGAATCCGCTCGACCTCAGTTTCAAGATAGTCAGGTGAGCCGGAAGGAAACGCTTATCGTTTTTGTTAAAAATCCCGAGAAGGGAAAAGTCAAAACCCGGCTTGCCAGTGTTGCCGGCGACGAGGCAGCGCTGCGTATTTACTGCCTTCTGCTCGAAAAAACACGCTCGGCTGCGCTCGGAGTGCCTTGCAGTCGCCTGCTCTGCTACAGCGATTACATCCCGGTCGCTGATGAGTGGCCCGACACCGCTTTCCGGAAAGCAGTGCAGTCGCCCGGTGATCTCGGTCAGCGTATGGCCTCGGCTTTCGGCGAGGCATTCTGTTCCGGCGCACACAAGGCTGTTATCATCGGCAGTGATTGCCCCGATCTGGATGCTGCCCTGATCCGGAATGCCTTTGCTGCACTCGACTGTACCGACTTCGTTGTGGGGCCTGCCTGCGACGGCGGATATTACCTGCTTGGAATGAAGTATTTGGTGCCGGAAGTGTTTCAAGGAATACCATGGAGTACAGCATCGGTAGCCGATGACACACTTCGTCTGATACGTTCGCTCGGCATGAATTATACGCTGCTTCCCCGGTTGTCGGATATAGACGAATACGAAGACTGGATCGCGTACGTAAACTCAAATCCGGATATGGAGAAAGATTCTGCATTGACCTGAAATAATAACAGAAAAAATAATCACGTAAAAAAATGAATATAGCCGGAACAAGATTACAATATTCGTGTTTATTTTTTTTGAATATTCTGACCTGAGGTTATGTTAACAACAGGTAATTCGTCAATATTTCGGCGTTATTTTGAATTTTTTGTTAACTTTGTGCCAGAAAAGGGCTAAATTCCCAATTGAACGATGCCGTTCCACTGCCTTTCCTGCATTTCTGGCTTTAACAGCATGCCGACCCCGTTCGGCAAATGGAAATGCCGCCCCTTTTCTCAGGTTCCTTTCTATTCAGTTTTCTTTTTTTCCGATATCCGACAGCGACAACAGTGCTGAGGCTCCGTGCTGTTCGGGGTGTTTTTAATCTGCTCCGGGAGGAGTAAAGAATTCTTTTTTTCATTGAACAAAAATCGGCAATTGCCGGGCTGATACCATTTTTCACTCAACTTATTCACACATACCCATGTCCCTCACTCGTTTTAACGCACTCCAAACCCTGGAAAGTCGTATTGAGCCGATTTCGACAGATTTCGCAGAAGGAAAGGCCGAAACAATCGCTTCCTATTTCGGGGAGAATGTCTTCCACGACGAAGCGATGAAGAAGTACCTCCCGGAAAAAGCTTATCTTACGGTAAAGGCTGCTGTACAGAGTGGCCAGAAACTGACCCGTGAAATCGCCGATGTGGTGGCAGGCGGCATGAAAGAATGGGCTCAGCACCACGGTTGCACACACTTCGCGCACTGGTTCCAGCCGCTGACCGGCAAAACAGCCGAAAAGCACGACTCTTTCTTCACTCTGACGCATGACGGAAGGGTAATGGAAGAGTTCGCCGGTTCTGCACTCGTTCAGCAGGAGCCCGACGGCTCGTCTTTCCCCTCGGGTGGTATGCGCAGTACTTTCGAAGCGCGTGGTTACACGGTATGGGATCCCAGCAGCCCGGCCTTTATTATGGCGGTAGGCGAGGGTAAAACGCTGTGCATCCCGACTATTTTCGTGACCTACGGCGGTGAAGCACAGGATTACAAACTCCCCCTGCTCCGCTCGCAGGCGTTTCTCGACAAGGCTGCTGTGCCTGTGGCACAGCTGTTCGATGAAAATGTGACCAAAATCACGGCAACACTCGGCTGGGAGCAGGAGTATTTCGTAGTGGATGACGCTCTCTACAATGCCCGCCCCGATCTGGTGATGACCGGCCGTACGCTTCTGGGTCGCCCCGCTGCCAAACATCAGCAACTGGAAGACCATTACTTCGGCTCTATCCCCGAGCGCGTTTACGCCTTTATGCGCGACCTCGAAACGGAAAGCCACAAACTGGGTATCCCCGTGCGTACCCGCCACAATGAAGTGGCGCCTGCCCAGTACGAAATTGCACCCATATTCGAAGAGATCAACGTGGCAGTGGATCACAACCAGCTGCTTATGGATCTCATGGATCGAGTGGCACGTCGCCACAAACTGCGCGTGCTGCTCCACGAAAAACCATTTGCAGGTGTGAATGGTTCCGGCAAGCACAATAACTGGAGTATGGGTACCAACACGGGTGTTAATCTGCTCTCTCCCGGCAAGAACCCGGGTACCAATCTGCGATTCCTGACTTTCTTTGTCAATACCATAGCGGCTGTACATAAATATGCCGATGTGCTGAGAGCCAGTATCGCTCACGCCGGCAACGATCACCGCCTGGGCGCCAACGAGGCTCCCCCGGCCATTATCTCCGTTTTCATCGGCGAAGCACTCACCAATCTGCTCGACCAGATTGCCAAAGGAAAGAATCAGGATGGCAAGGAAGTGAAACGCGCCCTCGACCTGATCGCCAAACTGCCCAACCTGGAACTCGACAACACCGACAGAAACCGTACTTCACCGTTCGCTTTCACCGGTAACAAGTTCGAAATTCGCGCCGTGGGCAGCAGCCAGAACTGCGCCGGACCAATGGCTGTCATGAACTCCATGATGGGCCTTCAACTGACCGAGTTCAAGACCGATGTGGACAAGCTTGTCGCCAAGGGGGAAGAAAAAGATGAGGCTATACTGCTCGTGCTGAAATCGTATATCCGCCGCTCAAAAGCAATTCTGTTCGAAGGTAATAACTACTCCGATGAGTGGAAAGAAGAGGCTGCACGCCGCGGACTGAACAACTTCCCCACCACGCCTGAAGCACTCGATGTACTGGGTAAAAAGCAGGCGCAGGATCTCTACGGAAAAGCAGGTGTCATGACGAAAGTGGAACTGGAGGCCTATCATGCCGTACAGCTTCACTCGTACATTACCAAACTTGATATCGAAGCCAAATCACTCGAGGAAATGGTACAGTCGCTGGTGATGCCAGCCGTACTTCGCTACCAGAAGGAACTGGCCGAAAATATCGCCGCAATGCGCGCTATTGATATGCTTTCTTCAGCCAAAATGCAAATAGAGCTTATCAAACGGGTCAATACCGATGTCGAGGCTATACATGCCGGAATGAAAAGTCTGCATGAGGCTTATGAAAAGGCGCACCACGCCGATTCGCTCCGCGCCGAGGCAGATATTTTTTGCCACGCAGTACGACCACAGATGGAGGCTATCCGCGCAGCAGTGGATGATCTGGAGGCAATCGTTGATGATGAATACTGGCCGCTGGTGAAATACAGAGAGCTCCTGTTCGTCAGATAACAAACAGCAGAGGCCCGGATCCGTCACAGGATCCGGGCCTCTGCGTCTGGAGCATTCCGCGGTTACTCCTGATTAAATACCACCTCGACAGTATCGTCGGACTTGAGCCCAAGCAGGGTGGCAGCCCTGCCCATATTAACGGCTATTTCCAGAAATCCTGCCATATTGAACAGGCATAACTGCTCGCCCGTCGCCACATCGCAGTAGTTGCCCGACAGGGTCGTAATCGGATCATTCCGCTTGAAATAGAGTGAAAACGGCCGTCCTCCTGCTATTTCATCAAATAATTCGCGACGGATATTCACAACCACGTTGTCAAAGTGGTCAACGTGAATAACGGTCCCCCTGATCCGGTCGGACAAAATAACCGGCTGCAGACTGATTCGTTCAACGATTGTTGAAGGCGGGGAGCCCAGCTCATCAAATGGCAGACCCTGTATCAGGTGATTAACAGCAGCAGCGAACACGTGTTTTACGGCAAAATGCACATTTGTATCTGTCGGGACAGACCTCAGATTGTTTTGTTCTGTACCGGGAAACAGGATTGCAAGCAGTCCGTTATCGGGAGCTACAAAGTAGTGCCCGTGGTGCCGCAGCGCCACAAACCGGAATTCCGGTTGATAAACACAGTTCACACCGACAAGATGAATAGAGCCTTCCGGAAACTCGTTCCATATATTGGCTACAACAAAGGCGCCATGTACAATATCATACGGCTTTATTTCATGTGTAATATCAACCAGTTTCGCATCCGGCGATTTTTGCAGGATAGCGCCTTTCAGAGCTCCGGCGTAGTAGTCACGATTTCCAAAATCGGTGGTGAGGGTCACAAATTTCATGAAAAAACAGTTTGTCAGTGGCCTTCCTGTTTCAGTATCTCGACATCAAACCCCAGTGCGCGGAGTTTGTCCTCGCTCAGCTCATCCAGATTCTTGATTTCGAGTACTTTCCCGTCCCTGTTTTTGAACGTAAGTATTACGCTCTCCCTGCTTTCGGCTGCCTGTTGCGCCATTTGCGCTCTGGAAGCCATTTCGCTGGCCAGTCTGATAGCATCATTGAGTTGCTGCAGAGCAGCTTTCTCCCGCTCCTGGGCGTCCTGCAGCTGTTTCTGCATCTCACTGCTGCGTGAAATGCTTTCTCCGAGGGTCTTCTTCATTTCCTCAACCTGTTGTTTCGCCGCATTCAGCTCCTGCTCGCGCGCGCGCTTGTCCTCCTCCGCTTTCGCTGCAGCAAGCCTGGCCTGTTCCGCTTTCTCTCTGCGTGCAATTTCCTCACTGTTGATCAGCTCGTTACAACTTTGAAGGGAAAGCAGCTTTTCCAGACTGACCAGATCCACGGATACCACGTAGTCCACCTTGAACTGGTCACTGCTGTGGAAAACCTCTCCGCCGACGCTGAATACAACTCCGTTTACATCGGTATCACCCAGTGTTTTCTGGTAGGCACGCGTGTAAATTGTAGTCAGTTTCGCGGAACGCACGTAGTATGTTTTTTTACGGGTCTCGGGAGCCACATTGGTGGCAGCACGGCAAATTTCAAGATAGGGAATATAATCTTCCGGGAGAAAGGCAAAGCCTATATCCGTGACAATCAGTTCGTAAATCTGATCTTTTTCCACCCGGGTGGAAGCAATACTGTACGATCCGTTGAACTTGAATTTGTTGTCAATCCGCGCACTGTATATCACGTCGGAGGTGGAAGTTG
The DNA here is from genome assembly GCA_903836265.1 of uncultured Bacteroidota bacterium. Lineage (GTDB taxonomy): Bacteria > Bacteroidota > Bacteroidia > Chitinophagales > Saprospiraceae > M3007. The sequence goes on along the minus strand of CAILQK010000392.1, from coordinate 2,099 downwards.
TAATGATCGGCGGCTTGTCCTGGCGAACGAATCTGGTCAGGACGGTTGTTTTGCTCTCGTCCACAAGAATCATGGCGCCCACCAGCTGGTCAATCTTGTTCACAAAGCCGGCCAAACCCTTGATAAAGGTACGCTGTTTGTACGATTCCGGCAGATCCATGCCGAGGCTTACAGGCGTCAGCTTGATTTTTCGGGATACCTGTCCGGGTGCAGGCAAAAACTGCAGCAGAATAAAAGAGATAGTAATGGAATAACGCAACAACATCGTTCGTGAATTTCAGCTTGTTTGTAACCTCAGGATATGCCTCGTTGTTCACCTGAGGTTACAAAGTTCACAAATAACGCAAAAAATACTGACTCTATTAGGCGCGAGCCCAAATTTTCCGCATCCCGGGATAAAATTCTTGTTGTAAATAGCTGTTAACCTACCTTTGTCCGATGGATACTTTCTGGCTGCAGGTCGTTTTCTGGGCAGGCTTTGCAGTAGTGTTTTATGCCTATCTGGGTTATGCATTCGTGCTGAAGGCCCTTCTATTGTTGCAGAAACAACAATCCCGGCCGGCTTATTCCCCTGAAGCTGATATTCCGGAGGTAGCGTTTGTTGTGTGTGCCTACAATGAAGCAGATTTTATTGAAAAGAAAATTCAGAACTCGATTAATGTCGCCTGTCCGGCCGATAAAATCACTTACTATTTTGTCACTGATGGTTCCGATGACAATACACCGGAATTGGTAAAGGCTTTCCCCTACCCGGATGGTACCAGGTGGTTTCTGTTGCATCAGCCCGAACGAAAAGGGAAAATAGCTGCTTTCCAGCGCGCCATGAAGGTGGTCGAGGCGCCAGTTGTGATAAGTACCGATGCCAATACCGAAATTAATACAGATGCTGTACTCAATCTGACCAGGCATTTCAATGATCCCCGTATTGGCGCCGTGGCCGGAGAAAAACGGATTCATATTCCCCGGAGCAGTGATGCAGGAGCCGCCGGAGAGGGTCTTTACTGGCGGTATGAGAGTGCGCTCAAACTCATGGATGCCCGGTTCGGATCAACTATCGGGGCCGCCGGAGAACTCTTCGCCTTTCGTACTGCCGCCTATGAGGATGTACCCCCCGACACCCTGGTGGAAGATTTCTACATGACGATGCGTATGGCAATGAAAGGGTGGCGTATCGGATACGAACCGCTTGCATTCGCCACAGAAGAAGCATCAGCCGATATTCGCGAGGAGTGGAAGAGAAAGGTGCGTATCGCTGCGGGCGGCCTTCAGGCTGTCGTCAGACTCGCACCGCTGCTCAATATTTTCAAATACGGGAAACTGTCGTTCCAGTATATATCTCACAGGGTACTCCGCTGGACGGCGGCGCCTGTTTTGTTGCCCCTTGTTTTTGTACTGAATGCCATTCTGTGCCGGACCGGGTCTTTTTACTGCCCGATTTTCATCGCTCAACTGGTATTCTACACCGCAGCTATCGCAGGCTGGATATTCGAAAATCGCCGCATCAGGCTGAAAATATTTTTTGTGCCATATTATTTTTGTCTGATGAATATTGCCATGTATGCAGGTTTTTTGAGATTAATAGCCAAAAAACAGAGCGTTTTGTGGGAAAAAGCCCGCAGAAGAACCTGAATTCGTGCCTGTGAACTTTTGAAAAAATTTAACCGGAAAATATTTTTTTTGGAATATTTTTCGTAAATTAAGTTTTTGGCAAGCTTTTTGATTATACTTGATCAGTGTTAATCCTAATCTCATGAAAGATAATCCGGTTAACGTACTAAAACACTGAGCAACAATGAAGTACGCAAAAATTTTCCCGTTTCTGATTTTCGCGCTTGCAGTTAGTGTCCGCGCAAACGGACAAAGCGCAGCCCCGACATTCAAACAGTTCATCGAGCAGTTTCCGAAAGCCACTCTTCCCTACAGCATAGGTGCAGAAACGCTTCAGGCCCAACTCGAGAACAGTGTGGCACAAAAACCTGTTCGTCTCTCCTGGGAGTACTATCAGTTTCTGCCCGAACTCGACCGCAGCGCGGCATACAGCAATATGCCCGTACATCCGGAGCCGGTAGCTGCTTTCGAAACGGAACGCTACACTGCAG
>CAILQK010000391.1 GCA_903836265.1 uncultured Bacteroidota bacterium | reverse complement strand
CCGTCAATATCGGCCACGCTGGTGAATCCGTCGGTAAAAGGGGCGTTGGCCGTCACAACCGGGGTGACAGCGCCGGTTGTCAGGTTGACAGAAAGCACCTGATTTCCGGCCACAATTTCAAGTCCGTCGCAATCGGGACAAAAACTGTCGGGCAATGCGTCAATGGCCACCGGTGAGGCAAATGAGAGCCCGGTGATCACGCGCGCAGGGTGTTCGCCGGCTGAGACGCCGGGGCCGCCCTCGGCCAGCAGGGCGCCCGTTTGACCATTATATACCTGATTTCCAATATTCACCTCACCCCAGCCATCGTGATCGAAATCAGCGATATTGGGAACGGAGTAACGATAACGGGGATGATAACCAACCTGGATGGTGCTGGTATATTTGAGTGTTCCGTCGTGTTCATAGCAGTAGAGGATACGGTCAAAACCGACTATTACGACCTCTCCATATCCATCGTGATCGAGGTCGGCAATAGCGGGCGCAGTTCCGCCCGGCCATACGGTGGGCGCCACGACGTGCACTTTGGTGAGTCCGGTAGCGCCGTCAATAATGAACAGATCAGGGCCTTCTATGGCGGTGGTCACCAGATCCGGAATACCGTCTTTGTCCATATCGCCTGCTACAACCGGGGAGTACGTGCCCGTGTTGGCGTCACTTTCCCACTGAATACCGAGAGAAATTTGTCCGCAGGGAGGCACATAATAGCAGTCGGCGTTGCAGGTGGTATAGTAAAAATCGGCGCACTGCCCGGTGCAGGTACAATCGGAATCAAAACAGTCAATCAGGCCGTCGCCGTCGTCGTCCAGGCCATTGGTACAGTCCTCGACTTGCTGGGAATAAACCGGAACAGCCGTAAAAAGAGAGAAAACGACAAAAAGCAGCAGTTGAAAAATTCTCGTCATCCGTTTTGATTTGAAGGCAAAATGCGACCGTTTCTGTGAAAGGTCGTGAAATAACAGCCGATTGGTCGGGAATGAGCGGATTATTTTTTACCGGCGATTTTCACCAGTTCATTCAGTTTCCATAACGCATCCATGGGCGTCATGGTATTCAAATCAAGAGAAAGGAGGTCTTCCCTGATCTTTACAGTGAATTCGTCCACATCAAAAATGTGCAGTTGCAGCGGCTCTGCGATATTTTTTACTTTCTTCCTTATCTGCTCCTGTGCAACTTTTTGTCCATCCTCCCCTTCCGCAACTTCCACTGACTTTGCTTCGAGGGTTTTCAGAATTTCCGATGCCCGTTCGATAACCGGCTGGGGCATACCGGCCATACGGGCCACGTGTATGCCGAAGGAGTGGTTGGTACCACCCTCCACGAGTTTGCGAAGGAAAATGACTTTATGGCCCGATTCGCGGGTACTGACGTGGAAATTGAATATTCTGTCGTGTCGTTCGGCCAGCTCGTTCAGTTCGTGGTAATGTGTGGCGAACAATGTTTTGGGTCTTGCCCTTCCGTTGTCGTGCAGATATTCAGCAAGACTCCAGGCAATACTGATACCATCGTATGTGCTTGTTCCGCGACCTATTTCATCGAGCAGAATGAGCGACCGGTCGCTGATGTTGTTCATAATAAGAGCTGTTTCATTCATTTCCACCATGAAGGTGCTCTCTCCCCCGCTGATATTGTCGCTCGCGCCCACGCGGGTGAACACTTTGTCGAGGAGTCCGATTTGTGCTCTTGCGGCTGGCACGAAACTGCCCATTTGCGCCATCAGACTGATCAGGGCCGTTTGCCGCAGCAGGGCCGATTTGCCCGCCATATTCGGACCGGTGATGAGCATGATCTGCACACCGTCGCGATCGAGGTATACGTCGTTGGGCACATAAGTGTCTCCGACGGGCAGTTGTGTTTCAATAACTGGGTGGCGGCCCTCCCGGATATCGAGCACCAGCGAATCGTCGGGCTCCGGACGGCAATATTCCTGTTTGACGGCTACTTTGGCGAAAGATAACAGACAATCGAGACGTGCGATCAGCTGTGCATTCAGTTGAACGGGCTGGATATACTGACTGATTTCCTCCACAAGATTGCGGAAAAGGCGCTCTTCCAGTTCCTGAATTTTCTCTTCGGCGCCGAGAATTTTGGCCTCCAGCACCTTCAGCTCTTCCGTGATGAACCGCTCTCCGTTGGCAACGGTCTGTTTGCGGGTCCACTCGGGCGGCACCTGATCCTTCCATTTGGAGGTTACTTCGATATAATATCCGAACACATTGTTGAAAGCCACCTTGAGCGAAGTAATACCTGTGCGTTCAATTTCCCGCTGTTGTATTTCCAGCAGCAGTTCACGGCTGTTGCGCACCACATGGCGCAGTTCGTCGAGTTCGGGATTGCAGCCGTCGGCCATGACGTTGCCCTTGCGGATGTCTGCAGGCGGATCGGGAGCAATATCGTGTTCAATTCGTGTGCGCAGGGAAGTGCACGGGTTCAGGGTTTCGGCCATACGGGCAATAACTGCCGTGAGTTCGGCCTGAGAAAGCGCCTGAGCGTGAAGCAGACTTTTCAGTTGTTCGATGGCCAGCAGGGCCCTGCGCAGCTGCATGGCCTCCCTGGGATTGATCTTGCCGACCGAAGTTTTGGCCATGAGGCGTTCGAGGTCGCCAATCGCGCGGATTTCGCGTTCCACCTCGCGGGCAAACTCCTGATTTTCAACCAGCAACTGTACTGTATCGAGGCGTTCGCAAATTGCATTGAGTTGCATGAGCGGCAGCAGCACCCACTTTCGCAGCAGGCGGGCGCCCATGGGCGACACCGTGTGATCGAGCACCTGAAGCAGCGATACCCCGTTTTCATGGTTGCTTTGCACCAGCTCCAGGTTGCGGATTGTGAACCGGTCGAGCCAGACATAGTTGTCGGACTGCAAGCGGCTGAGCGTTGTAATATGCGAAACACGAGTATTTTCGGTGGCGGCGAGATAGTGGAGTGCCGCACCGGCCGTAATTTGTGCCAGTTCGAGGTCTTCCACCCCGAAACCCTTGAGCGTGGCCGTCTGGAAGTGATTCAGCAGCTTTTCGCGGGCAAAGTCGGTGGTAAAAATCCAGTCTTCGAGCGTATTGGCATAGAAACGATCGCCATACACACCGGTAAATTCCCTGAACCGGCTTTTGGGCAGCACAATTTCGGCCGGTTTGAAACTCTGCAGCAGCTTGTCAACGGCAGAAGCATCGCCCTCGGTTGCAAAGAACTCTCCGGTGGAAATATCGAGAAAGGCCAGTCCGAACCGTTCGTTTTTGCCGTAAGCAACAGTGGCCAGGTAATTATTATTGTTATGTTCGAGCAGCGAATCGTCGGTGGTGACACCCGGGGTAACCACTTCCGTTACCGAGCGCTTCACGACTTTGCCCGGCACCGGTTTCTCCATCTGTTCGCAGATGGCCACGCGGTAGCCCGCGCGCACGAGGCGCGGGAGATACGTTTCAAGGGCATGGTAGGGGAAACCGGCCAGCTCAATATCCGAACCGCCGTTATTACGACTGGTGAGCGTGATTCCGAGTGCCTTGCTCGACTTGACAGCATCTTCCCCGAAGGTTTCGTAGAAATCGCCTACCCGGAAAAGCAGCAGTGCGTCGGGGTACCGGGCCTTCGCCTGAAAGTATTGCTGCATCAGCGGGGTCACTGTGCCTTTACCGGAGGAATTGTCCTGTTTTGTCTTCGCCATCAGGGTAAAAAGAAGTGCGCAAATGTAACAAAAGATCGTTGAAATCTGACATCACCATCAAAAGTAACCAGCGTCAGTGCCGGGCATAACGCTCATCAGAGTGCGGAGGCCTGCATTGGCCGCACCTTTGCACCGACAAATGTACCCCGAAGCATTCTCTTTCACCAACACAGATTACAATATGAAAAATAATCATTTTGCCCCGGTTCTTGCGCTGGCAGTCTTTGCCGCCTCTTCCTTTTTCGTCACAGGCTGTCAGGTTGACCCGATCCAGATTGGTCAGCTGGGCGTTGGCAAGCAGGTTGCCGACGACCGCGGGCCCGCAGTACCCACTCCGGTTTGCGAGTGTCTCAACAGCCGTTACGCCTCGGAGGCGATGTCGGCAGAAGAAACTGCCGCTCTCCTTTTCGCCCGCGAGGAAACCAAGATGGCACGCGACATCACCAAACTGCTGAGTGAGCGCTGGGGTACCCAGGTTTTCAGGAATATGTACGCAGTAGAGCAGGACAACTTTGATATGCTGGGTTGTCTGATTGACAAGTACCGGCTGCACGATCCGGCATTTGCCACTCCGGGCGTATTCAGCAATGAGATCCTGCAATCCATGTACAATAACCTTGCCGGGCAGGGGCTGAACAGTCACAACGAGGCCCTTCGCGTGATTGCGCTCGTGCAGGAGTTCGGACTGTACGACCTCACAAATCGCGGAAAACTGGCCGACAATGCAGATATCAGGGTGGTCTTTGGCAGCATCATGACTGATACGCGAAACAATCTGCGCGATATTTCTCCCGTGATGACCGGTGCAGGAATCAGCTATCTTCCTTCCTATATCAATCCGGGACTGTATAACACAATTGTCGGTTCCGGGCATGAGGCGAACCCGGGTATCTGTCCGGGAAACTGATTCGCTGTCCGTGCAATGAAAAAAGCGGATTCCGGGGTTGTACCGGGATCCGCTTTTTTTGTCCGGGACGCTTCACCGGCGCCCCCTCCTATCCGATACTCGCCTTTACGAAGGCCACGAACAGCGGATGCGGATTTTCCACCGTGCTCTTGAGCTCCGGATGGAACTGTACATCCGCTAACCACTTGTTTGCGTATGTATTAACAAATGGATGGCTGGGATACATATATTTTTTGAAATAAAACAACTAACTTTGTAGTAAAAATAATAATGGCCAGAGATTTGTTTCATGAGGATGTGAAAGAGGCCTTGATAAAAGAGGGCTGGACGGTCACGGATGATCCGTTGTCATTCAAAATAGGCAAAATGCAAATACAAATTGATCTTGGAGCGGAACGTCTGGTTGCAGCAGAAAGGGGTGCGGAACGAATTGCTGTCGAGATTAAAACTTTCAGTAATCTGTCGTTCATAACTGCTTTGTATGAAGCTGTTGGGAAATATATTATTTACCGAAATGTACTCAGGCGGATACAGCCCGACCGGACGCTGTTTCTTGCACTTCCGGAATCCATATTTGATCGTTTCTTCGAAGAATCAATTATTCAGGAAACAGTTCAGGAAGAGGAAATCAACCTGATACTTTACAATCAAACCGACAAACTGATCACAAAATGGATAAAATAAAAGAATACGAGAGCGCCATCCTTGATATCCTCATGGAGTATGTACAAATCAAATATGCAAATATTGAGGGTGGCAACCAACTCATTGCGGACAAAGAGCAGCACCACTATCAGATAGTAACGCTGGGCTGGCAGGGAGAACATTACGTACACGACTGTCCGTTACACTTTGACATTATCAATGGCAAGGTCTGGGTCCAGCAGAATATGACCGAGTGGGACGTTGGCGAGATGCTGGAGGCCCGCGGAGTGCCGAGAACTGATATTGTTGCCGGATTTTTACCGCCAGCTCTGAGAATGTACACGGAATACGCCAACAACTGATTCAGAGCTTGTTCAGGATTTTCTTCCGATGACAAAAATTTTGTCAGTCTTTGACATTTTGAAGGAGCATAGCCGGAGCTGCGCAACTGAAGAGAGATAAAATAGCGACGAATGAGCGTCTTCGTTCCGGCGATAGAACCAGAACGGGCTCTCCTGGTATAGGGACGCTTTGGGCGCCCCCTCCTATCCGATACTCGCCTTTACGAAGGCCACGAACAGCGGATGCGGATTTTCCACCGTGCTCTTGAGCTCCGGATGGAACTGTACCCCCACGAACCACCTGTGGTTGCGGAGCTCCACAATTTCGACCAGTTTTGATTCCGGATTGATACCCGTAGCCATCATCCCTGCCTTTTCGAAGGCTTCGAGATACGTGTTGTTGAATTCCCAGCGGTGTCGGTGGCGTTCGTCAATCTGCAGCGACTGGTATGCCTCGTGCGCGAGCGATTTCTTTTTGATTTCGCAGGGATAGGCGCCGAGGCGCATGGTGCCACCTTTCTGACTGATCTGCTTCTGGTCAGACATCATATCTATGACAGGGTTTGGAGCTTTCGGATCCACTTCGGTACTGGCAGCGCCTTTAAGTTCCAGTACATTTCTGGCAAATTCCACACAGGCAGTTTGCATGCCGAGGCAAATACCGAAAAACGGCACGTTATTCTCTCTGGCATACCGGATAGCAGTGAGCTTCCCTTCGATACCCCGCTCTCCGAATCCGGGCGCCACGAGGATACCGTTCAGGTTTGACAACAGTTTGCTCACATCTTTGTAGCTGCCTTCCAGTTCTTCCGAGTGGACGGGAATGACCTTGACCCTGCATTCATTGACAGCACCCGCGTGTACGAATGCCTCATAAATTGACTTGTAGGCATCAGGCAGTTCGTTATACTTCCCGATCAGTCCGATTTTAACTTCGTGCAGCGGATTTTTGAGTTTTCCGAGGAAATTCTTCCAGGAAATGAGGTTGGGTTCCTTGGTATCTTTCAGGTGCAGTTTGGAAATAACGACTGAGTCGAGTCGCTCTTTAAGAAGCAGGAGCGGCACGTCATAAATAGTTTCAGCGTCAATCATTTCTATAACGGAGGCTGTTTCCACATTGCAGAACTGCGCCATTTTGCGGCGGATATCGAGGTTCAGCGGGTGTTCGGTACGGCAGGCGAGGATATCTGGCTGCACACCGAGGCTGAGCAGTTCCTTGACCGAATGCTGGGTGGGTTTGGTTTTGAGTTCTTTGGCTGCTTTCAGGAAGGGTACCAGCGTGAGGTGGATCACGAGCGAGTGTTCGCGGCCCAGTTCCCAGCGGAGTTGCCTGACAGACTCCAGGTATGGGAGCGATTCTATGTCGCCCACGGTACCGCCGAGTTCGGTGAGAACAATATCATACTTTCCGGATTGCCCGAGGAGGAGCATCCGGCGCTTGATCTCGTCGGTGATATGCGGGATTACCTGTACGGTTTTACCCAGATAGGCGCCCTCCCGTTCCTGGTTGATGACAGTCTGGTAAATACGGCCGGTTGTTACGTTGTTGGCCTGCGAGGTGGGTGCATTCAGGAATCGCTCGTAGTGCCCCAGGTCGAGGTCGGTCTCCGCGCCGTCGTCGGTAACATAACATTCGCCGTGTTCGTACGGATTGAGCGTGCCGGGATCCACGTTGAGATAGGGATCGAATTTCTGAATGGTGACAGAGAAGCCCCTTGCCTGCAGCAGTTTGGCGAGAGAAGCGCAAAGAATACCTTTTCCGAGCGATGAAGTTACGCCACCCGTAACAAAGATATATTTGGTCATAGTTGTACAGTCGTTGTTACGGGGCACCAAGGTACGTCAGAAACGCGGAGGTCGGGTCAGGTTTGGCAGAAAAAAGTTGGCAGTGCATCCTGCATCAAAAAGCGGCCCGGTGTCCCACACACCCGGGCCGCCCGAAATTGTCAGAATTATACTGTGAACCACACACTACGCCCGTGAAACCCCCTTGTCCCACAACCAGGGAGCATACCGGAGCGCAGTGCCAGTTCAGCAAGAATTAATCTACATCAGCATGGAGCGACGGATTTTCACCCAGCTTTGGTTCGCCTGTTTCTCCGACTTTGATAGTCCAGTTCGACATATGGGTATGACTGGAACCAGAAACATCGTCCAGTTTTATACCTTTCCGGATGTAGGCCGGCTGACTCTCCACATCCATAATTGACTGTGGGGAGTTCAGTTTAACCACGTTCAGTGTGCGGTTCTGAGCCTCAAGTCTTCTGCGTTGTGCCTCTTCGATTCGTCTGAATCTTTCTTCAGGACTGATATCATCCGGGCTTTCCGTCCGGATAAAAGGATCGTTGCTGGCAGAGGTCCCGTTTCGAATATTCTCCACTGTTTCAATGATGTTGTCGAAAACGATTTCCATAGTGCCGGCGGGTTGCTCGTTCATATTTTCAAACAGCCCGGTGTAGGTAACCGATTCGAGTGTAGGGCCTGTTTTTGCCGTTTTCACCCCGTCGGATTCGTCGTCGAGATTGACCCTGGTAACGGTTTCGGTTTTGGTCTGTCGTCCACTTCCGGTTTTGGGAGCACGATCAGACGAGTCGAAGCCGGTAGCGATAACCGTTACGGAGATTTTTTCACCCAGCCTTTCATCGTAGCAGTTGCCCCAGATGAGGTTGGCATTTTCTCCGGCCTTTTCCTGTATGAATTTGGTGATTTCGAAAATTTCATCCATGGTGGCCTCCTTGCCTCCCGAGGTGATATTCACGAGCAGATTTTTGGCCCCGTAAATATCATTATCCATCAGCAGCGGAGAGCGCAGTGCTTCATCTGCCGCGCGGAATGCCCTGTCTTCACCTTCTACTGAAGCGGTACCCATGATAGCAACGCCAGATCCGCGCATGGTTGTGTTTACATCCTCGAAGTCAACATTCACGTAGCCGGGCACTGTAATAATTTCGGCAATTCCCTTGGCTGCTGTACAGAGGATATTGTCGGCCTGACCGAAAGCCTGTTTGATACCGAGATTTCCGAAGATATCGCGGAGCTTGTCGTTGGAAATAACCACCAGGCAGTCAACGTTTTTTCTCAGCTCTTCCAGCCCGTCTTTTCCGTTTTCCACCCTTTTTTTGCCCTCGAAAGTGAAAGGTGTTGTAACAATTCCGACAGTGAGGATACCGAGTGCCTGGGCTTCATGGGCGATAATAGGAGCGGCTCCGGTACCGGTTCCACCGCCCATTCCTGCCGTAATGAACACCATTTTGGTGCCATCATCAAGAAACCGGCGGATATCCTCCAGACTTTCGATACATGCTTCTTTACCCCTGCTCGGCTTGTTGCCGGCACCCATACCCTCCGTCAGTGCCTGACCGAGAGATATTTTGACGGGTACGGGGCTGAGGCCCATTGCCTGTGCGTCGGTGTTGCAAATTGCATAGTCAACACCCACAATACCCTGCTGGTACATATAGGTTACCGCATTCGAGCCGGCACCTCCCACTCCTATAATCTTGATGATGCTTGGTTCATCCTTTAAGAGATCGTGTAACATATTTATGTTTCATTATGGGCAAAGTATCCGGTGTTCAGCATACATGCCCGAGGTTAATCAATTAACTGGCTTTTTCACGTTGATGTCAATGTCAGGTTCAGTTTCGAACCACACCCTCAGTTTGGCAAGTGCTTTTTCCAGCCAGCCCGCCAGTTCCGGATTTTCGGGTGTTATTCCCGCCGGCGGGTTTTCACCTCCCGGATTCTCCTGTACAGGTTGTACCGGCGGCTTGCTCGCCAGTTCCCTGTGACCGAGCAGCAGCAGTCCGATGCCTGTGCTGTATATCGGGCTGCCAACAGACTTGTCGTAACCATGCGCGAGGTTGTCAGACGGGAAGCCGATACGGCTTGACATACCCGTGTGAAAATCGGCCAGTTTTTTCAGATTTTGCAACAGGGCGCCTCCTCCTGTGAATACAATTCCGCCAATCAGCTTGTTCTCGTAACCGCTCCTCCTGATTTCCCACAGGATGTAGTCGAGCAAGTCCTCCATGCGCGCCTGTATGATACGCGCAAGGTTCTTCTCGCTTATCTCCTTGTACTCACGGCCCCTGATTCCGGGGATGGTGATAATTCGGTTATCATATACCTCGCTGGCCAGGGCAGATCCGAATCTGACCTTCAGCTTTTCTGCCTGTGACTGCATAACAGAACACCCCTCCTTGATATCGGCAGTGATAATATTTCCGCCGAAAGGGATCACGGCTGTATGCCTGACTATACCTTCGTGAAAAATAGTTATGTCGGTGGTACCGCCGCCGATGTCAACGAGTGCCACGCCGGCTGTTTTTTCCTCGTCGCCGAGTACAGCGTGCGCACTGGCAACGGGTTCCAGTGTGATATCCGCTATTTTCATCCCGGCCCTCTCGACACAGCGCCTGATATTGTTGATGGCCGTCTGCTGCCCGGTCACTATATGGAAATTGACCTCCAGCTTGATTCCAAACATACCGACCGGGTCAGGGATACCCTTTTCGGAATCAACTGTAAACTCCTGCGGAAAGACATGAATAATCCTGTCGCCCGGGGGCAACACCAGTTTGAACATGTCTTCCTTCAAGCGATCCACATCGCGAACACTTATTTCGCTGTGATCGTTGTCGCGCATAAGCATACCGCGGTGCTGCAGGCTTTTGATATGCTGCCCGGCAATACCTACATATACCCGGCTGAATTTCATCCGGGCACTTTTTTCGCAGATTTCAACGGCCTCCTTTATAGCTCCGACCGCTTTGTCAATGTTTGATACTACTCCGCGCAGTACTCCGGCGCTTTCCACTTTTCCAAAACCGATAACTTCCAGTTTCCCGTGTGCAGTCATGCGCCCTGCCAGACAACAGACCTTGGTTGTGCCAATGTCGAGGGCAACAACTACATCATGGGGTTGTGGGACTAATTCCAACATAATGCATTCGTTTTATTGGTGAGTTCCGATCTGATTTGAGTTTATTTCTGCAGCGCACCGAAACTCATTCACGCGGCAAAAATAATTTATAAAATTTATTGTTTATTAAAAATGAAGCAATGAAACAATTTATCTTGAAAGAACAATTTTTCTGACCCTGGTTCCCGCAGCGGTACTTGTGCGAAGGATGTAGCAACCGGGAGGAATGGTACCGGGCACCTGTACATCAAACTCGCTGTTTTCAAAGGTCTGGGAATGCAACACACTGCCTTCAAGGTCTGAAATGGTCATTACACCCTGCCTGCCTGCCCCCGACCCGATACTTACCCGAAGGTGACCGCCGGAAGGTACCGGTGAAACGGCAAGTCCGGATGATCCGGGTTCATATTCCCTGATTGGAGAGGAAGTGCCTGCCACACAGTTGTCGCCCACGCCTTTGAACACAAACAGTCCGTTCTGCATATCGGCAATCAGAATATTTCCGGAGGGCAGGAACGGATTGACCCCCCAGGCTCCCTTGTAGCTCGGCCCATCCGGCTCTGTGGATGTGTCGAAATACAATACCCGCTCCACATTCAGCGGATCGCTGATATCATACACCTGCAGTCCGTCGTAGTAATAGGCCACATACAGATAGTTGCAGGCCACCAGCGGATTGTGAGGTATCTGTGTTGGCGATGAGGCGGCGTTATAGCTGTCAACCACCTGCATATCTTCAAAATCCTGTACGTCAACTGTTTTTACCGGCGAACCGTGGTTTTCATCTGCCATGAAGTAGTAGTGACCGTCTTCCGACAGCCAGCCGGAGTGGTTGTATCCCTGACCGGGATAACCGGTGAGTGTACCGAGCAGTTTTGGCTGGGAAGGAATACTGAAGTCTGCCACACACATTCCGGCGTCTCCTGCATCCAGAAATGCCGTATCGCGATTTACATACCCGTCGTGTATGTGCCCGAAGCTGAATCCCTGAATATTGTTAAACTTGCGGATATAGGTGGGCTGCTCCGGGTTGGCGAGGCTCAGTACGGCCATTCCACCATATCCATAGGCCTGACCGCCACCGAAAACGAACGCATACATCCGTGCGCGTGCAGTATCAACGAAGATATTGTGCGTCGTCACGATGATCTGATCAGAATTGTAAACCAGTCTGACTGAATCAGGCAGTGTGGATACGTCCATAATCTGCAGGCTGCTGGCGCCCTCATCACATACACCATATATGTAGTGTTTGTAAGTCTTGTAATCGCGGTGAATGATACCGGCTCCCTGCGACTTGCCCGGCACGAAATCGGCCTGAAACGGATTTTCGGGATCGGTTACATCAATGAAATGCGTGCCCATGGTTGAGCCCAGTACGGCATACTCATGGCCATTCACAGCCACACTCCACACTTCGTTATATCGGTTGTTGTATGCAGCAGAACCGATAATGGCGGGGTCGTCCCAGCGACCGAGCAGCGTTGCCTGTTGCGCCTGCGCCTGCACGAGTGCGGGTACGAGAAGCAGTGTGATTTTCAATAATTGTTTCATAACTCCGTAGTTAGATCAGTATCTGTCATTTGCAGACAATCTGACCATTGAATTTCAGGTTGATGGACCGGTATTTTCTCCAGCCTGCGCCGGGCATACCTTCCCTGTAAAAAATTTTGAGCCGGCGGAACTTGTCGTCAAGTCTTCTCACCGATCCGAGGATTATCTGCTGATCTCCGACCAGGGGGGCCATGATAAATTCGCCACCGTTGGTCACGTGTATCTGCTGTATAAATCCGTTCAGGAACTCGTCCGATTTCAGTGCCTGTGCCAGTTTGAAGAGATCTTTCAGGGTACTGCTCTTCCTCCTGGTGATAAAGTCAGTCTGATACGGCGATATATTTCCTGTTGCCACCAGCGCTCTTGCAGCGAAGTTTTTGCCCGGCGGCATTTTCACTCCGTTTTCATCCAGATAATAGTTATTTCCGTTGTTGTCGAGTATCCTCAGAACAGGCTCCCTTTGCTCCACCTTGATTCGCAGTATGTTGTGCTGATCTACATACACCTCTGCATTTTTTACGAACGGATCATCCTCGAGTAATGTCTCCACCCTTGTCACGTCAATCTCGTCCAGTCTGTATCGCGTCAGGTCGCTGTCGAATGTGCGCATTATGGCTGATCTGACATCTTCTTCACTGATCAGCTTGTCGCCGCCTCCCAGCGGTGTAACTGTTATGATTGTGTCCTCAATTTCCTCCACTTTTTTCTCCTGCACAGCCTTGAACAGTCCGAGCCCCACGATCAGGAGGAACAGCAACCAGATGATACGGTCGTACCGGATTTTGGACAAGCTGATCATTCAATGTGCATTTTGGGTTTTTCAATGGTTTTCAATCAGATTTTTCAGGGGTTCCACGAGGGTATCTATATCTCCGGCACCCATAGTAATGAGCAGTTCCGGATGGTTATTTCCGATCATTTCCAGTAGTTCGCTCTTCTGAACGAGTTCTCTGTTGCCGAGGGTCATTTTCGCCAGCAGCATTTCCGAAGTGACGCCATCTATGGGTTGTTCTCTGGCAGGATAGATGGGCAGCAGCAGGCAGTTGTCGAGCTTGTCGAGTGCAGCGGCGAAAGCATCCGCGAAGTCGCGCGTGCGCGAGAACAGATGCGGCTGGAATACGCCGGTAATTTTTTTTCCGGGATACATCAGCCTTGCTGCATCAATGGTTGCCTCCAGTTCGGCCGGATGATGTGCGTAGTCATCCACATACACGGTCTTTGCTGTGCGTGCAATTACTTCAAATCTGCGTTTGGCGCCCCTGAACCCGGCAAGTGCTTCCGCTATTTTTTCAGGATGGCCACCTGCCAGCAGGGTCGAGGCTATGGCTGCCACTGCATTCCGCACATTATGCAGTCCCGGATACGGCAGCTTCAGTCCGGACAGCTCGCCCGGCAGTCCGGGGTAATCTGTTTGCAAATCAAATACCATGAACCCGTCGTCTGCCCGAATATTCACGGCCCTGAAGTCACCTGTACCGGTTCCGAAGCGCAGTGCACCCGGAACGTCCATATCAACGTGATTCTCGAGCAGCAGGACGCCACCCTCCTTCACCTGTCCGGAGAAAGCCCGGTAACTTTCACGCACCCCTTCCTCACTGCCGTAAATATCAAGATGGTCGGCATCAATCGAGTTGATCACTGCAATTTCAGGGTACAGCTGAAGGAATGAACGGTCGTACTCATCAGCCTCCACCACCACCCACTCGCTTTTTCCTTCCACGAAGTTGCTTCCGAGATTTCCGGAAATCCCTCCCAGAAACGCGGAAGCGTCTATCCCGCACGAGCGCATCAGCCAGGCTGTCATGGTGGATGTGGTAGTTTTGCCGTGCGTACCCGCCAGCGCCACACACCGCCTGGCTTTGCTGATAATGCCAAGCACCTCGGCGCGCTTCTTCACCGGATAGCCACGTTCGAGGAACCAGTTCAGCTCGCCGTGTTCTTTGGGTACCGCAGGCGTATAGACAACCAGATCAACGCCCTCCGGAATATACGACACATCGTCGGTGTAGTGAACGTGCATGCCCTCGTCAGCCAGTGCGCGGGTCAGCGGAGTTTCAGTGCGGTCATAGCCGTGTACCTCCATGCCATGCAGCAGAAAGTAACGGGCCAGCGCCGACATTCCGATGCCGCCTGTACCGATGAAGTATATTTTATTCAGATCGTTAAAGTTCATTTTCATTTTTTTCGGGTTTCCCGGATTTTTCAAGCATGCTGTTGAAAAATCCGATGTAGTCTGAAGCCGCTCTTTCCCATGTAAATTGGCCGGCCCACTGTTTAAGTCTTTCTTTTTTCCCCGGATCATTGTCATATTCCATGATTCCTTTCCGGTATGTTGAAATGATGGTCGCAGGTTCAAAGTCTCTGAAATAATATGCTTCAGCTCCTCCGACTTCCGGCAAACTGGTGAGAGCCGACAGAAAAACCGGTTTCCCGGCCGACATGGCCTCCAGCACAGGCAGTCCGAAACCTTCAGCCAGTGAGGGGAATACCAGCGCCCTGCAACCGGTATATAACAAATTCCTTTCCTGTTCCGTTACAACCCCTGCGAATTGCAGTCTGTCTGAAACGCCCATTTCCCTGGCAGCTTCCTCAAGTTTGGCCCTGTGTCCGTGCACATCGGACCCCGCTATTACCCACCGTAACTGCGGCTCGGCCACGAGCAGCGGGAGTGCCACGGCATAGTTTTTCAGCGGATGAAGTCCGATGGAAAACAGGTATGG
>CAILQK010000390.1 GCA_903836265.1 uncultured Bacteroidota bacterium | reverse complement strand
ATTTTGTTGGTATTGTGCGTTGGGATTTTTTACGTTGATGTTGGCAATTGGACGCCTTTTGCACCCAATGGTTTCACCGGAATTTTAAAAGGTGTTTCATCGGTATTTTTTGCCTATATTGGTTTTGATGCCATATCAACCACGGCGGAAGAATGTGAAAATCCCCAACGCGACTTGCCCCGAGGAATGATGTGGGCGATTATAATTTGTACGATACTTTATATTGCTATTGCTTTAGTTATTACAGGAATAGTATCGTATAATCAGTTGAATGTTGGTGATCCCCTTGCGTTTGTTTTTGAAAAAATTGATTTAAAAATGCTGAGCGGCATCATTGCCGTGAGCGCTGTAGTTGCAATGGCTTCTGTTCTCTTGGTTTTTCAAATGGGACAGCCGAGAATTTGGATGAGTATGAGCCGCGACGGATTGCTGCCCGCAAAATTTTCCAAAGTTCACCCCAAATATAAAACTCCTTCTTTCGCGACCATCGTGGTAGGATTTGTAGTCGCTATTCCTGCACTATTTATGAATTTAACCATGGTCACGGATTTGTGCAGTATCGGTACGCTTTTCGCTTTTGTATTAGTTTGCGGCGGAGTATTAATGTTACAACATCGAACCGATATCCCACGCGGTAAGTTCAGAACTCCATACATCAATGCAAAATATGTTATGCCTGTTTTACTGTTACTGGCTGTTTATTTTGCCTCTACGACGTACTGGCAAGATTTTTCGGACTTTGTGGTCAACCGTGAGGCTTTGAAAAAACAAGAAGAGATTATTGGAAATCTTAATCCGAACCAAAAACAACGGTTAGAAAACGAGTTGTTGTTTAAAGATCGAAAGGTGTTTGTCGCCTTAGACACCTCTATTGAAAAATATTATGAGGCCGCAGGTACCCAACGTTTAATGGATGATGCGAAACCTTTGAATTTACCCAAGTCACATTTTTACTCCTACGGTTGGTCCCATTTCGTTGCTAAGTTGCCCAGTTGGTTTTTTATTCTTTTTTCCATGGTTTTAACCGTGTTATGCGTTATTAAAAACCTTTCATTAATCCCAGTTTGAGCGGTTGTTGTGCGATGGTGTTCATCCTGCCAATTTATATTGCTTTACTCACAGTCTGTTCGGTGCTGAAGAAAAACTTCAGGGGTTCCGGAGCGCGGGTTGGATTAAGCCGCCATGCGGGTCAATTGGCCCGGGGCGAAAAATGGCCGCTTCACTTTTGATGGTGAAGGCGGCATGATCAGTAAAAAAACGATATGCCTCTCCGAGAGGAAAAACCAGTCTTTCAGGCTGGTATAAAAGAGACACTTTCCCAAAAAATAGCCTACAAAGATGCAATGTTAATTTTATGCAAACAAGTGATTATCAATAGTTTTTAAAAAAAAATTATTTGTTTTGTTTTGATTTTGCCAATAGTGATTTTGCCGTGTTTGCCGGTTTTGGCGCTTTTGAAAACAAAATATCATTGTCTGCAAATATATTTTCGTTTTTTTGTGGCTGTTCAAGGTTTTTTTGGTGAAACACGCCAGACTGTATTCTACCGCTTTCTCACGGATGTTTCACAAAATGTTTTGAAAAACAACCGCTTGATTCCCGGGGCATACCGTTCTTCAATAAAAAAATACCGTCACATGAATTACGAAAAACGTCTTTTTGATTACCTCTACGAGCAACTTCAGAACCATCCGGTTGACCGGGCATTCGGGCGTAAAGTTAATGGTGAGTGGAAGTATTTTTCCACCACAGAAATGGTTGAAATGGTTAACAGAGCCAGTCTGGGACTTCTGCGGCTCGGCCTGAAACCTGGCGACAAGGTGGCCACGGTTGTTTACCAGACTATACCCGAATGGGTGGCACTTGATTTCGCGATGCTCCAGATAGGGGTACA
This sequence comes from uncultured Bacteroidota bacterium, assembly GCA_903836265.1. Taxonomy (GTDB): domain Bacteria; phylum Bacteroidota; class Bacteroidia; order Chitinophagales; family Saprospiraceae; genus M3007. The sequence goes on along the minus strand of CAILQK010000390.1, from coordinate 29,444 downwards.
GAATGTGCCCATGTACCCTACCATCAGTTCGAGGGAGTATGAATATATCCTGAATGAATCGGAGTCAAAATTCTGTTTTGTCGGCGATGGTGATCTGCACGACAAGCTGAAAAAGGCCCGTGAGAAAACGCCGTCTCTGCAGGAAATATACTGTTTTTTTGACGGGTTCGGAGCGCCCGTTTGGAGTGAAATACTCGCTCCGGCGGACAGTGATTATTCCGAAGTGAAGCAAATCAGTGCAACCATCACTCCTGACGATCTGGCAACACTTATTTACACGTCGGGTACTACCGGAAATCCCAAGGGGGTGATGCTCACACACAGAAATATCGCATTCAATGTGGAGACGCTGAGAAATCTGGCGCCGATAAGTCCGGGCGACCGGATTCTCAGCTTCCTCCCCGTGAGCCACGTGTATGAGCGGGCTGCTGTGTATGCTTTCACGGCTTATGGCGGGAGTGTTTCGTTCACTACTCCCGAGGCGCTTGGCGGTGAAGACGGCGATCTGAGGGCCATTCAACCTCATTTTTTCACCTGCGTTCCCCGACTGCTGGAGAAGGTATATGAAAAAATACTGGCGAAGGGTATGGCGCTGAAGGGACCCAAACGCTGGATTTTCTTTCGTTCTCTCGAATTGGCCGATGAGTGGGATATCGACAAACAATTTACCGGATGGAAGGCCCTTGAGTGGAAAATTGCCCAGAAACTGGTGTTTTCCAAGTGGCGGGAGGCATTGGGTGGAAACCTGAAAGGTATGACTACCGCAGCCAGTGCCTGTCCGCAGCGAATTCTGCGAGCCTTCAATGCGGCAGGTGTGATGGTGCGGGAGGGCTACGGACTCACTGAAGCTGCTCCCGGACTTACCTTTAATGGTTTCAGGCCGGAACATCCCTGCGTACTCGGTACCGTAGGCGCCGCACTGGAAGGAGTAACCATCCGGATTGAGCCATCTTCCGAATACAATCCGGGCGAAGGAGAGATCCTGGCCAAAAGCCCGGGCATCATGCTGGGCTATTACAAACAGCCAGAGAAAACAGACGAGATGATTCGCATCATTGACGGAGAGCGATGGCTTGCCACCGGCGATATTGGCACGTTTGTTGAAGGCAAGGGTGGGTATAAATACCTGAAAATCACAGATCGAAAAAAGGAACTCCTCAAAACGAGCGGCGGAAAGTACGTGGCCCCCACCCCGATCGAGTCTATTCTCAAGGAGCACTATCTCGTGGAGCAGGCGATGGTTGTGGGTGAAAACCTGAAATTTGTGTCGGCGCTGATTGTTCCGTCGGTGGACGGACTGAGGAACTGGTATGAAAAGCACGGGGAGGAATGGAAGGGCGTCCGGGAGGCAATTGTCAATCCGAAAGTGCGGCACCGGTTCGAGATGTTGCTGGAGCGCGTAAACGAGCATTTCGGCCGTTTTGAACAGGTCAAGAAATTCACGCTGTTGCCGGATGTATGGGAGCCGGTGAAGGCTGACGGATCGGAAGGAGAGCTCACACCAACGCTCAAACTCAAACGAAGAGTAATCATGGACAAGTTTTCAAGAGAAATCGAAGCCATGTATCAATAATTCACCGTAATAACCCGGACGCGACCGGCCGGGCAGTTACAAACGCATCAAATACACGAAAATGACTGTCCAACGCCTGCTGCTGACCGCAACCCTGTTTCTGTTTTTTACCCGGCTGTGTGCCGGGAACGGTTCCTTTTTGTCAAAGGCCGATACGCTGAATCCGCCTGCCTGCACGGCATCTCCCGATATCACGGTGTCGTGCGGGCAGTATGATCCCAGCCTGTTTGCCTATCCTGGTATCACGAGCCAGAGCAGTTCGGTCGTGTCTGTATCTGTTCAGACAGATTATAGCCAGTTTGACACGTTCTGTCTGCGGGGACGTGTCACGCGTACTTTCACGGTGTCCGATTCCGCGGGTGTTACCGGAAGTTGTACCCAACATATTGATGTAAACTATCTGCAGGATTATTTTATCCGGTTTCCCAATGATGTGATTGTCACCAGCTGTAACATGGGCCCCAGTTATGGGGAGCCTGTATTTTATGGCGAAGACTGTGAGTTGCTGGCGGTGAGCAGCGAGGACCTGATAACTTCTGTAGTGCCCGATGCCTGTTACCGGATTCAGCGGCAATGGACCATAATCAACTGGTGTACTTTCGATCCGGCACTCCCGCTCATCGAAGTACCCAATCCGGCGCCCAATGCGATTGCCAGCCACCCGGCCAATCTGCCCGGCCCAACGGTATCTTCCATTCAGACACCCGGTGACCCGTGGCGGTCAACCATCGTAAAAATCAATCCGACAGATGCAGCGCCCACAGACTTTTCGATATTTTACGATGCCAATGCCAACGGATACAAATACACGCAACTCATCAGGGTGGCAGATTCACAGGACCCCGAGATTACATCGGCCCCGGTCGGTGAGCAACAGGTGAATGATGTGTCCGCCAACCAGGCTCAACTCTGGAATGAAATATACTGGTGGGACAATGTGAACAGCACCCACGATTTGTGTGAAGCCGAGGCAGATATCAGTATTCAGGCTACCGATGCCTGCGGAGATGTGAATATCGGATTTCAGTTGTTTCTCGATCTGGATGGCGATGGTGTCATGGAAACAAGGATAAACAGCAATGAACTGGGCGCTTCCGGTCTGGGCTGGAACAATGTACCCTATGGCAACGTAACCGGAACTGCGCAGAACAGGCAGTTCGATGGTCGCCCGGTATGGAGTACGGAAAAATGGGGATTTGCCCTTCAGCAGATTAAAGACAGCACCACCACTACGGCTCGTCTTCGCTTTAATACCTCAGGCAATCCGGATGTTTATGTCAATCCGGTGTTGCCACACGGCATTCATAAAATCAAATGGGTTGTTGACGATGCCTGTGGAAACGCAACATACCGGGAGTATATTATTCATGTACGCGACAGCAAGGCTCCTGCGGTGGTCTGTTTAAACAATCTGAGCGTCAATATCATGCCAACCGACCTGATTCAGTTATGGGCCACCGATTTTCTGTGGTATGGTGAGGACAACTGTACGCCTGATTACGCGCTCAGATACGGTGTAAGAAAGGCAGGTACCGGTACGGGATTTCCGGTTGATGGCAACGGGAATCCCCAAACCAGCGTTGTGTTCAATTGTGCCGAGCTGGGAAATCAGGCTGTGGAACTCTGGTGCATTGATAACGCAGGGAATGCCGATTTTTGTCAGGCAAATCTGCTGGTACAGGACAACAATGGCAACTGTAACATGAGCTCTTCCGGGCTGGGGGGTGATGTTTACACTGTGAGCGGAGACCCGATACAGGAATTTCAGATTTCCCTGACTTCTGCCACGCCGTTTGTGCCTCCGTTTGTCCTCTTTGACCTGTTCGATGGGAATTACGAAATTCCGGCATCTACCCCGACAGTAAACAGCATGCGCGTTGCTCCCTTGAAAGACAATTATCCGCTGAATGGCGTTTCGACGTATGATCTTGTACTTATCAAGGATTACATTGACGGAAACCAGCCGTTTTCTCCCTATCAGATGATTGCTGCTGACGCCAACAATTCCGGTACGATTACCACTTTCGATATTGTGGAGCTCCGCAATCTGATTCTGGGTATTTACATGGAACTCCCCAATAACACCTCCTGGCGGTTTATTCCCGCGGGCTATGTGTTTCCGCAGCCCAATCCCTTCAAGTTCCCCGTTCCCGGCAGTATAAGCGTCGGTGATATCAGCGCCTCCAAAAATGGTGGCGATTTCATCGGTGTCAAAATCGGCGATATCAACGGAAGCGCCGTCGGGGGATCTGCTGACGGACAGAGCGACCGGGAGGATGATTCTGCTGAACTGAGGGTAATCAGTGAGCAAAGAGATGGTGATCTTGTCACGCTGAAACTCTCGCCCGGACAACTGGTTTCCGGTTGCCAGTTTGAACTTCAGTTTGATGGTATGGAGTTGCTGGAGGCTGTTGCCGGAGGAAATGTCAGTCAGGACAATCTGTACTTAAATAGCCGCGATAACACACTTTCCGTAGTAACTGAATCGGCCGAAAACCTGGAAGTTACCCTGAAATGCCGTCAGACAAAAGATGCCCGTCTGCCCGAGATGGTTTCTTTGTGCACACGGCGTCTGCAGCCCGAAGTTTATACCGGAAAACAGACACGCGCACTGTCACTCTCATTTCCCGAGATCACCGGATTTGAACTTTACCAGAACCGCCCCAATCCTTTCAGTGAAGAAACCGTCATACCATTCAACATGGAAGCTGCGGGAGAGGCTACCCTGCGTATTTTCGACATCAGCGGAAAACTGTTGCTCACACGCACGGCTGCCTGCGGAAAGGGTATGAACCAGTTCACGGTTTCGGGTCTCCCACAGGGCGTGATGTACTGCGAGGTGGCGGCAGGGCAGCACAAATCCACCCGGAAGATGATAAAAATATAAATTTACCAGCTTTTGACCTGATGTGGATACCGGATGACATACGCCTCCTTGATGAGGCGGGTCATCCGGTCGCGCAGTTGTTCTATACCTTCTCTGGTATGAGCAGAGATGAACACATTTTCGCCGAAGTTGGCGCCGAGCCGTTCGCGCAGGTCAGTTTCGATGTCAATTTTCTCCTGTGATGTGAGCAGATCATCGAAGTAGCGTTCGCGGTACAGATCAATCTTGTTATACACCATGAGCGTGGGTTTGTCGGCGGCTCCGATTTCCTGCAACGTTGTCTGCACTGTCCGGATATGGTCTTCGAACTGCGGGTGAGCGACATCCACCACGTGCAGGAGAATATCACTTTCACGCACCTCGTCGAGGGTGCTTTTGAAGCTTTCCACGAGGTGGTGGGGTAATTTCCGGATAAAACCAACCGTATCAGAGAGCAGGAAAGGCATGGTTCCGATGACCACTTTGCGAACAGTAGTGTCGAGCGTGGCGAACAGTTTGTTCTCGGCCAGCACTTCCGATTTTGAGAGCAGGTTGAGGAGCGTGCTTTTACCGACGTTGGTATAACCTACCAGGGCAACGCGGATCAGTTCACCGCGGGTTTTGCGTTGCGTCTGGCTTTGCCTGTCAATATCTTTCAGGCGTTCTTCCAGCGATTTGACCCTCTGCTGAACGATACGCCGGTCGGTTTCTATTTGTGTTTCACCCGGGCCGCGCATACCGATACCGCCCTGCTGGCGTTCGAGGTGCGTCCACAGGCCTCGCAGGCGCGGGATGAGATACTTGAGCTGGGCGAGTTCGACCTGAGTTTTTGCCTGAGCGGTCTGGGCTCTGTTGGCGAAAATGTCGAGGATCAGGGTTGATCGGTCAATAATCTTCACTTTCAGGGCTTCTTCGAGCAGATTGGTTTGTTTTCCGGTGAGATCATCGTCGAAGATGACCATGGATATTTCCTCATGCCGCTCGAGATACTGTCTGACCTCCAGTACCTTTCCACTTCCGATGAAAGTGCGTGCATCCCTGTGTTGAAGGCGCTGGGTGAATCGTTTTACTGTTTCTGCGCCGGCAGTCATGGCGAGAAATTCCAGTTCGTCGAGGTATTCGTGTGCCTGCGTTTCGGTGACATCGGGCGTGATGAGTCCGACGAGCAGTGCGTATTCTTTTTCCTGTTTCAGTCCCGCGGCTTTCTGCCCGAGCGTCCATTCTTTCGCCATCAGTGGTGGTTTTATGCTGCAAAGATAGGCAAAAAAGAGAGAGGGCGCCCGGGCAGGCCGGTCTGCGGTTATCTGATTATCAGCATGGCGCCTGCGGTACCACCGGGCGTATGGATACTGATCCGGTAAATTCCTTTTTCGATACCTTTTTCCAGTTGAAGGCTGAATACATAGTCGCCGGCACCACTGACCGGGAAAACCCATGACCCTGCCAGTCTGCCCGTCATATCGCGCAATTCAATCGTTACATCACCGACGAAGTCTTCCGTGAGCGAGAAGTACAGCTTTGTCTGATCGGAGACCGGGTTGGGTGAAACTGTATTTATGCTGACGGGAGAAGCGCCCTCTTCCTGATTCGGAATTTCAAGCGTGGATATGGTTCCTCCGCCCGTATTGTCCACGAAACTGGTGAGGTCAGTGACTACCCCGTAGCACGTACTCAGATTTTTAATTTCGGCCTCCAGCGTTTCCTTCTCTGATGGATTGGTGGAAGCGTAGTACAGTTGCAGCAGGTGTGCGGCCTTCTGTTTGGCCCATATTTTGGGCAGGAAACGGTATTTCAGGCTGTCTTTATCGGTCAGTTGAATCGGATAATGATAGGAAACAGGTGCGCCGAATGCTGTTCCGGAGAAGAGGGCATTGACGGGGCCGGGTTCGTTATACCTGCCCACCACGATCATCTGACTTCCCTTGTACAGATTGGGCATATCTATCGGATAGGTCTCATAAATTACATTTGGTTCAAAAGCGACGGCGGTGTTCAGCAGCACCGGATTTCTGACCGTCTGGTAGAAATTGCTGATAGAAGAGGCGAGTTCGTTGTTGTCGAGGAACTGGGCCACGCCATTGTTCTCGAGTGCAATAGTGGTGAGGAGTGGTTTGTTTACGTCTTCGCCGACTCCGAATGTGAAGATAGTCAGTTCTTTTTCAACTGTGGTGACGAGGCCGCTGATTAAATTCAGGATGCCGCTGGTCGAAGTAATTCCTGCAGTAGGATTCCCGTCGGTGAAGAAAATAATAATGTTGTAGGTTTCTCCGGAGTCATTGCTGAACTGTGGAATCGCCGTACTGAATGCACCGGAAATATTGGTGGATCCTCCGGAGGCAATTGTCGAGATGTAATCAAGAGCTGCCTGATGTGTGGAGGCATCATAGTCCACATGGTCGTCTTCGAATGAGGAGATGGTATTATCAAACGCCACTATGTTGAATTTATCGCCGATATTCAGGTTGTCAACAATAAAGGAGGCTGCCTCCTTGGCCTGTTGCATCTTGCTGCCGTACATGCTGCCCGATTTGTCAATGATCAGCGTGAACACCTTGGGGATTATGTCGGCATTCGGGTTCGGGTTGGGCTCCACCACAAAAGCGCAGAAGCCATTGCCGTAGTTGTCGCACCCGGGCGTATCACTCAGGAATACACTGAAGTCGAAAAGACCAAGATCACCGGCACTTAGTCTGTATTCTACCCTGAAATTGTCAGATGCAGTACTGCTGACGATCGTTTTGGACAAAGAGCCTTCATAGTCGCTGAGTGATACCGGTGTGCCCGGGTGCGACACACAAGTCAGTTGTTCAATTTTTCTGCCTGACGAGAGCTGGAAGTCGAATTGCTGCGTACCGAGAGCATCCGGTTGAATACTCGTATATTTTGCCGGATAACTGCAGGTGACCACGCCATTTTTGTATGGCAGCAGTTCCACGTAAGTGAGTTCTATGGTGATTGTAGTATTGGGTTCGACGGACTCCAGCACCGTGAAGTACAAGGGAAAATTGCCCAAATAGTTTTTAAGTGCCGGGTTTGTTCCTGTTCCGCCCCCCCCGCCCGGCAGTATTGTGTCCTGAGCATTCGCGCCGAGATTGGCTTCATACCACAGTCCGTTACTTTGTCTGCGGAGTTTTACGGCACTGGCTGAGGCTGGCATCGGGAAAGCATACGTGATGTGCTTTGCCGTTGAAAACTGGTTATTGAATACCTGTGTGGTTTTGGTGATGGCAATCTGGTTTTCTACTGTGACACTGACAAAAGAAGCAGTCAGCTGTAGGTACGTGCCATCACCGGCATCAACGACAGCCACTCCATTGGCTTTTGTGGCAGAGCAGAGCAGAGTAACAAGGGCGAGGGTGACAAGTGTTTTCATATCAGACGAATATTGTTTTACGAAGATAGTCTCCGGTTTATCCGGGATAGACAGTTTAGCGGCAGGCTACCTCTGTAACAGGTTAAATAATCAGAATAACACTACAAAAATATCTGAAGTTATAATAAATGATATATATACTTAATTAAGTGTCGTTTATGGTCAATTTTATCTTCAGTATTGATTATTCCCGACATTTCGCAGTTCCGGGGGGGCTAACCGGAGAAGCGCACGCGCGGATCTGCCAGTGCGTACATCATATCGGCGACGATATTGCCTGTTATGGTGAGTATGGCTACGGCCATAAGAACAGCCGAGAGCGTACCGAGGTCATGATGGAGAAAAGCTGTCTGTATTTTTATCCCCAGTCCGGGAAAATTGAACAGTGTTTCGACGACCAGCGATCCGGTGAGCAGTGCGGGAAGCAGTGCGCCGAGCAGGGTGATAATCGGGAAAAGAGCATTCCGGAATGCGTGTTTCCAGTAAACATCATCTTCATTGAGGCCTTTGGCCCGGGCCGTGCGGATATAATCCTGCCGGACAGTTTCGATCATACCTCCGCGCATTTGTATGGCAATCAGCGCGAGTGCGTGGAGCGTGAGTACCGCGATGGGTAAAACGAATCTGGTGAGTTTTCTGACGAACCACGCCGGGAAGGATTCGGAGCCGGCCATCCACTGGTCGGTGATATCGAGGTACGGGTTTTCGACAAGCGGTTTTCCGAAAATATTGCCGGTAAACAGGATAACCAGCAAGCCTCCCATCCAGAAAACGGGCATGGAGTGGAGAAAAAAGAGGAGTTGTTTTGACCACCGGTCGAACCGGCTGTTTTGGAATCGGGCCATTTCCACGCCGAGCGGGATGGCGATCAGGAAGGCGAGCAGCAGGGCAGTTCCGCTGAGAGTTACGGTGGCCAGCAGGGCAGGTTTTAATTCAACCCACACCGGATTCATACGTCGTGTGAGTCCCCAGTCTCCCGTCAGGAAGCCGGTGAGCCATGTGTGATACTGGTTACTGATTCCGTTCCAGTGAAATGCCGGCTGGTAAATTTTCAGCGGGTTTTTGTTTTGCTGCATGCGCTGTACGTCCGACTGCAGGGAGGCAAGGCCGGGCGTCAGTTTTTCTCTGTCAGGGAGCGAATCTGTCAGTGATGATATTTTCCGGACCGATGCTTCAATTTCTTCCAGTCGGGATGCCGTCATCAGCAGCGACAGTTCCGGTGCGATACTTCTTCGTGCGCTGGAGGTATCGCCGAGAGAGAGAACTGATCTGGAAAATGCAGACAGACTGGAGTCGTACAGAGACACATTCGGCCAGTTGCCCGTCTGGAACACGAGTTTTGACAGTCGTTTGCGGCGTTCTGCAGGATAGACGCCCCAGAATGTATCCGGGAAAGGCGCCGGTGCCAGAGTAAAGTAAAAGACAGGCTTGTCGAGGCCCAGTTGCCGGGCTGCCCGTCTGTACTGTTCGGCTTCCTGTCCGGGTTCGGTTCGCAATTCCTCTGTGAAAAGGGCTTCGACTGGGTCCCCGGGAGCGCACTTGCTGATACCGAATACTGCCAGTGAAACAATCAGCAGTGTGGGCAGTGCAATGAGCAGTCGTCGCAGGAAATAGCGGAGCATAGACCGTCACACGTCATCGGAGTATCGTTGCACACTGGATCCCGATTTTTCTTCCAGTGCCTCTTTGATTGCCTGTTTTTTCTGAACGCGTGCCACCACCATAATACTGATTTCGTACAGGAAAAGCAGAGGGATAGCCACGAGCGTTTGGGACACCACATCCGGAGGCGTGATAATGGCTGCAATGATGAGAATGACCACGATGGCGTGACGGCGGTATTCGCGCAGGAAAGCTGCGCCGATCAGGCCAATTCTTGCGAGGAAGTATGCGGCTACCGGCATCTGGAAAATGAGTCCGGTAGGAATCGTGAACATCGTCATGTATGTGACGTAAGAGTCGAGCGTTGGCGCGACCTCAAGGCCTTCGAGCGTGTATCCTGCGAGGAAACTGATGGAGAAGGGGGCTATGACATAATATCCGAATACGATTCCCAGGAAGAAGAGAAAAGTACAGATGCCAACGATACCCCTTACTACCTTTCGTTCGTGTTCATGCAATCCGGGACTGATGAACCGCCATACTTCCCAGAAAATATAGGGGAATGCGCCGATGACACCGAACCAGAACGACACATACAGAATTTGCATAAGCACTTCGCCGAGCTGCCGGGTGATGAGGTCGAATTTGGGGGGTGTGATGCACATGGCTTCACCGAGTCCCATCTGGTGAGAAGCCCAGCAGAGAACCTGGTATGTGGGGAAATCAGGCCTTCTGGGGCCGAAAATGATATTGTTGAATACGAAATCCTTGTATATGAAACTGATTATTGCCAATGTGAATATGGCAATCGCCGAGCGCAGGATATGTTTGCGCAGCTCACTGATATGATCAAAGAAGGACATTTCGCCCTGTTCTTTCTTCGTTCGCTCGTATTCGTGTTGTTGATCCAGTGGCATGAATGAAATATTGACCAGTTATCGGACTTTCCTGCGGGTAATCAGCGTTTGCGGCGTTTGTTGTAACCGCCACCGTTACCGCTTCCGCCGCCACCATTGCGGTTTCGTTTATGATTGCCGCCCTTGTTGTTTTTTCCGCCTCCGCCGCGGTTTCGCTGTCGGCCTCCGCCTTTTTCCTTGTCAAGCCTGCCCGCACCTGCTGCGAGTTTGTCCAGCGACTCATACCCTTCGTGGAGTGAAAGTTGTCCGTTAGACAGTATTTCGAGGTCTTCCTTGACGATATCATCACTCACGTAGTGCTCCTTGTTCCAGGTTTTGTAGGCGAGTTTCATATATGAGGCGATGACCTCTACAAATCCTTCCCGTTTGGAGCCTTCCGGCATTTCAATCGCTTTCTGTATGAGTGCATGAACACTGTTTCCGTAATGGCGCATGCGGGTGGCTGGATTGGGATATCCGAGGGGTTCTGGTCGTGGTTTTTCTTCCGGTTTGACGATTGCGATACCTGCCGGAGGATCCACGTCGAGTTCGTAGTTGGCGATAGCGAACAGGTGATTCCAGAGTTTTTCCCTGAAATCATCCATGTTTCGGTTGGGGTTGCTTGGGCTGAGCATCATCATCAGTCCGATGACAGACTCGGCAGTTTTCTGGCGGAGCGGTCGTGGTTCCAGTGTTTTGGCGTGTTCTACCATTTCCTGGATTGCGCGGCCGTATTCCGGGTATCGTACGGCTGGTTTTTCGGTATTGTACTCTATTTTGACACTGTTCATGTACAGTTATTTCGGTGAAATTTATTCGACGGTGACTGATTTTGCCAGATTTCGGGGCTGATCAACATTGCAGCCGCGCAAAACGGCGGCATGATATGCCAGAAGCTGGAGTGGTATTACAGACAGTAGCGGCGTGTAGGGCTCGCGTGTGTCCGGTATTTCGATAGTATGGTCGGCGATAGACTTGATGGTGGTATCGCCTTCCGTGACGATTGCTATTACCACACCTTTTCGTGCCTTGACTTCCTGAATATTGGAAACCACTTTTTCGTAGGCGCTTTTGTTGGTTGCTATGACGAACACCGGCATGTGTTCATCAATCAGGGCAATGGGGCCGTGTTTCATTTCGGCTGCCGGGTAACCCTCTGCGTGGATATAACTGATTTCCTTGAGTTTCAGTGCTCCTTCGAGGGCTACCGGGAAGTTGTATCCGCGGCCAAGGTACAGCGCATTGGTGGCATCTTTGAGTTCTCCGGCAATATATTCGACCTGTTTCTGGCAGGTATTGAGGAGTCTTTCCACTTTGGAGGGCAGAAGAGACAGTTCCTGTACCAGTTCCTGGTATTCCGATTTGGGCAGATAGCCGCGTTCATAGCCAAGAATCAGCGCCATCATGGTGAGCATGGTGACCTGTCCGGTGAATGCCTTGGTTGATGCCACTCCGATTTCGGGGCCTACGTGGATATAGGATCCGGAGTGCGTCAGGCGTGCGATGGATGATCCGACCACGTTTACGATACCGTACGTGAGGGCTCCGCGTTCTCTGGCGAGTTCCAGCGCTGCGAAGGTATCTGCCGTCTCGCCTGACTGGGAGATGGCCAGTACAACGTCCTGTTCCCTGACTACCGGGTTTCTGTACCTGAATTCGGAGGCATATTCCACTTCAACGGGGAGTCTGGCGAGGTCTTCGAACAGATATTCAGCGATCATGCCGGCGTGCCAGGAAGTACCGCATCCCAGAATAATCATTCGCTGGGCGTTGAGCATCCGTTTCAGGTGTTCTTCCATACCACCGAGTCGGACCCAGCCCTCATCGGCGTTCATACGGCCGCGCATACATTCGGCGATGGTGACGGGTTGTTCGAATATTTCCTTGAGCATGAAATAGTCGTAACCGCCTTTTTCGAGCTGTTCGATTTCCAGTTCTACCGAGTGGACGGTATGAGAACTGGGCTCATTCATCAGATTTTTGATGACGAGTCCTCCGTCCATGGTGATGGTTGCCACTTCTTCATCGCTGAGATAGACCACATTTTTGGTGTGCTCCACGATGGGGGTGGCATCGGAGGCTACCAGAAACTCATTTTCACCGATTCCGATCAGGAGCGGAGAACTTTTTCTGGCGGCGACCAGTTTGCCGGGTTCACTTCTGTCCATCACCACGATGGCATAGGCGCCGTGTACCTTTGTGAGTGCCTTTCTTACAGCATCTTCCAGCGGCAGATTGTCGGTCTTCTGAATTTCTTCTATCAGGTGTACGAGTACTTCTGTATCCGTTTCACTGGTAAAGACGTGGCCGTTGGTTTTTTGCAGGGCGCTTTTTATCACCGCATAATTTTCGATGATACCATTATGAACAAGCAGGAGGCGACCTTCATTTCCGGAGTGCGGGTGTGCGTTGATATCGTCGGGTTTGCCGTGAGTAGCCCAGCGCGTGTGGCCCATTCCGACATTTCCGCTGGTATCGCAGCCTTCAGTGAAGGCTACCAGATCGGCAACTTTTCCCTTTTTTTTGTAGAGATTAACTCCTTTTTCATTCTGCAGCGCGACGCCGGCGCTGTCGTAGCCCCGGTATTCGAGCCGGGACAGACCCTTGATCAGGATCGGGTAAGCTTTTTTTTGCCCGATATAGGCGACTATTCCACACATGACGAGTTGTATTTGATTATCGGATAACAGTGTATTTCAGTTCGAGTTTTGCGGGGAAGAGCGAACTTTTTGGTCCGTAGAACCAGGTACGTTTTGCGGAGCGCGTTCTCGGATATACATTGACAAAAACCGTGCGGTTATTGATGTCAGGTGCATTGTCATCGTCAACCACCGACTGGAAATGGTCGCTCAGGGTGAGTCGGTAGCGGGTTTTCGTAACGCTGCCCAGCACTTCTTTTTCGGGGAACCCGCCGAATGCTGCCAGGCTGCCGGTGCCGGTGGAGCCGAGGGCGTACAGTACATCACTGGTAAAGACAGCAGCAGTATCACCCCGGGGCTCGGTCAGGATGAGCTGGTCTGCGGGTTTGAGCCAGGGGTCGTCTTCTCCGGCAGTGAGTACCAGTTGCGCCTTGTTAACAGCTATATTGTCGAGATTGTTTGCGTAGGGAAATACGACACGCAGTTTCAGGCCATCCATTCCGTGTACGTACAGTTTGTCTTCGAGTTGCTGTCCGATACGCGGGTTTACTTCAGAGCCTGTGTAGTCATTATCGAAGTGGGTGAACTTGTTGGTATTTCTGAAGAAGAAGTCGAAGCGTTTGGAGGTGGTATCGCTCTTCTGCGTGTAGTACATACTGATTCTGCTCAGCTTGGTATCATTGAGGTCGAATGCGAGCATGGCGCCCGGCGTGCTGGTGGAGTTGCATACAATTTTCAGACCCCTGATGAAGTCATACACTGCTGTATCGGCGAGCCAGGTTGCCGAGTCAATGTTCATCAGTGCGCGACCGAAGTCGTCGTTCAGTCGAACGCGCAGGAACTCCCCTTTGACGCCATCGAACAGGCTGTCGGTGCGCTGGGGACGCGGATAGAAATTGTCGAGGCGGCCAATTTCTTCGCTTGCCGGTATTTTCGACGTGGAGTAGTAAGTATTTCCGAACTTCAGCGGCTGGTCCAGGCGATATACGCGCAGGTTTTGGGGTTGCAGGGTATCGCCGTATATACCACCGGGAGAATAGTTCAGATACAGAACCAGGCTGTCGAACACAATTTTGGTGGTATCGAACTGCGGGTTCAGCGATTGTGACTGGAAGAGGGTATAGATTTCGGCGCTGTACTGGCCAAAAACGGGGTCATTGATTTTTCCGCAGAGGAAGTGATTCAGGGCTCCTGACCGGTCGCTGGTCTGGATGCTGTCTTCCCGCTCCAGGAAGCACTGTACGGTGACAGTATCTGTGAACTCCAGATCGGCGAAAGAGTCGCCCAGGAGTTCTGCGCCGAATGGAGTTGGCTCCTTGCAGGCGGAGATGAACAGTGCGAGGATGGCGAAGGAAAATCCTGCCAGAACAGTGAATCGTTTGGTCATAAATGTAACAGAGTTATACGTCCTTGTACATAACGGTATTCGGACGGATTTCGTTGGGCTTTCTCCCGGGATTAACGCTGTACTTCTGTTTGAGTCAGGTTTCGGAAAAACTCCAGATAAGTTGGCAGCGCCTCTTCGATCGGGGTGAACGGGAGTACCGGTTTCGGGCCTGAAACAGACAGGTATTCCTGTGTGCTATCGAGTGTTTCGCTGCCCAGAGTGACTGCGTCGGCGAAATGAGCGGCTCCCTTATGCATCGAGACACCTTCGCCGTTGCGGTAAGGTTCCAGATCTTTTTTTGAGAGGTTGTTAATCGCTGCCTTCTGGAAGAAACGCTCTCCGCCCTCTTTTTCGTGCAGAGAATCGTAGGCTCCGTAAACAATATGGGCGTTTGCGAAAATAGGTTCGGTCTTGTAGGTTGTCCGGAGATACAGCGGAATCAGACTTGTCATCCAGCCGTTGCAGAACACGATGTCTGGCGCCCACCCGAATTTCTTTACCGTTTCGATAGCGCCCTTGCAGAAGAAGGTCATACGCTCTGCATTGTCTTCGAACGGTTTTCCGTCTTCGTCTTCGAATACCTGTTTACGCTTGAAGAACTCCTCATTGTCGAGGAAATAGACCTGCAGGCGCGAATTTGGCAGCGAGGCTACTTTGATGAGCAGTGGATAATCGTCGTCATCAACGATGATATTCATACCACTCAGGCGAACCACCTCGTGGAGCCGGTGCCTGCGCTCGTTGACAACGCCATAGCGGGGCATCAGAATCCTTAATTCATAACCGTTATCCTGTAAAAATTTGGGTAACTTGCCTACGAGGGCTGAAATGTCGTTGCCTTCGGTGTAGGGCTCCATCTCCTGCGTAATAAGGAGCAATCGCTTCTTTTCCATGTATCAGATAACCAGGACTTGAATTGGTTGTAGATTTCCAACTGCAAAAGTATAAAAAAAACGGGGTCTGTTTTGCGCCTCGTCGGGCATAAAAAATATGTTTTTTTGAAAAATAAGGCGCCAAATGTTTAATTCAGGCGGTTTAATGCCGTATAACCTCTTATTACAGTTCTTTTACGGTGTTTGAAATAACTGTTTCATAACAAAAAAGCTGTTGAATGAAAGCGTTTTCGTGGAGGCTTCAGGTCATTTTGTGTGCACGGGTGCATGCGCATGCGATCTTTCGCCCGGGTGTTATGACAATGTGAGCCTGTCAACCCGGGGTATTCGGGCATCCGGAAATGCTGGATTATCCTTCTTCCGCTTCTTTGCGTTCGAGAATCCGGAAGGTGCAGTCAAATTCATTTTTGTCATCGGCAGCTCGTTCTTCGCGCCATGTTTCTACCCATTCTTCCTGATTTATTTCGGGAAAGTGCACATCACCTTCAGGGGATATATCCACGCTGGTCAGGTAGAGCTTGTCCCAGAGGTCAATACTTTCCCTGTAAATCTGTCCGCCGCCGATGATGAATGCCTCTGTTTCTCCATCGTCGAAGGCCATACCGAGTGCTTCTTCAACGGAGTGAGCGATCAGGACGCCTTCGGCGCTGAAAAACGGATCCCGGGTGACGACGATGTTTGTTCTTTTGGGCAACGGTCTTCCTATGCTGTGAAAGCTGTTGCGCCCCATGATAATATGGTGGCCGAGGGTTGTTTTTTTGAACCATGCCAGATCGGCTGGCAAGTACCACGGAATTTGTCCTTCGGCACCTATGACGCCATTTGTGGCGACAGCTGCAATTGCGGATACGATCATTTTTACAGTCTTTTCAGTATTTCCCGGACGATGAGCCGGAGTTTTGGCTCGGCTTCACTCGCCACGGCTATGACGTCTTCGAGCGTGGTTGATTTTATTACGGAAGGCGGAAATGATACATTACTCACCATAGACAGCATCAGTACCGGCATGGACAGGTGTCTGGCGGCGAGTGCTTCCGGTACTGATGACATTCCGGTGCAGTCGCTCCCCAGTTTCCGGAGCATTTCATATTCTGCCGGAGTTTCCAGATTGGGGCCTGCGAGTGCTGAATACACACCTTCAAACAGCCTGATCCGGTGTTCGCGGGCTGTCTCGACTGCCATTTTCCTGAGTGCCGCGTCGTAGGTGTCGGTCAGGTCGGGAAATCGGGGGCCCACCCTTTCGTCGTTTGGGCCTCTCAGCGGATTTTCGGGCAGCAGGTTGATATGATCGCGTACGGCCACGATATCCCCGCCCTTCAGGTGCGGATTGATACCGCCGGATGCATTGGTCAGGATGAGTCGTTCGGCGCCCAGAAATTTCATGACGCGCACCGGGAACACGACCTGCTGCATACTCCAACCTTCGTACCAGTGGAAACGGCCGGCCATGACAGCCACCGGGTGGTTTGCCAGCATACCGAATATCAGTTTGCCCCTGTGACTCTCCACGGTGCTGCGGGCGAAGTGCGGAATATCTGCATAATCCACTTCGGCAGAGACCTGAATCTCGTCGGCCAGATTTCCGAGACCGGTTCCGAGAACAATGCCTGTTTTGGGCTGGAAGTCGGTGCGGCTTCTGATGTGTGCTACAGCCTCCTGTATTTGTTCGTACAAATTCATTGCGGAGCGTTTATTTGAGCCATTTGTCGAGCCAGTTGTAGAACTCGCGCTGCCAGAGCAGGCTGTTTTGCGGTTTGCTCATCCAGTGACCTTCATCCGGGAAGCTGAGGAACCGTGATGGAACGCCGCGCAGTTGTGCTGCCTGGAATGCCTGCATACCTTCGCCAAACGGCACCCGGAAATCAAGTTCGTTATGGATGACGAGGATCGGCGTATCCCAGTTTTGCACATAGCGGTGCGGACTGTCGTTCAGGTACATTTTGGGGACGGGCCGCTGCCAGTAAGCGCCTTCAAAGTCATAATTCGGGAACCACACCTCTTCCGTGGTGCCGTAGAAACTTTCGAGGTTGAACAGTCCGCAGTGTGAAATAAATGCCTTGAACCGTTTGTTATGGTTACCTGCGAGCCAGTAAACGGCGTAACCTCCGAAGCTGGCGCCCACGGCGCCCATCCGGCCGGCGTCAATGAAAGGTTCTTTGGCAGCGGCATCGGTTGCCGAGAGGTAGTCTTTCATGGCATCTCCCCATTTTCCGGTGATGGCGTCGTTCCAGGCTTGTCCGCTGCCGGGCATGCCGCGGCGGCATGGAGCCACTACCACGTAGCCTTGCGAGGCCATCAGAGTGAAGTTCCAGCGGAAGGAGAAAAACTGGCTCAGGGCCGACTGCGGACCTCCCTGCGCATACACGAGCGCGGGATACTTTTTGGCCGGATCGAAATTGGGTGGCAGCACGAGCCATACATTCATATCCTTTCCGTCGAAGGTTTTTACAGTACGGCGCTCCACTTTGGGCAGCGCGAGTTTGCCCCATATTTCTTCAGTTGCGAAAGACAGGCGGCGGGCTGCGCCGGTTCTGACATTGACAGCATACACTTCGGGCGGACTTGTCATGGACGTCCGGGTGGCAACCAGGTCGGCTCCGGTACCTTTCAGGGAGGTGTAGTCGTGTACGCCATCGGTGATACGGCGGATTTTTTTGTCTGCGAGTGCAAACTGGTAAATCTGAGCAGTGAAGTTTTCACTGCTCAGGAAATAGATGGTCTTGCTGTCGGCCGACCAGACGGGATTGTTCATTTCATACGTCCAGCCTGCGGAGAGTTCCTGTCTTTGCTGCGTCTGGATATCAAGCATCATCAGACGCGGTCGGTCGGCTTCATAACCGGCGCGTTCGAGGCTTGTCCAGAGCAGGTAGCGGCCGTCGGGCGACCAGACGGGGTCGCGGTCATAGCCCACCAGATCGGCGGTGAAGTTCAGCGTTTTGCCGGATGCCACTTCGTATGCATACAGGTCACTGTTGGTGCTTTTGGCTTCAGCAGTTCCGTTGAGTTTCCTGCAGGTATAGACAATCCATCGGGCGTCGGGGCTCCAGGCGATCTGTTCCATGCCGCCGTCGGGAGAAAGAGGCGAGTCGAAGCGTTCGTTGCCCTGAATATTGACCGGCTCGGAAGAGAATTTTCCGTTGTTGTAGTCAACGAAAAAGACATTGCTCCATGCGTAATCGTGCCAGCTTTTCCAGTGTCGGTAGAAGAGACCGTCAGAGGCTCTGCCGGAAGACCCTGGCAGATCCGGGTTTTCCTCCTGCAGATTCTTTTCGAGTTTCACATCCCGGGCGAACAGCACGTGTTTGCCGTTGGGAGCGTAGTGAAATCCGTTGATTTCGAGATCGCTTACCTTGACAGCCTCTCCCGGGCCTTCTGTGGATATTTCGTGCAGTTTTCCGTCGCGCAGGAATCCGATTTTTTTGCCATCCGGGTGGAATTCGGCATCGAAACTGCTTTTTTCGGGGTCGGTGAGCAGTCTGGTTTCTCCTGATTGCACATTGACCAGGTAAAGTGCCCGGGTACTTTTATTGGAGGTCATGTCGTATTTTACCACACCATAAACGGCTGTTTTTCCGTCGGGTGATACCGCATCGAGGCCTGTTCTTCCGATTTTCCAGAGAAGTTCGGGGGAAAGCAGTTGGTTCTGAGCGTCCATAGTGGGTATATTTATGGTGGTCAGTGACAGGAGCAGCAAAAGGGAGCAGAAATATCTCATTGAAAAAAAAAATTTTAAGGCGGTGCGAAGGTACGACAGCTGCGCGCACGAAAAGATGCCTTTTTTTGTACGTTCAGTATTCTTTCGCCGAGTCAAAAATGACGTATTTTTGTCGCAGTCAGAAAATTCTGAACACGTTTCAAACGCGACATACATTGAAAATATTCATCCCGGAGCTGATTGGCTCCTTCCTGCTCACGCTTTGTTTTTCTCTTTCCGCTGAATATTCGGAAACGCTCCGGATTACCCCGCTGGCCTATGGAGCCATGATGATGGCCCTGATGCACATGACTGGTCGTTCGTCGGGATATTTCAATCCCGGAATTACCCTGGCTGCCGCCCTGTGCGGCCGTGTGGAGCGGAATGATGCCATTACCGGCATTACGGCGCAGGTATTCGGCGCGCTTGTTGCGGCTGCGCTGGCTGCATTCATGCGCGAGAGTGGCGGGGAGCCGGTGGTGGCCATGCACGGAAACAACAATACGTACGGTGCCATGCTGGCAGAGTTTTTCGGATCATTTGCGCTGATATACGTCTTTTTGGGCGCTACCTCCGGTAATAACCATTCATTTGCCGGGCTGGCATCGGGATTTTGTCTGATTGCCTGCGGTTTTGGACCCGGCAGACTCAGCGGCGGCGCTTTTAATCCGGCGCTGGCACTGGGTGCCGGAATTGCCGAGGTACTTGATCTGAACGATTTGTGGCTTTACCTCGCTGGCGGACTGGGTGGAGCGGCGGCAGGCGCCACGGTATTTACATTGATGAATCGGGAGATGGTGCAGCATCACTGACTGAAAGATATCGCTCTTTCAGCAATTCGAGATGGTGGAGGTGATGGCCGATGATGATATAGAAGCAGGCCCTGGCAGATACCCTGAAATTGCCTGCTGTTCCGGTTTGCAGCGACTGTTCTTCCGAGCAGCCGGAGACGAGAAAAATGGTGTTGTCACGAACGGTTTTCCATTCTTTCAGCAGGTCTTTGACTGTTCGCTTCGACACGTCTGCGTATTCCATCCAGAAGTCCTGATTAAAGCCCGGAAGCGGTGCGCGGTCAGCACGCATGAACCAGAGAGCCCGGGATGCAAACACCCTTTCGGCATCGGTGAGGTGCATAATCACCTGTTTGACAGTCCATTTCCCTTCCGCATAGGCAAAGTTGCCAGCCTCTTCCGGTATATCGGCGAGCAGTCGGGATGTTTCCCTGAAAGTTTTTTTCAGCAGGCCGAGAGCAGTTCCTTTGGGTGGCAATAACCTGATATAACTGGCATGAAACGGGGAATACTCATCTTTTTTTGGTCTGCGCATATTGAATGTATGTTGAGAAGTATCTGTTACTGTTGCACAAATATCCTACATTTACGCAAAAACAAGAAGTTTTGTCGAGTACATTATATCTGATTCCCACGCCTGTTGCCGATGATGCGGTGGCAACACTCCCGCTGTATGTGACCGAAATCGTTCGGCGGCTCGATGTGTTCATTGTTGAGCGTGCGAAAACAGCCCGTCATTTTGTCAAGTCTGCAGGGCCGGTAAAGCCGCTGCAGGAAATGATATTTGTTGAGATTGAAAGCCGCGATTTTCCGGATGAGGCTGTCAGGGTTTTCCGGGAGGCGGTGGAGGCGGGTCGCGATATCGGCCTGATGTCGGAGGCTGGTTGCCCGGGGGTGGCTGATCCGGGCGCCCCGATTGTTGCGCTGGCGCACCAGGCGGGTGTGCGCGTGAAGCCGCTGGTTGGGCCGTCGTCCATTCTGCTGGCGCTGATGGCTTCAGGAATGAACGGACAACAATTTTCGTTTCACGGTTACTTGTCGCCCAAGAGGCCCGAGCTGTCCCGCGACCTGAGGAAGCTGGAGGGGCAGGCTCAGCAGCACGGCAGTACCCATCTGTTCATAGAAACCCCCTATCGGTCGCAGATGGTGCTGGAGGTGGCACTGGAGAGTCTCCATCCCGATACCATGTTCGGGGTTGCGCAGGACATCACGGGGCAGTCGGAGATGATACGTTCGCTGCCGGTGAGAGAGTGGAAAAAGATGAAAGCTCCGGCTCTTGAGAAACTGCCGGCCATGTTCATGGTGGGAAAAGCTGCGCAGCATTCTCCTGCCGTTCTGCGGAACTGGCCGGATTTCAGGGGCGGATTGCATCCGGAATTGCCATCGGACATACCCTGAAGCCCGATTCAGTTCCGGATGCCCGACAATCAATTTCCCTCGTCCCCTTCCGTATCGCAGTGGTAGTGTTCTTTGGGGCCTCGCGGGCGTTCACCGCCTTCGCCACCTTTCTTTTCTGCCTGCATTTTCTGGATGATTCGGGCGCGTTCGCGCTGCAGTTCCTCCTGCAGGCGGGCATCCTGTTCGCGGTCGAAATAGACAGCGCCGTCCACCCAGGTTTTATCGGCACTGGCGTATATGGAGAGCGGGTTGTCGTTCCAGAGCACCAGATCGGCATCTTTTCCGGCTTTGATACTGCCTGTACGGTCGTCCACGTGGAGTAGGCGGGCTGGATTGATGGTCACCATTTTCCAGGCATCCTCCTGGCTCATACCGGCATACATGACCGACTTGGCGGCCTCCTGATTCAGTCGGCGGGCCATTTCGGCGTCATCGGAGTTGATGGCAACGACCACGCCCTGATCGGCCATAATCTTGGCATTTTGCGGGATAGCCTCGTACACTTCGTGTTTGTAGGCCCACCAGTCGGAGAACGAACTGCCGCCTGCTCCGTGTTTTGCCATTTTATCGGCTACCTTGTAGCCTTCGAGGATATGCGTGAACGTGTTCAGGCGGAATCCGAATTTTTCGGCCACGCGCATCATCATGGTTATTTCCGACTGTACATAGCTGTGGCAGGTGATAAAGCGTTTGCTTTCAATGATTTCGAGCAGCGCTTCCAGTTCCAGGTCTTTGCGGAAAGGCTTGCCGGAGCGTTTGAGTTTGCCGTATTCCTGTGCGCGGGTGAAATAGTCGTTGAAAGTTTCCTCCACGCCCATTCGCGTTTGCGGGAAGCGGGTGCTGTTGGGAGAGCTGCTTTGTTTCACATTTTCACCGAGTGCGAACTTGATGAAACCGGGCCAGTTCTGAAACTTCATTTCTTCGGGTGTAAGACCCCAGCGCAATTTGATCAGTTGCGTCTGGCCGCCGATCGGGTTGGCAGATCCGTGCAGAAGGTGGCTGCTGGTCACGCCTCCGGCCAGTTGGCGGTAGATATCAATATCTTCCGAGTCAACAACATCGCCGATTCGTACCTCCGAGGTGCTTTCCTGGGTGCCCTCGTTTACATTCCGGGTGATGGCGATGTGCGAGTGTTCGTCAATGATACCTGCGGTGAGGTGTTTTCCGGTACCGTCTATGACTGTGGCGTTGTCCTGGACGGGGAGCCTGCGGCCTATCCGCTGTATTTTCCCATTTGACACGAGTACATCAGTGTTTGGGAGAATACCCTCTTTTTCACTGGTCCATACTGTTGCATTTCTGATCAGCAGTGTCCGGGCCTGTGGTTTTTCCTTCCAGCCGAAGGCTGTGAAGGGGTAGGTAACAGTCCCGATTTCGGGTGGTGTTACCGGATTTTGCTTTGTTGGCTGTTTCTCGCGTTCACCGCCTGGTCCTTTGGTTTGTGTGGCATTCCAGCTGATCCAGGATCCGTCGGGCAGCGTACCTGTTCCCGACCATCCGCCGGAAAAAGGAGCTCCGGAAAGGGCTACTGTTCCTTTTTTGAGTGTATCGGGCTGGAACGTGAGTGTGACGAGACCGCCTGGCGAGAAAGAGAAGTTGGCCTTGAGCTTCAGGCTGTCGGCAGTCATCAGTTGCGCTTCAGGTGCATCGGTTTTTCCTTTCAGCGTGAGCGTGTAGTTTTTATCGCCTGCCCTCAGGTCGTAGGTGCCCATTTTTTCACGGGGCATTGATTTTTCAACGTTGATATCGTAAGCCGTGCCGTTGCACCAGTTTTGCAGAATTTTGGTTTCAGCCTTGAAGATATTTCCATTTGTCACGATAAAATTGGCTGTTTTGCCGGGTTCGAGACTTCCGAGCGAGTTGTACGCGCCTGCGAGCGTGGCGGGGGTGAACGTAAGCGCTTTCAGGGCATTTTCTTCAGTAAGTCCATATTCTGTTGTTTTACGCACATTTTCAAGGAATTTTGAGCGTTCCTTGAGTCCGTTTGAGGTGAGTGCGAATGTGATTCCTGCTGTCTGGAGCATTCCGGCGTTGGCTGGCGCCATTTCCCAGTGTTTCAGTTCGGCCAGCGATACGTTCAGGGCATCGTAGGGGTCGCGCACGTCGTATCCTTCGGGGAAGTTGACCGGTACGATGAGCGGGTAGCCTGTTTTTGCCACCTCATTCAGGCGCTGGTACTCGTCGCCGGCTGTTTTGACGATATATTTTACACCGAACTCCTCGCCGATGCGATTGATGCGGAAAATATCCAGTTTTTCCCCGGCTTCAAATACCTGAGGGAGGCTCTGAACGGTATTCCATGCATCGAGAGACAAATTTTTCTCCGTTTTGTAACCATCGGTTTTATACCACTGGCCATCTATATATGTCTGGCGAATCAGGGCTACAAGTCCCATGAGTGAGCCTGGGTATGGATTTCGGCTTGATCCCTTTTTCAGTGAAAGAAAGTGCGCCACCCTGTCTGACACAATCATCTCATGTTCGCGTTCATTTCCGAGCAGCACGAGTGCGCCTGTACCGCGGGAGATACCATCGGAGCGGTGTGTGAGTACGGCGCCGAAGCCCTGTTTGCGCCACTCTTCGGAGGCTTTTGTATCTTTTGTGAACAGAGCGACGGCGTTGAATTCCGGCTTGAGCGCTTCGTTCCAGCTGTATGCTGCGCCTTTGGGTTCGGCAGGTGTGGCGGGCTGCTGCGGCTGTTGCTGACCGAAGCGACCGCCCTGGGCAGGTGGCGGCGGAGCGGGGAGCCCGTAGTCGGTGGCATACAGATCAATGAATGACGGATATATGGTTTTTCCGGAGCAGTCGTACGTTACGGCATCTGCCGGGACAGCTACACCCGTACCGGCGGACACCACCTTTCCATCGCGAATCAGGAGTGTTGCACCTTCCACTTTTGTCTTGTAGTCGGTGAAAATTGTTGCATTGGTGAACGCATACAGGCCGGGGCGACTGTCGGAAGGAGCGGCAAGCGGGTATGTTTGCTGTGAAAGGCAGGTGTTTGTCAGAACAAACGCGGCAAAAGCGGGTAACAGAACGTTTTTCTTCATGAAAACAAAGGTATCCGGCAAATATCGGATAATTCTGAAATATCGGGAAATCTGTTGACAGATACCTACATTTGTACTTCAAACCTCGTCTGTTGCCATGAAACCCTTTTACCCTGCTGCTTGCTGTCTTTTTGTTCTTTTTTCTGTTTTTTTTACTCATAAAGCAATCGCCCAGCAACCAGGGCGGCCCTTTACAGGACTGACACTGAGTGGCGGCGGGGCCAAGGGAATTGCCCATATCGGCGTATTGAAAGCCATTGATTCGGCCGGACTGAAAATAGATTACATCACAGGTACGAGCATGGGCAGCGTGATGGGCGCATTGTATGCTGTTGGATACTCGGGCAATGAAATCGAGCAGATCGTCAGGAAGCTGGACTGGAACGAGCTGCTCACCAATCAGGTTACGCTGCGGGCGCTTGCAATGGAGGAGAAGGAGGAGTATGGAAGGTACGCCGTTGAATTGCCCTTTAAAAACAGGCATTTTCAGGTGCCGGCGGGCGCACTGGAATCGCAGGAGCTCTGGTTGCAACTGTCGGAACTGCTTTTTCCTGCGTACAGAATAAGGTCGTTTTCCGATTTTGAAATTCCCTTCCGCTGTGTTGCCACCGACCTGGAGACGGCAGCGGCGGTGGTGATGGACAGCGGTGAAATAACCACGGCTATCCGGGCAAGTATCGCTATTCCGGGTGTTTTTACGCCGGTGGATTACAGGGGTATGCGGCTGGTTGACGGCGGTATTGTCAGAAATCTGCCTGTTTCGGAGGTGCGGGAAATGGGTGCGGATTATGTCATTGCCTCGAATGTATCACACGGGCTGAAGCCGAACGAGGATCTCAACAATGCCCTGCAGGTACTGATGCAGATTGCATTTTTCAAGGACGGAGAAGACAACAGGCGGCAGATCGGGCTCAGCAACTGCTTTATCAATCAGTCGCTTGACGGATATTCTTCCGGCAGTTTTGACAAATCGGATGAAATACTGGAAGCGGGAATCAAAACCGGAAACCAGTATTATCCGGTATTCAAACACCTGGCGGATTCGCTGTCGGCGATTTACGGTTCTTTGCATGTGCGTCCCGCTGTTCCTGTCCGGCAGGATTCGGTTTTGCTGATTTCCTGTCAGGTGGAGGGCCTTTCATCTGTTTCGCTGTCGTCTTTCCGGCAGTTCATACACTTTAAGGGTGGCAAATATTACTCGGCTCAGCAACTTTCTGAAATGGTCCGACTGGCCTACGGTACCCGCAACTTTCGCTATATTCGTTACCGGCTTGAACCGGTTGATATTGTTGGCTACCGGATTATTTTTGAAACAGAAGAGACTCCGGCCATCAACTGCAAACTGGGCATGCACTACAATACCTTCACCGGGGTAAGTCTGATTGCCAATGCCACGGCGAGGAACTATTTACTGCCTGCATCAAGAACCCTTTTTACGGTGAATATCGGGGAAAACATGCGCGCCCGGGCCGAGCATCTGCAGTACCTCGGCAGAAAAAACAGCCTCATGCTGATTCCGGGTATTCAGTATGAATCGTTCCGGATCACGACTTACAATCAGTTCAGGAAGGACGGACAATTTCGTTCCGACTACTTCGGGCGGGATCTGAAGTTGCAGTCTGCGGGCAGTCTGAAGCAATCCTTTGGCGCCGGCATCCGTCTGGAAACAACCGGCTACTCGACGTTGATAGCATCTGACACAGATATAAGGGGTTCCGGCTCCGGTGTGACCCCCTACCTTTTTTACCGGATGAACACACTCGACAGTCCTGTTTATCCGGGAACAGGCGCCCGCTTTGAAGCAGAACTGGGCTATGTTATGCCCCGTGACTTCGACTATGCCCTCCGGCAGGGTAGTACCGATGTGAATTATTCCACCTTCAGCGGACTGAGTGAGCGGAACTATTACCGTATCATCCTGAACTGCGAGTATTTTAAACCGATAAATCCCCGGAATACCTTTTCTGCGCTGGTACAGGCCGGTGTCAATTCAGACGCTGACCAGAATCTGTACAGCGCCTTTTCCATAGGTGGTTTGAACCGGCTGTACAGGAACCAGATTGTTTTTTCAGGACTCGACAACAACACGGTGTTTTCACACAGCGTCGTTTCTGCCCGGGCCGGGGTACATCGCAGGCTTGGCAGCAATCTGTACCTGATTCCCGCGGCAAATATCCTGCTGTGTGATTTTATCGGTAGCGCCACCCGGGAGGTTCGCCGCAAATTCCTGAGCGGGTACTCGCTGACAATGGCGTACAACAGCATCCTGGGACCTGTTGAACTGAGTGCCATGTACAGCGACCAGTCGAAATCGCTGTACACGTACGTTACGCTTGGCTTGTCTTTTTAGCGCCCTGCCGCGTAGTCTTCGAGGTAAGAGAATGGCGGCGTGAGGTGACCGTCTTCTGTTATTTGTCCCCTTCTGATTACCGGACTTTCGCCATCCTGAATCAGAGCTCCGAGTATATTGTCGAGCAGTTGCCGACCGAAGAAGGCCGAGGCGTCGCGCGGAAGTTCCGAGGGCAGGTTGTCAATGGCCATTACATCAATGGAGTCGGGAGTGTAGGGCGCCGTTTCCTGTCCGGTAGTCCGGCTGAAGCCATACACCGGATCGGCGATTTTGCCGGGTCTGACAGTACACGGAACCGACGAGTCGGGCATGATATCGCAGGTGATATCGCCGATGACCCGGATATTGAAGTCCTCGAGGGCGGTTTCTTCTCTGGTGAAAAATACCGGACCTTTCCGGTCGTAATATATTCCGTTGATGAAGATATCGGCTTTTCTGTAAAAGGGGGCGAATCTGCTTCTGTACTCGTCACCGTGAGCATAGAAATGAGACTTGTCGAAGGGAGATCCGTCCTTCCTTTCAGCATAGTCGGCCGCGTGAATCTGGGTGAACACAGCCTCGTTGAAGTCCTGCTCCAGAAATTCGGCCGGGCTTACCTGCCTTATGCCCATGT
The DNA here is from genome assembly GCA_903836265.1 of uncultured Bacteroidota bacterium. Taxonomy (GTDB): domain Bacteria; phylum Bacteroidota; class Bacteroidia; order Chitinophagales; family Saprospiraceae; genus M3007. The sequence goes on along the minus strand of CAILQK010000390.1, from coordinate 2,319 downwards.
CGAGCAGATTTTTCACGGCGCCGGAAGACACCCTTCCGCCGCCGGTGAGCACGATCCGCAGCGGGGGCAGGCTGAGCGATTTGTATGCTTCGAGCGCTTCAGCGTAGTCGATACATTCGTGCAGACGCGGCAGACTGAAGTCGCCGGTACGCTGTCCCCATGTCCACAGGCTATTGTGAGCGCCCACAATACCGGCATAAAAACCGAAGGCGATAAGGCGTGAGCCCTTTTCGTCGGTCAGCACCTCGTAGTCAATGAGTGAAATATGTTTTTCAAGGATTGCCTGCAGCAGTTTCCGGTTATAGGGTTGCTTTTTGATGGTGTGAGAGAAAAACAGGTATGTCTTTTCCGGGATGAGCATGTCAATGGGTACTTCCTTGACACCGAGCAGCACATCGCAGTCGCCGAGATCCTCCTGCAGCGGAATGCCGAGAGCGGCGTATTGCTCGTCGGAGAAGCACCGCACAGGCGATGGCTGTACTGCGACAGACAGGTTAAAAGAGTTGCAGGCTTCAGCGCATTGTTCGGGCGTGAGGGGTACCCGTTTGTCGGAAGGCACCTTTCCTTCCCGGATTATTCCAATCTTGATCATTACATGGTGGGCTTGAAAACAAAGGGCAGCAAAGGTAGTGCTTCAAATCACCTTTGCGTTTATGAAAAAATAGGGAACTTTGCAGCGAACTGTAAAACTTCGACAATCTGTTATATGAAAGAACTGAAACAATACCTTGATGACAACAGACAACGATTCCTGGACGAACTGCTTGAGCTGTTGCGCATTCCGTCTGTGAGTGCCGATCCGAAATATGCTCCCGATGTGCGTCGCACGGCAGAGGCCATCAGCCGTCACCTGACCGCCGTGGGCGTGGATAATGTTGAAATCTGCGAAACAGCCGGTCACCCGATTGTTTATGGTGAAAAAATGGTCAGTCCCGATGCGCCGACTGTGCTGGTTTACGGCCACTACGATGTGCAGCCCGCCGATCCGCTTGAGCTCTGGGACAGTCCGCCATTCGAGCCGGTAATCAAAAAGACCAAACTTCATCCGGACGGGGCTATTTTCGCCCGCGGTGCCTGCGACGACAAGGGACAGGTGTTCATGCACGTGAAGGCGTTCGAGATGATGGTGAAAACCGGCAATCTGCCCTGCAATGTCAAGTTTATGATTGAGGGAGAAGAAGAGGTTGGTTCCAAGAATCTGGAGAAATTCTGCCACGAGAACAAGAAAAAACTGGAGTGTGATGTGGTGCTGATATCCGATACCAGCATTATTGACAACGAGACGCCCAGTCTGACCGTGGGCCTGCGCGGACTGTGCTACATGGAAGTGGAAGTGACCGGTCCGAACAAAGACCTGCACTCCGGTGTGTATGGCGGTGCGGTGGCCAACCCGGTGAATGTACTTTGCTCCATGATTGCTTCCCTGCACGACGAAAAGCGCCGCGTTACGGTCAAGGGCTTCTACGATGATGTGGAAAAAGTGAGTGCAAAGGAGCGCAAGATGATGAATGAGGCGCCCTACGACGAGAAGCAGTACATGAAAGACCTGAATGTTTCCGAGCTGATGGGCGAAAAAGGATACACCACGGTGGAGCGTACCGGCATCCGTCCGACGCTTGATGTGAATGGTATCTGGGGTGGTTACACTGGTGAAGGTGCCAAGACGGTACTTCCGTCCAAAGCGTATGCCAAGATATCCATGCGTCTGGTACCCAACCAGGATCCTGCCAAAATTGAAAAACTCTTCCAGAAGCACTTCGAGGGCATAGCCCCCAAATCGGTGAAAGTGAAGGTAAATGCCCATCATGGTGGCTACCCTGTTGTAGTACCTACCAACTCGGTGGAATACAAGGCATCCGAAAAGGCGATGGAGCAGGCATTCGGCAGGAAGCCGTTGCCACAGCGCGGCGGAGGCAGCATTCCGATTGTGGCCATGTTTGATCAGGTGCTGAAGGCAAAGTCGGTACTCATGGGCTTTGGTCTGGATTCCGACGATATCCACTCACCGAACGAGCACTACGGGCTGTTCAACTACTACAAGGGTATCGAGACGATTCCGTACTTCTACAAGTATTACGCCGAGATGAAGAAATAGGCCGGGTGTGAATCCTGCTATCGAAGCCGCGCCTGTCCCCTTTTGCGGGCGGGTGCGGCTTTTCGTTTTTTGGGTGCGTGGCGCGTTTCCCCACCCGGGGTTGTGCAAAAAGCCTTAAGCGGCCGTGATTTTTGCCCTTACCCCGTTCGGTGATTTTTTTTGATTTTTCGGTGTTTAGGCGCTTCACCACGCGCCTAAACACCGATTTTTTATTTTTCAGGTTT
>CAILQK010000389.1 GCA_903836265.1 uncultured Bacteroidota bacterium | reverse complement strand
GAGATCCGTTTCGAGCGTTTCGGTCATTACAAGCCGTGATCTTTCAGTTAATATTGGCTGGGGTGGCTTTTTAGAAGTGCGAAGGTACTAAGTACAAGCTTTGAAAGCGCCCATAAATACGGCAATCCACACCAGTCCTTTGGCGAGGAAGAACATAAATCCCGCTACTCCAAAACGACCAAGCCAGGTCTTCCATTCCTTTCGTTCCATGTTCAGAGGTGTTTTATTCCCGTTCGGTGTTTTAATTTTGTTTGAGTTGATGAAAGGGCCGCATCTTGGCGTTCTCTTTTCAATAATAAAGACAAAAAAACATGAAACGCTTTTTTCTGCTGTCAGGTTTATTTGCAGGCCTTTTTACTGTAACTCTTTTTTCCTGCAAGCACGATCCGTTTATACCTGTTGATCCGGATTTGCCGACGGGCAGTTCTTGTGACCCGGATACCGTTTATTTTCAGAATCAGGTGCTTCCGCTGCTGATTTCAAATTGTACAGAGTCTGGGTGTCATAATGCACAGGATCGGGCTGAAGGCGTGGTGGTTGATTCGTACGAGAGTCTTATGGCAACGGTGGATGATGTAAAGAGAACTACCTGGAGTAAAAATGATCTGATAGAGTCGCTTGTTACCAGTGAATCTGATGAGCGGATGCCGCTGAACAAACCGGCATTTACGACTGCTCAAATTGATCTGCTGAAGAAATGGATTACCCAGGGCGCTCAAAACAATTCCTGTGATGAAGCTGCCGGAGTTTGTGATACAATTAGCGGTTCGGGCTACAACAACTTTGTGAAGCCGCTTGTTCAGGTCAAGTGTCAGGGCTGTCACAGTGGCTCCAATCCGCAGGGCGGAGTCAAACTGACTACCTATTCGGAAATCCGGTCCAGTGCGCTGAGCGGTTCGCTGTACAGCTCAGTGACCAAAACAAGCAGCTGGATGCCCCTTGGAGGATCCCGGCTGGATGATTGTTCTCTGGCCAAACTGCGCGTCTGGATTGCAGCCGGCGCACCGGAGAACTGATTTGGCCCGCAGAATTACCCTTTCATTTCTGTAAACAACGAAACCGACTATACCATGAAATTTATTCTTCCCGGGGCCATTTTGATGGTACTGTTTATTTCCCTTTTTCAGACCTCCTGTTATTACGATAACGAGGTGGATCAGTACGGTGTGACAACGTGCGACACAACAGCAGTGAGTTATGCCAGTGATATTGCACCGATTGTTCAACAGAACTGTGTTGCCTGCCATCAGCCGGGTGGCTCACAGGAATCATCGGCTATGGATACCTATGATAATCTGGTCAATTTTGCCGTGTCGGCAGTTGACCGCGTGAACGGTCGCGGAAACCTGATGCCACCGTCGGGTAAAATGACCTCCTGCAATATTGCCCTGCTTGAAGCGTGGGTGAATGCCGGTATGCCCAACAACTAAAAACTTGCACTCATGAAAAAAATACTGATCGCATTGCTGGTGATTGTTGCTGCCGGCGCCGGCGTTGGTTACTATCTCTGGAACAAACCTCACGTGAACCTGACCAATGCCAAATCAGATATCGTTGTGGATGCCAAAGCGCTCCTGGAGGAATATCAGCAGAACGAGGGAGCATCCAACGAAAAATATTTTGACAAAGTCATTGCTGTGAAGGGTAATGTAGCAGAAGTGATGAACGATGAAGGAACCCTGAAAATAGGTCTTGAAACAGGAGACAGGAACGGGTTTATGGTTCGATGCGAGCTATCTGCCACTGCGCCGCACGCGCGTACCGAATTTGCGGTTGGAGAACCTGTTCAATTCAAGGGAACCTGCAGCGGACTTAATTTCGATGTGCAGCTCGACAATTGTGTTGAGGTGCGGTAACACAAAAAAGGTCAAATTCATGGAAACTGTCCGGCCGGATCGCCGTCTGGCCGGAAATGCACCCTTTTTGTCACGGAATCAACCTTCCCGGCTGTCACAATTCACTAAAATCCATCAAACATGAAAAAAATACTGATTTCAATCGCGGTTCTTGCCGCTACGACCACCCTCTCTGCACAGAACTACTTTACCCGCGACGGAAAAGTAAAACTTGATGCTACCAGCTCCACATCGCCTGAAAAAATTGAGGCGCTCACCAAAACAGCATCCTGTGTACTGGATGTTTCAACGGGTAAACTTCAG
>CAILQK010000388.1 GCA_903836265.1 uncultured Bacteroidota bacterium | reverse complement strand
TGCGGGTGGTCCGCAGTTTGCATGCCCCGGTGATATCACAGTATCGGTGGATCCGACCAGTTGCTGCGCCACCGCAGCCCTTCCTGAGATGATTCTGACGGAAGGATGTTCGGATATAGTCAATTTGGAGGCGAAAGTGACAGGTATTGACTTCAATACATCCAATCTGGTCACCTTCACGGTGCCCGGGCAACTGTCCGACTTCCCCGGCAACAACTACTGGAATGCTGATACCCTGGCTGTATTCCCCTACACCAATTGCCTGCCCAACAACAGCATCTATACAGTGCAGTACACGGCAGAGGATGAGTGTGGCAATACTTCAGCCTGCAATTTCAAACTGACAGTAGCTGATCTGGTTCCGCCGGTAGCTGCCTGCGATCAGTTCACGCAGGTAGGAATCACAGGCGGCGGAGAGGCGCACATAGATGCAGCAACGCTGAATGATGGCTCCTACGATAACTGTTCTTCCACGCTTTCGTTCAAAATCCGCCGCATGGAGGCCAATTCATGCGACGACAATGCTGAATTTGACGATCAGGTCAAGGTTTGCTGCAGCGATATAGGCGACACAGTCGTGGTGATATTCCGTGCATACGATGTTTTAGTGGCCAATGGAACGGTAGCAATTGATACCTTCGAGGGCCATTACAACGAATGCATGGTTCAACTGCTGGTGGAAGATAAAACCAAACCCACCTGTACTGCTCCGGCCAACGTAACGGTCACCTGCGAACAGTTCGATCCATCCCTGAGCAACTATGGCTTTGCTACCAGTGTTGACAACTGTTGTGTGGATACCATTACAGTAGCCAACGGCTATGCACAATTTGATACAGCGTGCAACAAAGGAACTATTACGAGGACATTCCGTGCATTAGACTGTGGAGGCAACTCCACTCAGTGCACACAGCGGATTGTGGTTAACTACCTGCAGGATTACTACGTACGTTTCCCCGACGACAAGATCATTACCTTCTGTGATGGTACGGGAATTTACGGTGAACCAACCTTCTACGGAGAAGATTGTGAACTGCTCGGTATCACTTATGAAGACCTGGTCTACACCGTGGTGCCCGATGCCTGCTTCAAGATAGAGCGCAACTGGCGTATCATCAACTGGTGTACCTTTGATCCAAATGGTGGATGTGTTGAAGTGCCCAATCCGAACCCGAATGTTGCCACAAATCACGCCACAAACCTGCCGGGTCCGATCGTTTCTCCGATTCAGACAGCAGGTGATCCGTGGAAGTCAACAATCGTGAAGGTGAATCCCAACGATGCACAGGCTACCAACTATTCGGTGTTCTTCAACGCCGGTGCCAACTGTTATTCTTACAAACAGATTATCAAGATTATTGATTCTCAGGATCCGGCAGCAGCGTGCGACGACGCAACCGCAGCCGGTAAAATCTGCGACGAGACTGATAATGATGCTGTTCTGTGGAATGAAATGTACTGGTGGGATCTGGCCAACTCCTCACACGACCTGTGCGAGGCGCCATCTGAAATAAGCCTGACAGCTACAGATGCCTGCAGTGGTTCCAACATCAGCTTCGAATACCAGTTGCTGCTCGACCTCGACGGCGATGGTACGATGGAAACACTGATCAACAGCACACAGCTGGGTAGCCAGCCCGGTGGTCTGGGCTGGAATAATGTGCCCTACAACAACCTGTCAGGAAATACAGTCGCCCGACAGTTCGACAACCGTCCGGTGGCACCAAACCAGAAATGGGGTTTCGCCATCCAGGAAGTAGTTACAGGCAACAAGAAGACGGCTTATGTGAAGTTTAACACTCAACAGACACAGAATACCTTCGTCACTCCGCAACTGCCTTACGGAAATCACAAAATCAAGTGGATCGTAAGCGATGGATGCGGCAATGAGACAATCTGTGAATACCCTGTTGAAGTCAAAGACTGCAAGGCGCCAACGGTGGTATGTTTCAACGGACTCAGCGTGAATATCATGCCAACAGGTATGATTACCATGAATGATGTGGACTTCCTGGAATATACCGTGGATAACTGCTCGCAAACACAATTCCTGCGCACAGGCGTACGCAAGTGCGGAACTGGCAGCGGATTCCCGATGGATGCCAACGGAAACCCGGTTACAACCGTAACCTTTGATTGTAACGAACTGGGTACTCAGTGCGTCGAATTGTGGTCGGTTGATATCGCCGGTAATGCCAGCTACTGCGAAACGTATGTGATTGTCCAGGATAACAACGGCAACTGCCCCAACAGCGACAAGGTCAATGTATCAGGTGCGCTCAAAACAGAGGACACTGACGGGGTGGAAGAAGCAAATGTCACGATTGACGGTACCGTCAACTTCGCACCGCCATTCAGCTACTTCGACATGACGGATGATGCCGGTGCCTACAAGGTGGTAAACAGTATTCCTGTGGCATCCAGCTTCACGATTACGCCTGTGAAAGACGACAGCCCGCTCAATGGTGTGACTACCTACGACCTGGTGCTCATTTCAAGGCATGTACTCGGTGTGGAACCACTCGGAAGTCCGTATAAAATGATCGCCGCCGATGCCAACAAATCCGGCTCTGTCACAACTTTTGATATTGTCGAACTGCGCAAACTGATTCTCGGTATCTACAGCGAACTGCCCAACAACACTTCCTGGAGGTTTGTGGACAAAACGCAGGTATTCGCCAGCCCGATGAATCCGTTCGCAGAAACTATCAGGGAGAATATGTCGATAGCCGACGCCCAGAACAGTATGGTGGAAGATTTCATCGGTGTCAAAGTGGGCGATGTAAACGGTTCCGCTGTTGCCAACAGTGCCATGCAGCCCGATGATCGTACCAATGGCACATTGCTGTTCGATGTAGATGACCGCGTGGTATCTGCAGGCGAAACATTCGATGTCCGATTCAGGGCGAGTGAACAGTCGCAGGGCTACCAGATGACGCTGAACCTGAACGGTCTGAAAGTGGCCGATATCGTGAAATCGGAGAATGTGTCAGAGAATAACTTCGGTGTGCATGACAACGCACTCGCGGTCTCTGTGGATGGCTCAGATATGTTTACCGTCACTTTCACCGCCCTGAAATCGGGAAGATTGAGCGAAATGATTGCTGTTTCAGGCAGTATCACCCGTGCAGAAGCCTACAGCCCGTCCGGCAACCGACTCGACGTGGCGCTGCGCTTCGGTGGTAACACGATAAGTGGTGTCGGATTCGAACTGTACCAGAATCAGCCCAATCCGTTCGTGAACAAAACCTTCATCGGTTTCCACCTGCCCGGGGCGGCATCCGCCACACTGACGGTTTATGATGAAACCGGACGCACAGTGTTCACGCAGAAGGGTGATTTTGCAAAGGGATATAATGCTGTAATGCTCGACAAAGCGCTTCTCAACACGACCGGAGTACTTTATTACTCGCTGAAATCCGGCGAAAATACGGCAACACGCAAAATGATTCAGACAAAGTGATGATAACACTGAATAATACAAACTGATACCGAAAGATCAGTTTTTCGACGAGGATCAAAGCCGCTCCGGAATGCCGGGGCGGCTTTTTTTACAGATGACCGGGAATTTCGTGCCGATTCTGGTCAGGAAGGAAAGATTGCTCTAATGCACTTATAACTGTTGGAAAAAAATCATTCTCCTCCAATCCCCGTACTTTTGCACAAATATTGTGTACTGATGAGAAAAATTGCCGTTCTGCTGCCCCTTCTGATGATCTTGCTCGCGCGTACCCGCGCACAAAGTTCCTTCGGCAAACTCGTCATTGGGGTAGAATCGGGTTTCGATGTCGCACAGTTCTCGGAAGGACTCAAGGCGCAGGCATCGCCATACCTCCAGGCCGAAATACCGTTCTGGAAATTCTCCATCGGGGCTGGTTTCGGGAAAAAATATTACCCCGATTACGAATTTTATACCTCAAACGGCGCAATGACCGAGCGGGAAGTCAATGGCGCTGTCGTACGCTATTACCTGGCAGATCTGCATTCTTTCAGGCCTGAATACTGGATCGTTCCGTTAAAGTTGAATTTCCGCGTACACAAGTGCGACTGTGTGTATCTGCATGCGGGAATGATTTTTGATATCGCCGACAAGAGCAAACCGGATAAAATTTTGTACAGGGATGCGGAGTTTGAACAACCTGTCAATCAGGGACTGACCAGCGAACAACTGACCGCGAATCGCACGCAGTCCGTCGAACTTGGAGTCGGGTTCAATCTGTTTCAGCGCGATCGTTTCCGGCTGACGGCCCGGCCTGCTTATGTACTCACCCGAAATCCGGAGATATATAACGATGCTCCCGACTGGCTGCCAACCCTGAGGTTCTCTTTTGCCGCTCAGGCAGGTTTATGGTAGGCATTCATTTCTCGCTCCAGTTGTTCTATGTAGTCGCCCGGTGGCAAACCTGTGATATTTTTGAACGTTCTGTAGAAGGATGACTTTGAATTGAAGCCGGATGAGAGATATACCTCGGGGAGATTTATGGCCTCGCGTGCCCTGAGACACTCCTGCATGATCCGTTTGGCTTCATTGACCCGAAGTCTGTTCAGAAGGCCCTTGAAGTTGTGATCCCCGTGCACCCTGATAGCCTCGTAAACGTATCGTTTGTTGGTATTCAGGCGTTTGATAATGTATTTTTGATCCAGTTCCGCAGACAGGTACAGTTTCTCCTGCTCCACTATGTCCATAATCTGAATGAAAAGTTTCCTGGATTTTTCTGGTGAAATTGGCTCCTCATTGTCTTCAGCAGGGATGTCTGTCTGTTCTTGCGGTTGCTCATCCGTTGATCGGGTACCGTCCAGCCTGTTCCGGAGTACTTCCAGTTGAAAATCTGTTTCTTTCTCCTTTCTGTAAAGCAGTCGCTTGTAGAAACTCTCCCTGATCCTGAATGCCAGCAAGGCGAGCAATAAAAGTGAAAGGATCGAGATAATCAGTATATTAATACGGCTGGAGCGTTGGGCTGCCAGTAACTCTGATGTCTGATTTTTGATGGTGAGATCTTTTTTCTCAATTTCGTAAATGGATTTCAGCTCGCTGAGACGCAGGGATACCTCCTCATTACGTAGCGTGTTGTTCAGTCTGGTAAATGCCTCATAATACCGGATAGCCTCTGCGGGCCGGTTCAGTCCCTTGTATGATACATACATCATGCTGTCAACTGTTATCTCCAGTTGTATCAGCGGCTTTTCTTTCAGATACGCAAGTGCCTGATTTCCGTACTCTATAACAGCGGCGTATTCACCTTTCTTGACATGGAGGTGCATCAAATTGGAACAGCCCATCGCGAGGAGGCGTTTATCCTGCAGCTGGGCTGCCAGCTGATTGGCTTTTTTCAGGTATTTCGTCTGTTCATCCACCCTGTTTTGCGCTTCCATGATATCTGCGATGGAGCCATATACTCTGGCTACCAGACGCAGGTTTTTCTGCTGAGTACCGAGTTCAGCCGCTTTGTTAAAGGAAATCAGAGCATCGTTGTAAAGCTTGTTGGTGAATTGTGCCAGTCCGAGATTGTAATAGTCGCCGGGCAGGTAGCCGTCCAGATTGTTGGCCAGGGTCACATTCAGTGCTTCCCTGTAAAATTCGAGCGACTGCTGAAACTGCTTGTTCTGAAGGTGAATGTTTCCCAGTAATACCAGTGATGAATAGGTCGTCTTCACATTGTTCGCCCGCCGCGCATACCCGTACATCAATTTGGTGTAATAGAGTGCACTGTCGAGTTTCCCGTTTCTGTTATATGCGTAGGCGGCCGATTTCCATATTTCAGACAAGGAAACAGAGTCTTTTACAAAAGAAGCGCCGGCTAGGGCGAGTCGGGAAAAGTGTAACGATTCATCAAACCTGCCTGTATGCAGCAGGGCAGTACTTTTCACGGAGTAGTAATAGGCGAGCAACTCTCCCTCCGGTTTGTCTGTACCTCCCAGACGGCTGTCAATATGGAGCAAAACCGAGTCTGTTTTGTTCTCCTGCATCAGCCGGCGAAGATACCCGCGATCCTTGTCGTCCGGATTGTATGCACGGAGCTGAAATGCCATGACTGAAAAGAAAAGCAAATACAGGTATTTCATAGAGGGTCTGATGCGCGAAAGTTCCATGTGCCAAATGAAAAACATACAAACATATGATAAATTACTTTTTTGGCACTAACTATTTCTTTTTTGGTACTGTTTTGACAAAAGTCGGGGGTATCTTTGTAATCTGTATTGAAACACGCTTTCGCCGGAACCCAGCTCAACTAATCCATTCTCCGGCATTTGTTACGCTCTCATTTTGCACATTTAATCTTAATCTTTTCCGCTGTTCCGCCGGCACATATAATCTCATGAAGTGTCCGGACACAGAAATCAAGCTCATTAATACCCAAAAAAGGGGCCGCTGAATTCAAAGTCAGCGGCCCCTCCCTGTTTTTGTTGTACCGTTACTCTCTTTATCTTGCGTAAGCAACGGCACGCTTCTCTCTGATAACCGTGACCCTGATCTGACCGGGATACTGCATTTCTTCCTGAATTTTCTGTGAAATCATGAACGACAGATCATCAGCATACTGGTCGGTTACCTTGTCGGCTTCCACAATCACGCGCAATTCGCGGCCGGCCTGCATGGCAAACGCCTTTGCAACGCCTTCATAGGCCATCGCCAGTTCTTCCAGTTCTCCGATACGCTTCAGGTAGTTTTCCAGTATTTCACGGCGTGCACCCGGGCGTGCGCCCGAAATGGCATCACAGGCCTGGATGATCGGAGAGATGATGTTGTTCATCTCGATCTCGTCGTGGTGGGCACCAACAGCATTGATAATTACCGGGTGTTCGCCGTGCTGCTCACACATTTTCATGCCGAGCAGTGCGTGCGACAGTTCTGTTTCCTCTTCCGCCACTTTGCCTATATCGTGCAGCAGACCTGCGCGCTTGGCCATTTTGATCTGCTTCGGATTCATGCCCAGCTCGGCAGCCATGATGGCGCAAAGCTCGGCTGTCTCGACACTGTGCTTGAGCAGGTTCTGTCCGTATGAAGAACGGAAGCGCATACGACCTACCATGCGAACAAGTGCCGGCGCAAGGCCGTGAATACCGAGCTCAATGACGGTGCGCTCGCCGATTTCCATGATCTGCTCTTCCAGTTGCTTCTGTACTTTGGCTACCACCTCTTCAATGCGCTGCGGGTGAATACGGCCATCGGCCACCAGGCGCTGCAGCGACAGACGGGCCACCTCCCGGCGAACCGGGTCAAAAGAAGAAATTACAATAGCTTCCGGCGTGTCATCCACTATGAGTTCAACACCGGTAGCTGCTTCCAGCGCCCGGATATTGCGGCCTTCGCGTCCGATAATTTGCCCTTTCATCTCGTCGGATTCCAGATTAAACACGGAAACAGTGTTCTCGATGGTAAACTCGGCAGCCATACGCTGTATGGTCTGTATAACGATCTTTTTGGCTTCCTTGTTGGCATTCAGCTTGGCCTGGCCAACAGCATCGCGAACGATGGATTGTGCTTCCGACTCGCTTTTGGCGCGTACCTGCTCGAGCAGCTGATCTTTGGCATCCTGCTGTGTCAGCCTGGCGATTGACTCCAGCGCCTTGATCCGCTCTTCATTGGCAGCATCCAGCTCTTCGCGTTTCTTCTGTACAATCTTCAGTTGCTTGTCAAGGTTCTCACGGAGGGTGTCAAGTTCAAGTTCCTTGAGCTCCAGTTCACTCTTGCGAGAATCCATCTCCGCGAAACGGGCATTTAGAGCGTCTGTTTCAACCTTGATGTCTTTCTGCTGTGCAGCAATTTCCATCTCCAGGTCTTTCAGCTCCAGTTGCCGCTTCATCTTCTCGGCCTCCACCTCCTGCTTCATCTGTGCATAGCGCTCCTTGGCTTCCTGTATCTTCTGCTGTTTGATACGATCATTTTCGGCTTCAGCTTTGGATACTATCTTTTCAGCCTTCAGTGAGGCCTCGTCCTCGGTACGCTTGGCGCTCAGCCTTGCTTCCTGAATGATCAGTTCTGCCTGGCGGGTTGCTTCCTCCGCTGCCTTTGAACTGTTTTTCTTTATGGTCATATTGGCGATTACCCAGGCTGCAACAGCCCCTATCGCCAGACCTATCAAAATACTCGTTGGTTCCATGTCTGGTCAATGCTCGATTTATGGTGAATGTGTAATATATATGGTCACTGTTGTCCTATTTTCTGATAACAGCACCGAGTTTTCCTTCAAAAACGGTTGTGAGCTGATTCATTACAGCATCTATCTCCCTGTCCTGAAGGGTTTTTCCTGTGTCTTCAAAAACAAAACTCACCGCGCAGGACTTCTTGCCGGCGCCGAGCTTGTTCTCGTCATCAAATACATCAAACAAATTGACCTCTTTCAAAAGCTTTTGAGCTGTTTTGGTAGCCAGTTGCCTGATTTCCCCGAAGGTAACGCTCTTGTCGAGCACCAGCGCCAGATCGCGCCTTACGGTCGGGAACCTGTTTATCTCCTGAAACTGTATCCTGTTGCCTGACACTGCCTTTATCAGGTTTGTGACGTTGAAGTCGGCAAAAAGTACCGGATTTTTGATATCCATTTTTTTCAGAACCGCCGGATCCACGGCGCCAAAGGTGACAATCTCCTGGGGCCCCCTGTGGTATTTCAGTGCATACTGAAACGGATTTTCCTGTGAAATGCTCTCCTGATAGCCCCTGATACCCAGTCGGGCAAGCAGGTTGCCCACGTACGCCTTGAGAGTGAAGAAATCGGCGTTTCCTTTGGCCGCCGGATGCCATGACTCCGCATCGCGCGCGCCTGTTACTGTGAGCGACAAACGTGCAGTTTCCTCAATTCCGGTTTCTCCGGCTCTCCTGTACACTTTGCCAAATTCGAAGAGTCGCAGATCCGGATTCTGTCTGTTCTGGTTGTGCACAACCACATCCAGCGCACTCAGCAACATGGTGGGCCTGAGGCAGTCCAGCCCCTGATTGGCAGAATTGTGTATGAAAACCAGTTGCTCCTTCTCAACCGGCCAAAGGGCTTCTTCTCCCGTAAAGTGCGCCGAGTTGCCCAGTGAAAGGCTCATGCACTCATTGAATCCGCTGGCAGCCAGAAACTCTGCCGCCAGATTGCGAATATACTCCGGAGTGGGGTGTGCGCTCACTTCCATGCTGCTGCGTATCTGGCCGGGTATGGCAATATTGTCCAGTCCATACACCCGCAGAATCTCTTCCACCAGATCAGCCTCCCGTGTCACATCGGGCTTGCTGGCAGGTATGTGCGCCGTAAACGACGTTGCTGTCTCATCGGTACGCCGGATGTCAAGGGCATCAAGTATGCTGTCAATCCGTGATTTGCCCAGGTCTTCGCCGATAAGGCTGCTGATACCTGCATAGGTGGCTTTGACAACCGCATGCTCCGGCTCTTTTGGACAAATTCTGGTGATGCCCGAACTGATTTTGCCTCCGGAAAGGGTTTCGATGAGCAGGGCCGCACGCGTGAGCGCAAGTCCGGTATTACCCGGGTCAGTTCCTTTCTCGAATACCCAGGCCGAATCGGTGCGCAGGCTGTGCCGTATCATGGTGCGGCGTATCCATTTCGGATTGAATATGGCGGCTTCCAGAAATATTCGGGTTGTGGATTCCGAAACTCCGCTGTCAGCACCGCCAAATACACCGCCTATGCACATGGGCTCGCCATGGCCGTCACAAATCATCAGATCATCTGCAAACAATTTGCGCTCCACTCCGTCGAGAGTTACAAAAGACTTTCCCCCGGCAACGGTCTTTACAATGATTTTTCCCCCGCTGATCTTGTCCAGGTCGAAGGCATGAAGGGGCTGCCCCAGTTCCAGCCGAACGTAATTCGTGATGTCAACGATATTGTTGATCGGACGCTGACCTGCTGCCAGCAACCGGTTTTTCAGCCATTCCGGACTTTCACCTGTCCGAATTCCTTCTATCACCAAACCTGAGTAAAGCGGACAAGCCCCGGTATTTTCTACCGTGGCGGGGAATACGGCAGATTCAGCAGGTATATTTTCGCTGCCTTTTGTCAGATAAGACAAATCGCGAAGCTCCGCCTTCGGGTCTTCGTGCACGCGTATCCACGCAAGGATGTCTTTTGCTACACCTATATGGCTGGTGGCATCGGCCCTGTTGGGTGTCAGGCCAATTTCAAATACGACATCCGATGGCATATCGTAATAATCAGCGGCGCTGATCCCGGCAGGTGTATCCTCCGGCAGCACAATGATGCCCGAGTGATCGTGCCCGAGGCCGAGCTCGTCCTGTGCACAAATCATGCCCTGAGAGGCGACTCCGCGAACCTTTCGCTCGCCAATAGTGAAAAGAGTGCCGTCTTTTGTGAAAACATTGGCGCCCGGTACGGCCAGAAAGACCATCTGGCCCGCAGCCACGTTGGGGGCACCACACACGACGGATCGTATAACGCCATCGCCGGCATCTACTGTGGTGGCCGAGAGATGATCGGTATCGGGAATTTTTTCACAGGTCAGAACTTTGGCCGTCAAAACCTTGTCGAGGTCCGCAGGCGATGTCTTCACTGTTTCAAATCCTTCCGACTCAAGTCCCAGCGATGTCAGTATGTCGGCTATTTCCGATGGTGATTTATGAATGTCGAGAAAGTCTCGAAGCAAATTCAGGGATATCTTCATTCCTTACTTCAAATGAAGGATTA
>CAILQK010000387.1 GCA_903836265.1 uncultured Bacteroidota bacterium | reverse complement strand
GCGTCAATCACATGCGCGAACTGTCGCCAATATGGGAAATGTACAAAGAGGGCGTTGATCTGACAAAAATCGAGTGGGCAGCACATTGACCAGTACGGGCAAACTGCCTAAATTTGCGCCGACAATACAAAATCCTGCTGAATGACCCCGATCCAAAGTCCGCCAGATCCGTTTACAGCGCTCCTCTACCGTGTATATTACACCGTCACAGGAATCCTCTACTCCGTTTTCCGGCGAAAAAAATGAAAACAACCGCGTTGAACACTCAAGGGAGAAGCAGCTTCTCCATCAAATACTGAATCAAACACCTCTGTAAAGAACTATGGCATACTCGGATAAAGTTCTCGACCATTTCAAAAACCCGCGCAATGTGGGTTCTCTGGACAAGGAAGCAAAAAATGTGGGCACTGGTCTCGTTGGCGCGCCCGAATGTGGCGACGTTATGCGCCTGCAGATTGAAGTTGATGAGACTACAGGCGTCATCAGCGATGCCAAATTCAAAACTTTCGGATGTGGCTCTGCCATCGCCTCCTCCTCGCTCGCTACCGAATGGCTGAAGGGAAAAACCCTCGACCAGGCTGCCGGTATTGACAACATGGATATCGTGGAAGAACTCGCACTCCCGCCCGTAAAAATTCACTGCTCTGTACTGGCTGAAGACGCCATCAAGGCAGCGATCAATGATTACCGCACCAAAAATGGTCTGCCCGAGCTGGCTGACGCCACCGCCGCAGCGGCCAATGCCTAACCCGTAAATTCGTCAGCCGTGATTTTCGTTGCTGAAAGCGCCAAATCCAAAATTCAGGAAATCCGTTCAAAAGGACATATCGCCGATGATTTCTTCGTGCGCGTGAGTGTCACTTCCGGCGGATGCTCCGGCCTGTCGTACAAAATGGACTTCGACAATGAAGCCAAACCAAACGACCAGGTGTTTGAGGACAACGGCGTGAAAGTGGTAACCGACCTGAAGAGTTTCCTCTACCTGTTCAATACCACCCTCGAGTTTTCAGGGGGACTGAATGGCAAAGGTTTCTCTTTCAATAACCCGAATGCCTCGCGTACGTGCGGGTGCGGAGAGAGCTTCTCTGTCTGAAACAGAGATTTCGAAGACAAACCACCGGGCTACTCTGCTACAGAGTGGCCTTTTTTTTATCTCAGCCCACTATCTCTGAAGCCGTGACTCCGAACCCCGGGAGCGCGGGTGAGGCCTCACACACCATGCTGCCCGAACACAGGGCTGTTCGCCCGGGTGTATCTGTCGAGAAGACCTGAACCTTCCGGGATTCCGGATAAATAAGCCAGACAACCTTTACCCCGACTTCCAGGTACATTTCGACTTTGGCAAGTACTTTCACTGCTTCATCACCCGGTGAAATCACCTCAATAACCAGGGAAGGAATCTGGATGGCATCCTTTTCTGTGGCGAGTATGTGTATTTGTTCATCGCTGAACCAGGCAAAATCGGGGCGTCTGTGTATGTCTGCTCCGAGTTTAAGATCAATTTCTGCCGTCAGATAACCGGAGTAACGACTGGTGATTTCGGCGCGGTTGAGCAGTCTGTTCAGACTGACAAAGATGGGGATTTGTCGGGGGCCCATGGAACTGCGTGTTTTGACAACGCGGCCATTCGCCCACTCGTACTTGTAACCGTCTTCACGTGAGAGATATTTCACCTGGAATTGTTCCCAGGTTATGTAACGGCTTTTGGGATGGATTGGCGCTGTGTGGTTGTTTTCAGACAAAATTGTCGTCATTGGTGGCATATTTTATTCAAAGGTAAGGACGTTTTCAGCTATTGTCAAGTGGCTGGGCACTGATTTTTGATATGAGTTCCAGCATCGAGCCTCTGAACGATTTCAGTCTGCCCGGTTTCAGACTTGTATGAAACGGCTGGCACTCCAGCCACAGCACTGATCTTTTCGCATAAAAACCGGTTTCATCCGAATATGATGTGCCGGATACTATTCCTGCACCAACCATGAACCCGCTTTTGTCAATGGCAATCAAAATATCTCCGGCCTTGATTCGGGACAGGTAAAGATGGAGGATGTGGCCGCGGGAGCGAGGATATCTGATATTGCTGACCGGCTTTGCTTCATGACTATTTCTGACTGCTGGCAAACTGAAACATAGCTCGTGTACCTGATTGAATAACCACTTTTCCCATGTTTTTTCACTGTCGGGAGATACCGTCCAGGTTCTGGCTCCTGACAATACGCACTTCCTGATTTCATGCAGATTAGTGCTTCCGGGTCTTGTCATGGCAGAAAATGACAATTCTTTCGGGAGGCGACCTGCCATCTCGTCAAGGAAACAACAGTTCGTCTCAATCTGCCCGATTCCTTCCATAAATTGTCGGGCAAGTTCTTCGTCGTTCACCAACAGCAGGTGATCAAGCAGTTGTGTTCGTGTCCAGTTGAAGGAGCCGGTGATCACTGTTGCCTGGTCAATAACTGCAAATTTGTGGTGCAGGAGTTCATTTCCGGGAAATACAAGGATGCGGGCGCCCGCCTTCGCCAGCAAACGCAGGTCGAGCCCGCGGGAATTGAAATTGACGGAATTGTAATCCAGCGCCAGAGTGACGCATACGCCCCTTCTCAGGGCGAGAAGGAGGGCTGAAAATATCTCCGGATTGGTAAACCAGCACTGCGCCGCCACGACAGAAAGCCGGGCATTGTTAATACTCCGGACGATACAGTCCTGCAGACTGGAGAAATACACCTGGGGGGTATCTGTTTTCATTCTTTCAAAGATAGGTGAATCCTGCTGCTTATTCAACAGATACACCTAATTTCGCACCATAAAATTATGTGATGGTCAGCTACGATCCCAAAGACTGGTTTGTTTTCATTTTCAGACTGCAGCGCTCGGATACATTCAGGCGTTTGTTGCCCTTGCTGGGTGTGATGGCTGTTTATGCCTGGGGTGTTGCGTGGCTTGAAATTGAATACTGGAAACTCGGAGAGAACAGTCACGTGAAAAATGTGACGGTGATGCACACACTCCTTGGTTTCGTCATTTCCTTTACATTGGTATTCAGAACAAATACAGCTTACGAGCGGTGGTGGGAAGGTCGCAAGTTATGGGGTGCTCTGGTGAACAACAGCCGGAACCTGGCCATCAAATTGTCGGCAATTCTTCCGGCTGATCACCCTGACCGGGTTTTCTTCAGAGGAACTATTCCGGCGTATGCCCAGGTACTCAAATATCACCTCGGCGCCGAAGGTACCCGTATCGAGCTGTTTGACAATCTGCCGGAGGAAGTGGAACGAGACCTCGACAAATCCAGACATCTTCCCAATCAGGTAGCCATGCAGCTGATGAACCGGATAGTGCAACTGAGAAAAGCCGGTGTTGTCACAGATGCAGACTGGCTGTTTCTCAATCCCGAACTGCAGTCGTTCACTGATATCTGCGGAGCCTGCGAGCGAATCAGGAATACACCTATTCCTTTCTCCTACAGCAGTTTCATCAAGAAGTTCATTTTCGTGTATGTGGTGACACTGCCATTCGGGTTCGTTTTCAGTCTGGGCTATCTGGTTGTCCCTATAGTAGTGTTCATCTTTTATGTGCTGGCCAGCCTCGAATTAATTGCAGAAGAAATAGAGGAGCCTTTCGGAGGTGATGAAAACGATCTTCCACTGGGTAAAATCGCCCACAATATCCGTGTACACATCGGAGAACTGATCTGACCATGAAAAAAATCCTGTTTGTTCTAATGGCAATCATGCTCCTTGCGCGCTGCACAGGTACGCACGAGAGCGGCCAGCGCGTTTATGATTCGTATTGTGCCAATTGCCACCTCGACGATGGCAAAGGGCTTGGTGCCCTGATACCGCCACTGGCCAAATCAGATTACCTGACAGCCAATCGCGAAAAACTGCCGCTGATTGTCCGATACGGGCTGCAGGATACTATTGTGGTAAACGGGGTAACTTATGCAGAAAAGATGGCCGGCATGCCGGGACTGAACGAAATTCAGGTCACCAATCTGCTGAATTTTATCGGACAATCGTGGGGTAACAATGTCCCGCCATTTACTTTCGACGAGGTCAAAAAAACACTCGATGAAGCTGCTGCACAGGGAAAATAGTACAGATTGAGGGTGCTGTTCGTCCTCTTTTGAAACCTGTTGCATCTTTTTCATCAGATTGAAGTAAACTTGCGCATTCAAATTCTCTTGTATGCGCTTTCTCTCCCTTTCTGCTCTTTTTGTTTTTCTCTTCCTGGTCCATTCAAACGCCCAGACACCTGCCTATACCCCCGACTGGGAGTCACTCGATACTCGTCCGGTACCAACATGGTGGCAGGATGCCAAATTCGGTATTTTCATACACTGGGGAGTGTATTCAGTGCCGGGTTTTACCAAAAAGGGTGCGTACGCCGAGTGGTACCAGCATTCGCTCGAGAACAATAATCACGGCGGATTGGTGAAGCAGTACCACAAAACCAACTTTGGCGACAAGTCGTACTATGATCTGGCAGAACGCTTCACGGCTGACTTGTACGAACCCGATGAGTGGGCCCGCCTGTTTGAAGAGGCAGGTGCCAGGTATGTAGTTCTTACTTCCAAACATCACGACGGATTCTGTCTGTGGCCCAACGAAACGGCTTCCGAAACCTGGGGGTTTCCCTGGAGCAGCGACAAAGTGGGCCCACGGCGCGATCTGATCGGTGATCTCTTTGAGGCATTGTCCAAAACAAGCGTCAGACCCGGCCTCTACTTTTCCCTGTATGAATGGTTCAATCCGCTCTGGCTCGAAAACAGGGAAAAATATGCCAGTGAGCACGCCATGCCACAATTGTATGAACTCACAAGCCGCTACAAACCCCTGGTAATCTGGTCGGATGGCGACTGGGATGCTACACCTGAGCAGTGGAAATCACCCGAGTTTCTGGCATGGTTGTATAACGAGAGTCCGGTACGCGACAGTGTGGTGGCCAACGACCGGTGGGGTAGTGGCGTCCGGTTTCACCATTCCGGAATTTACACTCCCGAATATCAGCCGGATCTGGATTTTGAGGATCATCCGTGGGAGGAAAGCCGCGGAATGGGCTTTTCTTATGGTTATAACCGCGCCGAAGATGCCTGGGACTACAACTCTACGCAGTCACTGGTTCTTCACCTGATTGACAAGGTTTCCAGGGGCGGCAACTTTTTGCTCGACATTGGTCCCGACGAGCACGGCAATATTCCTCCAGTCATGCAGGATCGCCTGCTCGAAATCGGCCGATGGCTCAAGACAAACGGAGAGGCTGTTTATGGAACCAGAAGATGGCGTACCGCCAGTCAGTGGAGCGAGGGCCGCCGCGACTGGAAGGCCGCACAGGAGGAAGGCTGGAAAACAGGCGGTGATGCCCTGCTGAAGCAGACCGTTGACCCTGATACCGGATTTGCTGTCAAAGAATTGTTCTTTACCTGGAATGAGCAGCAAAAATCACTTTATGCCATTTTCCCCGTCTGGCCGTCGAACAGGAAGATTACTGTGAAAGGACTCCAGCTGCCCGAAAACGCCGCTGCCACCCTGCTGGCTACCGGACAGAAACTGCAGATGATGCGGGCCGACGGAAATGTTGTGATTCAATTGCCGGAGTACGATCCGAACAGGATAAAAACCGGATATGCCTGGGTGGTGAAAATTGCCGGTGTACCCGAATTTGTATCAAGACCGGTGATTACAACTGAGTACGATCCGGTTACCGTCAAACCGATTGTGATGCTTGACTGCAAAACGCCGGGTGTTACGTTGAGATACACCACAAATGGTGTTGTACCTGACGAAAAATCGCCCGCCTATGTAAAGGGTATCAGACCCGATTCGGCCTGTACAATTCGCGTCAGAGCGTTCAAACCGGGCTGTATCACCAGCGATGAGGTGTCGGCAGCGATATCCACGTATGAGCAGATGCCATCCATGGATATGTTTCGCGCACCCGAGCGCGGGCTCAATATGCGCGTGACTACGGTGAATGACAAGTATTCAACCACCTCCATACAGAAAGGTACTATTGAAAAGACGGCTGTAGTGAATGAGGTTTCACTTGATACCCTTTGCAACAGCAAATGCGGCATGATCTGGAAGGGTTTTGTCAATATCCCGCAAACGGGTGGTTATCAGTTCTCCCTGGAATCCGACGACGGATCCCGCCTTTATCTCGACAATGAACTTATCGTGGACAACGAGGGCGATCATGGCATGGAAAAGAAAACCGGAATTGCCAACCTGCAGAAAGGATGGCACAGCATTCGTATCCTGTACTATAACGCCGGCGGGGGCTTCGGTTTGAAGGCGCAGTTTGGCAGGCTGGGCGGCTCAATGGGGCCACTGACCGGGTTGGGACATTGATGCGGCGCAGAGACGCGATTCATCGCGTCTCACATGCACCGTGATCGCGACAAAGCCCGATTGAGGCGCGATGAATCGGGCGGTTGCGCGTACCGTGATCTACCGTTTGTATGGTGATAATGCACGGCGTAGAGACGCGATTCATCGCGTCTCACATGCACCGTGATTGTGATAATGGCCGATTGAGGCGGGATGAATCGGGCGGTTGCGCGTATCGTGATTTACCGTGTGTATGGTGATAATACATGGCGTAGAGACGCGATTCATCGCGTCTCACATACACCGTGATCGCGACAATGCCCGATTGAGACGCGATAAATCTGGCCGTTGCGCGTACCGTGATTTACCGTTTGTATGGTGATAATGCATGTCGTAGAGACGCGATTCATCGCGTCTCACATGCACCGTGATTGTGACAATGGCCGATTGAGGCGGGATGAATCGGGCGGTTGCGCGTACCGTGATCTACCGTTTGTATGGTGATAATGCACGGCGTAGAGACGCGATGAATCGCGTCTCTACTCAAAAAATGGATCCTTTTTGTCGGGCTTTTTCCATGGCAGGGCTTCCTACTTCAGGAACAAATTCCACTGACAACGCAGGCGAATACCGACAGAACTGTCGGGCACGGAGCCGTTGTAGGTATAATTGGGGAAGCCGTACTGAATACCCAGCTCAAACAGGAACGAGCGGTTTGTACGCCCCTCTCTGAATATTTCCTGCGCCCAGGAAAGCGACGGAACAGTGGTACGGTACTGACCGACAATTTGATTTACACGAAGGGCGATCCCGTGCGACTTGATTTTGTTGCGCTTCTTTTTGGCTTTCAGAAACTTGTTTCCGAAGTAGGAGTAGCCGGCGCCAAACATGGGAGCTGATACAATTACCGGGCTGTTATTGGGATCAAAATCTTCGAGCAGAATACCTGCCGAGTAGGCACCCAGTTCAAAAACTGAATTGTTGCGGTACAGTCGGGCGGGCACGCCAACGCCGTCAAGAATTGAGATTCCGATGCTGACTTTCCCGCCGTAGCTGCTGAAGTCGGTGGTGGCAGGTTTGGTGTCAGTCTGGGCAAAACCCTGCTGAAGCAGAAAAAACAGAAGCAGTAGAGACGAGTACTTTTTCATTGGATGAGCGATTGATATTGGGTTTTAATAATCAGTGAAGTCGGGAAAGTACATCTTTCAGGCGACGGATGGCTTCGCGGAGCTGTTCTTCGGAGGCCGCATAGCTCAGTCGGAAGCAGTTCGGATCGCCGAAGGCTGAACCTGAAACCAGGCCTACATAAGCGCTCATCATCACGTAATCGCAGAAGTCGTCGGCATTATGGATGGTGGTATGTCCGTCTGTTTTGCCGAAATATGCGCTGATATCGGGGAAGATATAGAAGGCACCGTCGGGGTTATTGGTCTTTATACCCGGAATTTCCTGAATCATGGAAATAACGATATCACGGCGCTCCCTGAATGCTTCGCGCATGGCGTAAGTGGGCTCCAGGCTGGCGGCAAGCGCATCAGCACCAGCTTTTTGTCCGAACGATGCTGCACCGCTTGTTACCTGTCCCTGAATTTTGGAGCAGGCGTCTGCGATAAATTTGGGGGCACCCATATAACCCAGTCGCCAGCCGGTCATGGCGAAGCCCTTGGCAAAACCGTTCACGGTTACCGTGCGCTCCTTTACCTGCGGGAACGAGCCGATACTGACATGCTCGTGGGTAAAATTGATATATTCGTAAATTTCATCACTGATGACGATGACATGCTCATGCCGCGCGATTACTTTGGCATACGCTTCCAGTTCATCACGGGTGAACACCGTCCCGGTAGGGTTGCAGGGTGAGGAGAAAAGCACGAATTTGGTTTTATCCGTTATTGCCTCATCCAGCTGCTGCGGCGTTGGCTTGAAATCCTGATCCACACCGGCATACACACACACGGGTACGCCTTCGGAAAGTTTGACAATTTCGTAGTAGGAAACCCAGTAGGGTGAAAACAGAATGGCTTCATCACCCGGATTGAGCAGCGCCTGACACAAGTTGTAAATAGTCTGTTTGGCGCCATTGCTGACTACAATCTGATCGGGTCTGTATTCCAGGTTGTTATCCCGTTTGAACTTGTCGGAAATGGCCCTTGTCAGTTCGGCGAGACCTGCGACAGGTGTATATTTGGTATAGCCGTCTTTCAGAGCCTGCCAGGCGGCTTCCTTGATATGGTCGGGTGTGTCGAAATCCGGTTCACCGAGACTCAGGCTGATAACGTCATGGCCCTGAGCACGCAGTTCACGGGCCATACGGGCCATTTTAAGCGTTTCTGATTCGGCGAGTTGCAGAACGCGATCGGAGAGTATGGAATTGCTCATAGACGGGAATGTTATCTTTGTGAGGCAAAAGTACCGTCATTGTTCGGAATGTTTGTCACAAATCGGAGTTAATCGGCAATTTGAAACATTATTCGCAAATTATTCGCATTTTTGCACCGGTACTGCGTTGTTTTTTGTGTATATCAGCCTAAAACTGCTTTCAGATGAAATTATTCCGATTCGCTTTGGTCCCTTTCATGGTTTTGTGTGTGTCAGTTGCGCGCGGACAGCAGATTAAATCGCCCGGTGAGTTTCTTCCGCACAGATTGGGCGACAAATTCACCCCGCACCACATGCTGAATGATTATTTCAGATATCTGGCCGCGGCTGTACCTTCCACCATGAAACTGGTACAGTACGGACTGACCAACGAGGACAGGCCTCTGCAGATTGCCATCATTTCCAGTCCGGAAAATATGGCGCGTCTGGAGGAGATCCGGCTGAGCAACCTTCGACTGGCCGGGATGGCAGAGGGAGATCCGCTGACGGATCAACCGGCTATCGTCTGGATAAGCATGAGTGTTCATGGCAATGAGGCACCGGGTTCGGAATCGGGCATGTTGCTTGCATACGATCTGGCTGCCGGACAGAATGAAAAGATCCGGGAATACCTTAAAAACACAGTAGTTATTATTGACCCCTCAGTAAACCCCGACGGTTACGACAGATATACTCACTGGAACCGGATGGCAGGCAACAAGACTCCAAATGCACGACAGGAAGCTCGGGAACATCGCGAGCCCTGGCCGGGAGGAAGACCCAATCACTATTATTATGACCTGAACCGCGACTGGGCCTGGGCAACGCAGACCGAAACCCGCCAGCGACTGGCGATTTATCACCAGTGGCTCCCGCATGTGCACCCGGATGTACACGAGCAGGGTATTAATGATCCTTATTTCTTTGCGCCCGCCGCCGAACCCGTGCACGAATATGTGACCCCCTGGCAGCGCGATTTTCAGGCTGAAACGGGAAAAAATCACGCCCGTTATTTCGATGAAAAAGGCTGGCTGTATTTTACCAAAGAGGTTTTTGACCTGTTCTATCCCTCTTACGGCGATACTTATCCGACATTTAACGGTGCTGTCGGTATGACCTACGAACAGGCCGGCGGACCAAGGGGAGGAAGAGCAGTTGTTACCGACAACGGAGATACACTGAAACTGAGTGACCGTATCCTGCATCATTACACCACCTGTATGTCAACCATCGAGGTGAGCAGCAAGTACGCAGGCGAACTCGTCAGCCGGTTTGGAGATTACTACAGGAAATCGGCCACGCAGCCACAGGGTAAATACAAAGGATATATTATCCGTGAAACAAACGATCCGAACAAGATCAATGAATTCTGTGCACTGCTCGACCGCCACCATATCAGCTACGGACGGGTCGGAGCCGGATACAGCGGAATCCGGGCGTACGACTATATATCCGGCAGTGAAACGAGTGTGTCTGTCAATCCAAATGATATCGTAATCAGTGCCTATCAGCCACATTCCACCCTGCTTCAGGCCCTGCTTGAGCCCGAACCGGTACTTTCCGATTCATCCACCTACGACATCACGGCGTGGTCGCTGATTTTTGCCCATGGACTCGATGCCTATGCCCTGAAAGAACGCATTGAGCCCAAAAAGAGTTTTCAGCCGTACAGGGCACCTGAAATAAAACTCGCAGCCCCGACGTATTCGTGGTGTGTACACCGTCGTTCAGTGGCAGAAGCCCGATTTGTGGCTATTCTGCTTCAGAAAGGAGTAAAAGTCCGTACTGCAACGCAAAAATTCGATATCGCCGATCAGCATTTTGCGCCGGGCGCCCTTGTAATCAACAGGGGAGACAACAAGCCTTTGCAAGATGAGCTCGATGACATAGTGCGGGTCGCCGCCTCGGAAACCAACGTAACTCTGCACCCCATTTTTTCCGGGATGTCCTCGAAAGGAGGGGATCTCGGTTCGGATTTGTTCAGACTGATACCCAGACCCGAGATTGCAGTTGTTTACTGCGATGATACTGATGATAATTCTTACGGCTACATCTGGTACTTCTTCGAACAGGAAACAGGGTATCCGTTTACTCCTGTTCATCTTGAACAGATCGGAAGGATGAACCTGTACCGATATACCACGCTCATTTTCCCCGACGGGCGATACTCGCTCAGTTCGGGTCAAAAAGACGCTATCAGGTCGTGGGTAAAAAACGGAGGCCGTCTGATCGCAACAGAAGGTGCCATAAGAGCGTTCTCTGATATGGACGGGTTCGGTCTGGAAGCCCGGTCGCTCCCTCCGCGCGATTCATCCTGGAACAGGAAGGTGCTGGCCGACAGACAGCGCGCCGGAATCAGTGATGGTTTGCCGGGTGCTGTTGTTCGTGCCCGCGTTGACAATACCAATCCGCTTGCTTTTGGTTTCGGTGATGTTTACTACTCACTCAAGACTGGCAGCGATCTGTATGAAGCCCCGGCCGTGGCAGAAGCTCCGGTCTGGCTCGACCAGAACTATCAGTCGTACGGATTTATCGGCAGCAGGATAAAGTCGGCATTGAAAGACACCCCAGTCGTAACAGTAAAGAAATCAGGCTACGGAGAGGCAGTATATTTTATTGACAATCCGCTATTCAGAAGTTTCTGGCAGCAGGGGAAACTGATCATGGCCAACGCTGTTTTCTACTGAATTCAAAAGTGGCGTGTTATTTGCTGCTGTTGACTGATATTTGTTGAAGAACTCAAATGAACGACTTTTTGCAGGATGATACTTTCTTTTGGCTGCTGTGGGCTGTTTTCACAGCGGCAGGTATCCTTCTGGGCTGGACAGTGAGGGCCGCCACCGCAGAAAAGCGCGTCAGGTCGTCACATCGGCAAATTGAACAGGAAAAGAATACACTCGCCCGGCTTTATACGCATATCAAACATCAGCATGACTTGCGCGAAGCCGACTTCAAGCGGGTTTCACTCGAGTTGAGCCACCTCCAGCATCATATTCAGCAACTGGAAGATGAGAAGGAGGTTTCAGAGACAGAAAGTCCGGATTTTCGCGACAGGGCAGAGCGGGCAGAAACTCAGGCCGCGCGACTGTCGGAGAAACTGGAGGCTCTCGACGCACTGGCCGATACCCTGCGGATCCGCAATACAGACCTGACGCTTCAACTGGAAAAAGCCAGGGAAGAGCTGAACGAATGGGATAACTTTTACAACGATTATCGCGCCATGCAGCAGCGGCTTGCAGATTACGAGCGAACCTCCAGAACGCTTGAAATGGAGCGCGATATGCTCTCCGAACGATTGTTGGCTGCCAGAGCTGAAGCTGAGGGGCTGCAACGCGAACTCATACGGGTATCCGCACTTGCAGAAAAGAACGCCTCACGCACGCGCAAGGGCGGGAGAGCGCACCCGGAAAATACGGATGATCTAAAGGTTATCAGAGGAATAACTCCGGTGGCAGAGCAGAAACTCATGTCGCTGGGCATATTTACCTTTGAACAGATCAGCCAGTGGGATGATGATGCTGTAATTTCCTTTGCCCGCGCCCTCGGAATGAGTCCCGGAAAACTTTTTCAGGAAGACTGGGTGGGACAGGCAAGGTACCTGACCAGCACGGGTAAATAGAGAACACAAATCCGCTATAATGGACCGTTTGAAAGTACTCCAGGCCCTGACAGAGGGGCGTATCGTACCGTTGTTTTACCACCCTGATTCGGACACCGCGTTTCAGATAGCTGCTGCCTGTTATCGCGGAGGGGCCCGGGTGGTAGAATTCACCAACAGGGGCCCATTTGCACACGAGGTCTTTGCTGCATTGAGGAAACAATTGTGGAAAGACCTGCCCGGGATGCTGCTTGGGGTTGGTTCGGTGCAGGACTCCGGTACGGCATCGCTGTACATGCAAATGGGTGCCAATTTTGTAGTTACTCCCCTTTTAAGGACAGATGTGATAAGTACCTGCAACCGGAGGAAAGTGGCTGTCATACCCGGTGTGTCAACCAGTTCGGAAATTGGAGTCGCCGAGGAAATGGGGTGCGAACTGGTAAAGATAACACCCGGTGATGTTCTGGGCCCCGCTTTCCTGAAAGCCCACCTGGCACCCTGCCCCTGGACGCGCGCCATGATATCGGGCGGTGTCACACCTGATGAAGGAAATCTGAAGGCCTGGTTCCAGGCAGGAGCTGCCTGTGTCGGTATGGGCAGCAAACTGATAACGGCAGATATTACAGAGCGCCGCGACTGGACGTCACTGGAACAAACAGTGAGAAGAACAGTGGAGCTGACCGGGCAGTTCTGACAGAATCCGGGCATACATAAAGAAAGCGGGCCGCTCCGGTAACCGGAAACGACCCGCTTTCTTTATCCTGAAGGAGATGCTTATCTCACAATGGTAATGTCACCCTTGAAGATTTCCTTCCGACCGTCAATGAACTCAATCTCGGCCTGATAGACATATACACCCGGATTCATATCCTGTCCGCGGTGTTTGCCATCCCAGCCGATATTCGGGATATTCGGATCGAAATCAAGGCGTTCCCACAACAGTTCACCCCAGCGCGAATAAACCTGCAGGGAGTGAATTTTGGTCACTTTTTTCTGTTCAGCGAACACAGTAAAGAAGTCATTGTCACCATCTCCATCGGGAGAGAACACGTTGGGAATATACACATCTACCGAGCGGTCAACAAGCAGCCGGAGTGTTGCATCATCGCGGCAACCGACTTCCGTTTTCACTTCCACCTTGTATTGCGTGGAAATCTGTGGAGTAGCAACAGTTGTGAGACAGGTATCGCAACTGAGGCCCGTGGAGGGTGTCCACAATACTGATTGCAACTCACTGACCGGAATGTTTACCTGGGCAATAATCTGGTATGAATCTCCGATTTCAATGATGGCTTCCGGAGTGAGCGTAATAACAAGCTCCTCCGGCTCCTCAATAACTGCAGACAGCGTTGCACTGCATCCTTCGGCATCCTCCACCACAATGGTATAGGCGCCGGGGAGCAGGTTGAAGAAAGCATTCTGGGCCGTTGGTACACCGCCATTCAGGGTGAAGGTGAGTGGCGGACGTCCGCCCACAACATCTTCCACCACGATGGCTCCCTTGTTGCCGAAGCAGGGAGGCTGTGATATTGCCAGGGATGCTGTCGGGTCAATCGGAGAAATCAGTACCTGATCAGTATCAGTACAGCCGTTTGCCGGGTCGGTAACCAGTACCTGATAAACACCGGGCTTGCTGATGGAAGGCGTCGCAGTATTGATTCCAGTCAAAAGAGCACCATTGTTGGTTGTCCATGAGTACGCAGCTGCCCCCGAACCTGTAACAGCAGAACCGCTCAGCGATGCCACATCGCCGTAACACTTCATGCTGAACGGGTTGCCGGCCTCTGCCACAGGCAATACCCGGTTTTCGGTTACCGTCGTGGACAAATTGTTCGTGCACTGGTTGGCCGGATCAACGCCAATAATCAGATAAATTCCCGGAGCGGAAACAGTCAGTGAACTTCCGTTGCCAATAATAGTGGTGTCTGTTCCGATCACGGAAGCCCATCTGTACTGAATACCCGGGAAAGGAGATCCCCCGGTAAGTACCGCTGAGGTAACAGCACAAGTCAGTTCACCATGCGGATTGATGAACAGCGGTGGATACTGAAGATTCTGGTTGATAACAATCTGCGCTGTATCAGCGCACTGCGTCAGTGTATCGCGAATGATGAACTGGTAAATACCGGGATCATTGATTTCCAGTGTTGTGCCGGGCGTGTAGGTGTTACCGCCGCTGTACCACACGAGATTTGCGTTGAAAGTGCCTTCAGCAGTACCCTGCAGCGTGATTTTGTCAATAACACAGTCGAGCAGATCATCCGGAGTGGCAGAGATGGTGGCAACGGGATTATTGCTGATATCAATGACAGTGGTATTGGTAGTGTCTTTACAGCCATTTACCGTGATAATCATGGTGTAAGTTCCGGCTTTTTTTGCCTTTGTATTTACCTGGTTCACAGGTCCCGAGAGTGTACCGTTTGCAGTACTCCACTGGTAGGCTGCTCCCTGAAGATTCGGACTTCCGATCAGGTTAACTTCGCGCTGGGCACAGTTGAGTGGAACAGGCAGCGCAATGGAGGCTACCGGCTTTGCATGGAATACGACCGGATTGGCGGCCGATATGACCGTACAGTAGGCATTCAGCAGAACATCTCCGCCCGGAGTGGCATTACCGGCAACAGCAGAGATATAATATGTGGTGCCATATTGCATGGTCGCATCATCGAAGCAGAACGTCGGTGAGCTGCTGCGGGCAATTTCATTCACAATCTGGTTTCCGCTGCCTTCGTGAAGAATGAACTGAAGGGCATCATTCGGGTCAAGGAACTGTCCGGCAGCATTATAAACGGCCGTTACACAGCCATCTTCACCGCAGGTTGTCACGAGATTGCCTGACATGGATCCAATAGCGGTAACGCAGGGAACCAGTCCGATATTAAATGAACAGTTGGTCGGACAGCCATTGGCATCAGTTACATCTACATTATACGTACCCTGTGCCAGGTTACTGATGTTAAATACTCCGGGTACGACATTACCCTGCAGGCCACCCGGTGTCCAGTCAACGAGGTAGGGTGGAGTACCGCCGGCAATATTGACGGCACCCTTGCCATCAGTGGAGGTGGGTGTAGAAACGTCATTCACGAGCTGGCACGAAATCTGTACGGCAGAAGCCGGTTGCTGAACCACAAATGATGTGGAGGCAGAACATCCGTTCACATCTGTGACAGTCACCCTGTAAGTACCGGCAGAAAGGTTGCCCAGATCTTCCACGTTGCCGGCAAAAGGCTGCCAGTTGTAGTTGAACGGTGCGGTGCCAGTATTGACATTCAGATTTACCGAGCCTGTAGCCTGACCGAAGCAGGCAACAGGAGCAGGGGAGCCGCTCAGTGAAACCACAACAATATCATTGGGTACATTGAATGAAGCCGTACCGATACAGGACCCGCCTGCATTTACCGTGACAGAATAGCTTCCGCCCGGGATACCCTGCAGGTTTTGCGTGGTTTGTCCGCTGTTCCACAGGTATGTGTACGTGAGAGTCTGGGGAGAAACATTGATAGCGATACTGCCATTGTTGGATACACAGGAAGTATTGGAAACGGTCGAGCCTGACACACCCGGTATTACCACATTTTCCAGCACTTCAAAATCATCCGAGCTGGCACAGCCATTGGCACCTGTTACTGTAACCGTGTAATTACCCGGAGGTACGCCGGACAGATTCTGTGAGGTTGCTCCGGTTGACCATTTATAGGTGTAGGGAGCCTGTCCGCCATTGGCAGAGAGATTGACACCACCGCTATTTTGTCCACAAAGCGCAAGTTGTACGGCACCGGAGATATTTGGAGCATCCGTATTGTTCAGTACCGAGTATGCGGCAGTTGCAGTACAGGTTCCGCCTGCACTGACAGTCACTTCATACAGTCCCGCCAGAATATTCTGCAGGTCCTGGGTTGAGGCGTTGTTGGACCACTTGTAGGAATAAGTGAGTCCGTTGCCCGGATCGGCGGGTGAAACAGTGATGTCCACTCCGCCGTTGATGGTAACACAGGAAGTAACGTTTGCCGGAGTTCCTGTGACGGAGAATGTAACGTCATTGTCGGGGACAACAGCTGTTGCCGTGGCTGTACAGTTGTTGGAAGTAGATACGGTCACGGCGTAAGTACCGTTGGAGATACTGACCAGATCTTCTGTTGTATAACCTCCTGTCCAGTTGAAAGTGTAGGGAAGTGTACCGCCGCTTACGGAGAGATTGACTCCGCCATCCTGCAGGTTGCACAGTTCGGCACTGATGCTCTGGTTCAGCGTCGGGTAGCTTCTGTTGTCGGCCACCACAAATGAGATGGACGCAGCACAGGTTCCGGTTTCCGTTACTGTGACCGAGTAAATACCGTCAGGCAGGGAAGAAATATCTTCTGTTGTGGCGTTATTGTTCCAAAGATAGGTGTATGGCCCGGCAGGTGTCACCACAAGATCAACGGCGCCGTTGTTGCTGGCGCAGTTGGTCAGTGGCTGTGCATTGCCAGACAGGCTGAAAGTTGAGCTGTTATTCGGAACGACCATAATAGAGTCAGACTTGCAGCCATTGGCAGCAGTAACGGTCACTGTATAGTTTCCGGGAAGTATGCCCGTGAGGTCTTCAGAAGTGGCAGCATTAGACCAGGCAAACACGTAGGGGCCGGGAGCACCGGATACCGTCAGATCAATACCGCCGTTCGGATTGGTACATATCGCCGGAGTAATGGAAGCACTGACAACCGGAGCGGTAATATTGTTGTTTACCGTGAAATTGGCACTTGCAGAGCAGCTGGTACCGGCACTGACAGTAACACTGTAGTTTCCGGGTGTCAAGCCGGATAAATCTTCAGTGGTTGCGGCATTTGACCAGAGGAAGCTGTAGCCACTGCCTGCCGGTGCAACGGTTATGTCAAGTGCGCCATTCGGAGCGGCGCAGGATGTGTTGTCGGTTGGAGCAACAGATATATTGATAGGTATATTGTTGTTCGTTACGACAGCCGAGGTTGTTGCGGAGCAACCGAAGAAATCGGTTACTGTGACAGAGTAAGTTCCGGGAGTCACACCCGACAGATCTTCCGTGGTCGCTGCGTTACTCCATTTGTAGGTGTACGGTGGGGTAGCACCACTCACTGAAAGGTTGACGCTGCCGTTGCCGAGTCCGCAGGTGGCAGGAATACCCACAGCCGAGGGGTTGGGTGCAACGGCATTATTTTCTACGGTAAAGGTTTCTGAAGCCTGACAACCGGGGCCGAGCGTTACCGTCACGGTATAAGTGCCGGGCGCGATTGCCACCAGGTCAGAAGCGGTTGAGTTGTTGGACCACTTGTAGGTGTAGATGTAGTCGTCGGGTGAAATTTCGAGGTCAATCCCTCCGCTGTACGGCGGGTTACAGGAAAGATTGTCCAGAACAAAACCGCTGATCTGGATAGGTACCGGGTTGTTGGGTACATCATACGTGGCAACGGTTGTGCATCCGAGAGAGGATGTCACCGTTACAGTGTATGAGTTGGGGCCCAGGTTGTTCAGATCCTGCGTAGTGGCGTTATTCGACCACTTGTAGGTGTAGGGAGGAACGCCCCCGTCAACAATCAGATCAATGGAACCATTGGGAATATTGCAGTACCCTGCTGTTACATCGGCTGTTGTAGTCGGATATTCCCTTTCATCATACAGTTCGAACGTCATTGTTTCTGTACAGGTGCCTCCCGCGCTAACTGTTACCGAGTAAGTGCCGGGAGCCAGATTGTTTCTGGTGAGCGCACTCGAGCCGTTCTCCCATGTCACAACAGCATTGGAGGGTGTGATACTGATTGAAACGAAACCGTTATTCGAAATACAGGATGTTACACCTGCCGAGTTTCCGTCAATACTGACAGGTATCACGTTGTCGTTGACAACGATACCCACCTCGTTTGAGCAGCCGTTGGGGCTGGTTACTGTTACGGAATAGATATCGCCCGGGATATTGTTCAGATCCTGGGTGGTAGCACCATTGGACCATGTATATATATATGGTGTCGTGCCGCCGGTAACAGACAGGTTGATGCTGCCATTATTGAGACCGCAATTGGCGTCCAGTTGCGTGAACGTCAGGTCTGGATCATTCGGGTTGTCGTTGATTACATAAACAGCTGTCTCCGTACAGGCACCACCTGCGCTCACGGTCACTTCATAAGAGCCGGGAGGCAGATTGTTCAGATCCTGCGTGGTGGCGTTGTTTGACCAGAGGTATGTGTAGCTGCTGTTTGGTGGAGATACGGTCAGGTTGATTGCGCCGTTACCGCTTGCTCCGCAGAGGGTGTTATCGGTGAGGGAGGCGGAAAGAGATATGGGTGGGTTGATATTATTGATTTCGATAGTCTCCTCCGCAGAACAGCCGTTTGCTCCGGTTACAATCAGGGTGTAAGTTCCGGGCACCACGTTGCTCAGGTTTTGCGTGGTGGCGCCGTTTGACCACAGGAAAGTAAAGGGGGCCACACTGCCTGTAACCGACACGTTTGCGCTGCCATTCGCCAGCTCGCAGGTAGAGTTGGTAGTGCTGTAGTTGACAAACGGTACGTTGGCATTTTCAGGCACGGTGAACTCGGCAGTAGCAGAACAGCTGCCCTGTCCCGTTACGGTAACCGTATAGGTGTCTGCGGGTACGCCGCTGAGGCTTTGCGTTGTTGCGCCATTTGACCACTCGAATGTATACGAACCGGAAGGAGATACAGTTGTGGTAACAGAGCCGTTGAAGTTGCCGCTGCACACAGTATTGGGCAATACGTTGGCCGACACTGTGATTGGCGGATTGTTATTTCCGACATTGATGGTTTCGGTATCAGTACAGCCATTGGCGCCGGTAACCGTGACATCGTAGTCGCCTGCCAGAATATTGCTCAGGTCCTGCGTTGTCGTGCCATTGGACCAGTTGTACGTGTAGGGTGTTGTACCTCCTGACACAGAAACATTGATGGAGCCGTTGGGCAGGTCGCAGGTACTTTGTGTGGTGGTGAACGACAGAACCGGATTGTTCGGGTTGTCATTTACAGTGACCTCGGCAGTCTCGGAGCAGGAGCCCTGTCCGGTGACAGTTACCGTGTATGTTCCCGGGAGCAGTCCGCTCTGATTCTGGGTAGTGGCGTTGTTCGACCACAGGTAGGTGTAGCTTCCGGGAGGAGTGATTGAAAGTGTGGCACTGCCATTGCCGGTACCGTTGCAGTTGGTATTGGCTGTGGAGTTGGTGTTTATCGTAATTGGCGGATTGTTATTGGAAACCGTGACTGTTTCTGTGTCGGTACATCCGTTTGCACCTGTGACGGTGAGGTCATACGTGCCGGCCAGCACATTGGACAGATTCTGCGTGGTTGCACCATTGGACCAGGAGAAGGTGTAGGGCGTGGTACTGCCGGTCACGCTGATATTGACACTGCCGTTGGCCAGATCGCAGGTTGTATTGACGAATGTGCTGGAGATATTGGGGTTGTTGGGCTGGTTTGCAACCGTATATTCACCTGTGGCAGTACAGGTAACACCGAAAGTGACAGTAACCGTATATGTACCGGCCTCAACGTTGGCCAGGTCCTCGGTGGTGGCGTTGTTAGACCACAGATAAGTATAACTGTTTGTGGGCGACACGCTCAGATTGATACTCCCGTTGAACGGAGCCACACAGTTTGTAACAGAGGTGGTCACCGCAGAGGGAGTTATGTTGATGGTGTTGTCCTGAACCGTTACCGAGTGCGTTTTGGTACAACCGTTGTTGTCTGTAACCGTGACATCGTACGTTCCTGGTGCCATGTTGCTCAGGTCCTGGGTGGTTTGACCGCCCGACCAGCTGTATGTATAAGGTGTATTGCCCCCACTGACCGACAAGTCAACAGAGCCGTTACTTTGACCGCAGGTGGCGGCTACAGTAGTGGCAGAGGTATTTACAGTGGCCTGGGTAACCGTGGATGTGCCTGCCACGGTTCCGTTGCAGGGTGCTCCAACGGTGGAGACCCTTTGAAGTGTCCAGGCGCCGGGCTCGGTAACCGTCATGATGTACGGGTTGTCGGAAGTGGTAATCGTTGCTTGCGGAACACCGTTCAGCAGTGGTACGAACTCCCAGGGGGCATTTCCCGTGAAGGTGACGGTGAGGTTGACAGATCCACCGGATCCGTTGCATATTACTCCACCGCCCGAGAGCGTGGCCGTCGGTCTGGGTATTACTGTAACCGTTGTACATGCGGAGTCTGCGTTGGGGTTACAGGCGTTTCCAACCGTCACACAAAGCTCGGCGGTTCCACTGGCGCTGCTGCTCCAGTTGACGTTCACATCCTGATTGTTTCCGCCGCTCATAGTGCCGAAATTCGATGGATTCAGGGTCCAGCCGTATTGGGAAGCACCACTGATGACCGGAATGGCATAGGTGGTGTTATTTTGTCCGGCACACACCGGAGTCGGCCCCGTGACCGGGTCATTGATTACAGGAGGAAATGGTACAGTCGAGCCACTTACCACCTCAATTTCGTAGTCGCACACGTTGCCCGCGCATCCATCCAGCACAAACCAATAGACGTTTCCGACAATGTAGTTGCAGGATTCGAGCAGGAATGGCTGTGTAGAACAGGGACATTGCAGGTCAATCGGATTACTCACGCACTGCCTGTAAATGCCTGCCTGCAGACCCATATTGTTACCCTGTGAACAGTTGCTCGGTATTACCCTGATTGTGATACAGGACGTGCCGGCAAAGAAAGAAAACCATTCGTCATTGTTCAGAACATTCTGGTTGCACCCCGGAAAGCTCTGCTGCTGATTGTTGTTGTTGATGGTATTGCAATAGCCGTCAATATTGACACACAAGAGCGGTGCCTGTTGACAGGTATTGCCTGCATCCGGGAATCCTGGTGGAGGACAGGGCTGGGCAATGGCAACCTGTACGGAAACGAGAGCAAGCAGAATGAATAAAAATTTTCTCATGTAACTAAGAGATTGAAAGGTAAAGCAGCCGGAAATTCCTGTACAATTCCGGATACAGAAAAGTGCAAATGGATTAAAAGGCGAATGGGCCCCGCGCGTGCACAGGTTCCCATTGTTTCAAAAGATTTATCCGGTTGTATTGCCGCTACAAGTTCACATTTGTTCAGTGGAACCTCTGGTCAGAGCTGATTATTAAATTTATTAAAAAAGGAAACTTGTGACAGACTGGACTGCCCGGGAAGAATGGAGATTCCACTTAAAGCGCAAACGTACAAAAAAGGTTTGCCAAAATATGCTTTTTAACACTTGTTGATGCTGCCTGTATTTATTTCAGACATACTATCCACCGAAATCAGTGCGACAGGGCGAGTTTATATGTCGCGGTCAAATTAAAATAGCCATAATTTTCAGGTATGTGCTGCTACATCCGATAAACTCGCTAATTTCGGGCCGCCAAAAAGAACTGACCGACTGTACCAAATTAAAAAATACACCTGAATATCATGACGCTTGGAATTTTGAAAGAATCCGAAGGCGAACAAAGGGTTGCCATTGCGCCCGAATCTGTTTCCGCTCTGCTAAAACTTGGCATCCAACAGGTAATCGTGGAGCAGGGAGCCGGAAGTTCCGCTTTCTTCAGCGATGCGAGTTACGAGGCCCAGGGTGCCCGTATCGCCAGTCGCGACACTGTGTTGAAGGAATCCAGTATCCTGGTGAAAATTCACCCGCTCAACGCTGCCGACGCTCAAAAACTGTCTGCCGGACAAATCCTCATCGGACAGATGAACCCGCTCTCAAACAGAGAGACAGTAGAAGATCTGCTGAAAACGAAAGCCTCGGTTTTCAGTCTCGACATGGCCCCGCGCTCCACGCGTGCGCAGGCGCTCGATGTACTGTCTTCGATGGCAACTGTATCAGGTTACAAGGCTGTATTGCTGGCTGCCACACACCTGCCCACCTTCTTCCCCATGTTCATGACTGCCGCCGGTACAATCAAGCCAGCCAAGGTGTTGATTCTCGGCGCCGGTGTGGCCGGTTTGCAGGCTATATCCACTGCCAAGCGCCTCGGTGCAGTGGTGGAGGCATTCGATGTGCGCGCAGCCGCCAAAGAAGAAGTGCTGTCGCTCGGCGCCAAATTCGTTGAAGTGGAAGGCGCAGTTGACGACAAGGCTGCCGGTGGCTACGCCGTTGAACAGACAGAAGAGTTCAAACAGCGACAGGCACAGCTCATTCACGATCACGCTGCTGCTGCCGATGTAATCATCTGTACGGCGCAAATCCCCGGCCGAAAGGCGCCTGTCCTCATCCGCCGCGAAACAGTGGCCGCCATGAAAAACGGCGCTGTAATTGTTGACCTTGCAGCCTCTACCGGAGGAAATTGCGAGGCTACAGAAAATGGCAAAACCATCCGCACCGAAAGCGGAGTCTGTATCATCGGCGACTCCAACCTGCCGAGCAGCACTCCCAAAGACGCCAGTGCCATGTTCGGCAAAAATATTGTCAATTTCATGAAGCTGATCGTCATCAGAGGCGAGCTCACACTCAACTTCGAAGACGACATCGTCGCTGCCACCTGTATCGCCCACGACGGCCAGATCATCAGTGAACGTCTCAAGGCGGTCATGGCAGGTTGAACCCGGATATCTAACCATTAAATTCCCGACTCATGTCAACTTTTTTTATTGACAACCAGGATCTTATTTACATCGTCGTTCTCTCGGTTCTCCTCGGTATCGAGGTGATTTCCAATGTTCCCGCCATTCTTCACACCCCCCTGATGTCGGGCGCCAATGCCATTCACGGGGTGGTCATTATCGGTGCAATCATCGTGATGGGGCATGCTTCCCCCGACGACTATCTTGCACTGGCACTCGGATTTCTGGCGGTGCTGCTCGGTACACTGAACGTGGTGGGCGGTTTCGTCGTGACCAACCGGATGCTGGAAATGTTCAAGAAAAAGAAATAAGATCTGTGTGTGCAGCCACGCTGTGCATAACCTAAAGTCACCCTTCCTATGACACCTGATTTTTTGCTTCAACTTTCATATCTGGCAGGGTCCGTTACATTTATCATCGGACTCAAACAGTTAAGCAGCCCCGATTCCGCCCGAAAAGGCAATCTGCTGGCAGCATTCGGTATGGTACTCGCTATTGTCGGCACCGTACTTTTTCATACCAAAGACAACCAGCCTATCGGAAATATTCCCTGGATTATCGCCGCAATGGGTATCGGTACCGTCATCGGCTGGCTGATGGCCATGAGGGTCAAAATGACCGCCATGCCCCAGATGGTTTCTTTTTTCAACGGTATGGGCGGCGCATGTGCAGCCATCATATCAATTATTGAATTTCACAGCCACCCCCACGGCTCCTCAGGCTACCTGCTTACAGTGTTCCTCGGACTGATTATCGGATCTGTTTCCTTCAGCGGCAGTGTCATCGCCTACGGAAAGCTGGATGAAAAGATAAAAGATCTGTCGGCCAGATATCTGACCTATATCAACCTCGGGCTGCTGATCGCAACGCTTGCTGTACTCGTGATTGCAGTTGCGTCCCCAGAAACCTTCGGACACAATGCTGTCTGGATTCTGCTGGCTCTGTCCTCTCTCTACGGTGTGCTGTTCGTTATGCCGATCGGCGGGGCCGATATGCCCGTGGTTATTTCACTGCTCAACTCATTCACCGGTATGGCTGCCGCTTTCGGCGGGTTCCTGTATGATAACCCTGTCATGCTCACCGGCGGTATTCTGGTGGGCTCTGCAGGTACCATCCTCACTATTCTCATGTGCAACGCCATGAACCGCTCCCTGCTCAATGTGATCATCGGATCATTCGGCGGCGGCGGTACCAGCAGCAGCGGTGCCAGGGGAGAACAGGTCGTGAAGGAAATCAGTCTGACTGATACGGCTATACTGTGCGCATATGCAGGCAAGGTCACCATCGTGCCAGGTTACGGTCTGGCAGTTGCCCAGGCACAGCATATATGCCACGAACTTGAGAAAAAACTTGAAGATAAAGGTGTGGATGTCAATTATGCCATTCACCCCGTAGCCGGCCGTATGCCGGGTCACATGAACGTGCTGCTCGCCGAGGCCGATGTACCATATCCGAAACTGGTGGAAATGGAAGATATCAATCCGCAAATGAACAGTACCGATGTAGTCATTATCGTAGGCGCCAACGATGTCGTGAACCCCGCTGCAGAAAATGACCCGGGCAGCCCGATATATGGTATGCCCGTTCTCAAGGTTTGGGAGGCAAAGAATGTCATCGTACTCAAGCGCAGTATGCGCGCCGGTTATGCCGGCAT
This sequence comes from uncultured Bacteroidota bacterium, assembly GCA_903836265.1. Taxonomy (GTDB): domain Bacteria; phylum Bacteroidota; class Bacteroidia; order Chitinophagales; family Saprospiraceae; genus M3007. The sequence goes on along the minus strand of CAILQK010000387.1, from coordinate 821 downwards.
CGAAAACGAATTGTTCTTCCATCCGAAAACCAAGATGCTGTTCGGTGATGCCAAGGATATGCTTGGCAAACTCGTGGGTGAGCTGAAAGAACTCTGATTCGCTGATTATTCCCCGACTTGCCCCTCATTTTTTACTGCCGATGCGCGGAACCCGGTGCTGTACCGGCGTTCCGCGTGGTCGTTATATACAATGCTGCATACTGACATATATCTGCATGGCAACTGACTCCCGTCAGTATGCGAAATCTTTCCGGTGCCGACTTTTGCTGCCGCCAAAGCGTGTTATCGCAATGACACGATACCATCTCAGCCTTGCCAATATGAGCGCCTGACGGGCTCCCGGAGCGTACCAAATCAATCGTATTTTGCCATTTACCACAAAATAGGCAGGATACCCCGCAAACGCCATGTTGTTTGTCGCCGGGAATCGGGAGCCCATATTCAGGAATAACTCGTTGGCACGCTTTTCAGGCATATTTTGAAAGTATAGAGGCATAACAGGCCACAAGAGGTATCCTGTAGCTGCTGAAAATGTCAAATACTCGCTGTCCGGTCCGAAAATTGTCAGTTTTTGAGCCAAAGAATGAGTATTTAATGTGCAAACTGATAATATTTCCATTTTCGGCATTACTTTTGACAGGTAAAGTTGTACCCAGTCTTGATCGCCCACACCGATTTAATGCCATGATGGATTTTTTCAAACCCAGACCGGTTTCCAATCCCGAAAAAAGTGCTTCTTCGCCGCTCTTGCTCAATGAAGCAGAAGCCTGCGCTGCCGTTCTGCTCGCCTGCGTGCGCGCCAACGAGATAGACGACGGATC
>CAILQK010000386.1 GCA_903836265.1 uncultured Bacteroidota bacterium | reverse complement strand
GATTGACCGGTTCCGACCACAGGGAATCCCGGAAAGTGGTTATCCACAGGTCGAGTCCGCCCTGGCCACCCTCTCTCCGGCTGGCGAATATGACCGTTGTATCATTAAAGAAAAATGGATCGGTGTCGCCCTCTTCCGGGCGCATGGATGATACGAAAGGAGGCGGATTAAGGGCATATTCATCTTTCCGGGAGGCCGTATCTGCGAAAAATTGTCCGGCATAAGTTGTATATCCCCTGAAAAAGTATAAAATCTGTCCATTCCCGCTGAATCCGAGCGGCACTTCAAATCTGGCGGTATTAAGTAGTCCGCCGATACTGCCCGCTGTTTCCCATCCGCTGTTTTCGAGGCGGGCCTTGTACATATCGCTGCAATAGCGGCCGCGGGCCATATCTTCGAAACCTTCCTCATTGCGCAGATCACCATTGCTGCCCTTGCGCGCGCCTGCGAAATAGATCAGATCGCGGTGATTGAGAGAAGGCAGCGGAGCGAACTCGTCGCCGGCCGAGTTGACCAGCAAACCCATATTTTCAATCAGGGCAATATTTTCGTTGGGGTACAGAAGAGAGCCCGTCACACAGCGTCGGATATTGTCGGCAGCATTTTCACGGAGCGGGTGCTTTTCGCCGGCAATTTTCAGGAAACTCTTCCAGGAGGCAATGGCACGCTCCCAGTCGCCCAGTCCCTGACAGACAAGCGAAAGATAGTAAAGTGATTCAGCATCTTTTCCACCCGCTGCGACAGTAACCACATACTCCAGATAGCGGCGCGCCTCCTCTCCCCTGCCGAGATGGTACGAGGCGATTCCGAGCCGGGTAATGACTCCCGCATCGCCGGGATTGGCCTGCTGATAAGCGGAAAGCAGCCTGTACGCGTCAGCCCACCGGCCATCTGCATATGCTTTTTCTCCATCACGCTTCTGTACAGGAGCAGTTTGAGCGTATAGCGACGACAGAGAAAAACAGACTGAAAACAGGAACAGGGAATAGCGCAACATGTCGGAAAATTCTGTTGTGAACTGCAAAAGTACCCTTTTTCGGGGTTGAGACAAGTCACAAGAAAGCAGTGTGAGTGTTACGGGTATGTTATTCACAGATCCGGAACATTCACGGATTCAGAATTTCATCAAAAAATGTGCAACTTTGCGCCCCCCTGAAGGGTTTAAATGGTCCTTCAACAACCCGGATTCTGAAATGCTTGAACTGACTTTCCAATACCCGGCCTGGTTCCTGATTTTCTGCGTGCTGCTTGGCGCAGGCTGTGCCGCTCTTCTGTACTACCGCGACAATACATTCCGCGAACAACCGCGAACAGTGCCTGTCGTCATGGCTATCCTGCGATTTCTGACAGTAACGCTGCTGGCGATACTCCTGCTTTCACCCCTGTTAAAGAGCCTGCTTGTCGAGACCAAAAAGCCGGTGGTAGTACTTGCACAGGACGTATCCGAAAGCGTGGGTGTTGACCTGAACGGAGCCGCACTGGAGGCTTACAAACAGCAGTGGCAGGCCCTGAAAGAAGGCCTTTCAACAGATTATGAAGTGCATGAACTGGCGTTTGGCGATGAAGTGCGCAAACAGGGCGATTTTCAGTTTGGCGACAAGGTGACCAATATTTCAGAGTTGCTCAGGGGGGTATATGATCTGTACGGCGGGCAAAATCTGGGTGCCGTGGTGGTGGCATCTGATGGCGTTTACAATGAAGGGAGCAACCCCGCATACACGGATGTACCGCTCTCCGCACCGGTTTACACCGTAGCGCTGGGAGATACCACGCCCAAAAAGGATTTGCTGGTAAAACGCGTATTCCACAATAAAATAGCTTATCTCGGCGACAAATTCACCGTACAGGTGGATGTGGCCGCCAGCAACTGCAGTGGCCAGCAAACTGTTCTGAGCGTGGGTAAAGTGGTGGACGGACAAACGCGCAACCTGCAGAATATTCCGGTCAACATTTCCGGAAATGATTTTTTTGTAACGAAAGAAATACAACTCGAAGCTGACCAGCCGGGTGTGGTGGAATATGTTTTTTCGGTGACAGGCCTGCAGGGAGAGGCTACCGTCAGCAACAACAGGAAGGAGATTTTCATGGATATCCTCGATGCCCGCCAGAAAATACTCCTGTTGGCCAACAGTCCGCATCCGGACTTGTCGGCCCTGCGCACCACACTGGACGAAAATAAAAATTACGCCGTCTCACTGGCGTACATCAGCGATCCCGGTCTCGATGCCGGCAAATTCGATTTCGTTATCCTTCACAACCTGCCCTCGTTCGGAAATGACATCTCTGGGGTACTGAAAACGCTCAACGACAAACGTATCCCGAGGTTCTTTATTGCAGGTATGCAGACCGGCTACAGCGCGCTCTCAAAGGCGCAGGGACTGATTTCCATGCAAAGTGACGGAAGACAGAGCGACGATGTGCAGGCAGTCGTGAACAGCAAATTTGCCTCCTTTACAGTTGACGAAAAACTGGCTGCGAACCTGCCACAATTCAACCCCCTCACCTCGGCATTTGGCAATTTTGCCGCCACACCACAGGCACAAGTACTGCTGAACAAGAAAATCGGCAAAATAGACACCAACCAGCCCCTGCTTGCACTCGGAGAAACCAACGGTATCAAAACGGGGATACTGATGGGAGAGGGACTCTGGCGCTGGAGACTCTTTGATTATCTTCAGCACCAGAACCACGAGTTGTTCAATGAGCTGATCGGCAAAACGGTACAGTATCTTTCAGTAAAGGAAGACAAGCGAAAATTCCGGATAAATCTGGATAAAAATATCTTCAAGGAAAATGAACCGGTTACTTTCGGCGCAGAGCTGTACAATGCCAACTACGAGCTCACGAACGAACCTGATGTAAACATTATCATAAAAAACCGCGACGGAAAAGAGTTTCCCTACACGTTTAACAAACTGGGCAAGGCATATTCTCTGTCGGCAGGTATTCTCCCGACAGGCTCCTACACATACAGGGCATCCACCAGTTTCAACGGAGAGACGCTTGTTTATGAGGGCAAATTCAGTGTACAGTCCATTCAACTTGAACTGTTTGAAACAACCGCCAATCACAGCGTACTGCGCGGACTCAGTGCCCGATTCGGCGGTGAAACTGTTTTCACTGCCCAGCTTGCCTCCATCGCTGACAAAATCAGGGCCAACCAGACCGTCAAACCGGTTATTTATCAGACTACTTCTACCAATCCGCTGATCAATCTGAAATGGATTTTCGCCCTGCTGGCGCTCCTGCTGTCGGCCGAGTGGTTCATGCGCAGGTATTTCGGCGCCTACTGATCCGGAAAACATGATTACGCTAAACCGTCCGATTATTCTCGCCTCGAAGAGTCCCCGGAGAAGCCAGCTGCTCAGGGAGGCAGGCTTCGATTTTACCGTTCAGACGTTCGATGTGGACGAGTCATTTCCCCCTGATATGCCCTGCGAGGAGGTGGCACCGTGGCTTGCACAGAAAAAAGCACGGGCAGCGGCACATCTCATCCGGGACAGGGAGATTATACTCGCTGCAGATTCGGTGGTGATACTTGACAATACGATCTACAACAAACCGGCCGACGAGGCAGAGGCACTCGGTATGCTTCGGGCATTGTCGGGCAGGCAGCATCTGGTGGTAACCGGCGTCTGTCTGTTATCGAAAGAACGGGAAACGGTAACTGCAGGGCACACAAAAGTGTGGTTTGCACAGCTTTCCGATGAGGAAATCAGCTATTACATCCATACCTGGGAGCCTTACGACAAGGCGGGCTCCTACGGAGCCCAGGACTGGATCGGGCACTGCAAAATCACCCGGATTGAAGGAACGTTCCAGAACGTCATGGGGTTACCCGTGGATCTGGTGTACGCTGCACTGGAAGAATTCCGTTTATGAAGGCTGTTTTCACCGTTACCAACGATCTCGGCTACGATCAGCGCATGCACAGAATCTGCACCACGCTGTCGGAGCACGGTTATCAGGTAATGCTGGTGGGAAGAGAATTGCCAGACTCAAAACCTTTTAATGAGCGGCCTTTCGGGCAAGTCAGGCTCCGCTGTTATTTCCGGAAGGGATTTCCGTTTTACGCTGAATACAATATTCGCCTGTTTTTCTTCCTTTTATTCCTGAAAAAATGGGACGTAGTGGGTACGGTTGATCTGGATACCATGCCAGCGGGATATTTCGCCTCCTTGCTGAGGCGAAAAAAGCGCGTATATGATGCGCATGAATATTTCACCGAGGTACCGGAGGTAGTGGACCGGAAGTGGGTAAAATACTTCTGGGAGCTGGTGGCAAGGCTTTTTATCCCCCGGTACCGGTATGCCTACACGGTAGGCCCTTCCCTGGCAGCAATCTTGTCGGAACGGTACGGAGTCACTTTTGGCGTCGTAAGAAATGTTCCCAATCTTCTTGTCCGGGCTCCACAAGCTGAATTCGTAACCCCTTGCATCATTCTTTATCAGGGTACACTGAACGAGGGGCGCGGGATAGAGGCCATGCTCCGGGCTATGCCCCTGCTTGGCGATAATTACCAGTTGCTGCTTGCCGGAGAGGGCGATCTTTCAGCAACCCTGAGGACGCTGTCGAAAGAACTGGAGCTGGGCGACAAAGTGAAATTTCTGGGATACGTTGCCCCGGACGAACTGAAAGACATCACTGCAACTGCCTGGCTTGGCATCAATTTGCTGGAAAACAGGGGACTGTCATACTATTATTCCCTTGCCAACAAGTTTTTCGACTTTGTACAGGCGGGTGTACCGGTTTTAACCATGAATTTTCCGGAGTATCGTGATTTGAATAAAGCTCATGAGGTGGCGGTATTGCTCGAAACCCCCGAGCCCGTGGCAATTGCAGCGGCTGTTGAGTCGCTGGCGAACGACCCTTCCACGTACACGCGCCTGCGTGAGGCCTGCGTACGCGCCGCGCAGGAGTGGAACTGGGAGAATGAAAGTCGGGAATTGCTTTCGATATTCAGTCGCGTTGGTTGAAAGGTTGACACTTGGAGCTTGTTCAGGATTCTGTCACCACGTCAAAAATGGCTTGTTTCATGCTGTAACGAAACAGATTCCAGGCAGGCGGAGCGACCCGGGCTCGAATTACTCTGCAATACAGCGTACAGATTGCCCGTACACACGGCTGATACTGTATGTGCCTGCATGACCACTGTCGAAATAAAGAAGCCAGGCATCAAGCGAGCCATTCACCGTACTACTCCAATAGTAGCCATGGTAACCGCGGCCGAACAACGTGCCATTGACGTTGTACCTGTCGCCAGCTGTTGGAAGAAAAAGCTTGCTTCCAAATTTTCTGCCCGTACTGTAATTGGTAGCACTGTTTGTCCAGTCAGTACCGACACTTGACTGTATATTATTGGCAATTACTCCATCCCATTCCGTATTTGATGGAACCCTGTAGCCAGCAGGGCAAGGGTCGAGGCTCGTTTTCACATCGTCAGACCATGAGCCATTGGGTGCAGGACTATTGATCCAACCGCCTGCTGCACCATCATTGGATACAGTTGCGTCCGGCCCTGCAGGACCGGCTACAGCCATTGCAGTACCTCCCCACCGCCAGTATCCACCGATGATTTCCCAGCCTGGTGTAAAAGGGTCAGCACTTGTATTGCTGGCGCCAAGGTTGTAGCATTGAAACTCCTTCCAAACACCGGGAGCAATATAAGCGCCACATTCGTTTGCTGCCGGTCTCAACTCTTTGCTGCACGAAAGTAAAAAAATACAGAAAGAACAAAAAAGCAGGGTGCCGCAGTCTGTGAATCTCATAACAATTGTTTAAAAAGACAGAAAAGAAATACGAGTGAGCAGCAAAGCAGGATAATCAATATTTCTGTGATCAAAAACACACTTCTGCCCGGTTAATTGTCTTTCAATCACCCGGCTTGCCCTTTGGAACCGATCATTACACGGTAAAGCAATCCCATCAGTACAGACAGCACAAACAGTACACCGGGCAGCGCCGACCAGCCCATATAATCAGGCAACAATCCCAGGGAACCGGGAATCAGCGCAGCACCAAGCATGGCAGCCGATGATTGATACCCTATAATATTGGATGAATGGCGATTTCCGAAAACAACCGGAGTGAGTGTAATCAGCAGCGGGAAAACCGGTGCACAAAAGAAACCAGCCATTATAATTCCGAGTATATCGGCAGCAGGGCCTGAATGGAGCGACAGCAGCAAAACACCTGCAGCGATACCGGGAAATGCGACAGCAAGGACTGTCCTGACTGCTATCCTGGTCAGAACTACACCAAACAGAACACGACCAGCGGTAAGACTCGCCCAGAAAAATCCGGCCCGGGCGCCGGCTTCCACCTCGGTCAGTTCGCGGCTCTTCAGCAGAACAGTAAAAGTCCATTGACCCATACTGCTTTCAAATCCGGTATAAAGAAAGAAAAGCAGAATACCAGTCCAAACCCTGGATACCCCCATTGTTTCCCTCCACGAGACAGCTTCCGGCCGATCGTGCTTCTCCGCCGGACGGCCCCACAATCTGACTGTTGCGACAAACAAAACAGCCAGCATCAGCTGAATGGCAGCGACAATAAAATATCCGGACTCCCATGATTTTTGCCGTGTAAACAGCCAGGTCAGCAGGATTGGACCTGTAGTTGCTCCAACACCATAAAAGGCATGCAACCAGTTGATAACTGCGGGACTGAACCTGACGGAAGCGAAAATATTGAAACAGGTATCAATGGCGCCAGCACCAGCGCCGAGGAAAAAAGAAGCCAGTACAATTACAGGCCAGTCGGGGCTGCTGGCGAACATAAACAAGCTGGCAGAGGTGGCAACACAACTTGCGAACAGCAACAGGCCCATCGAAAAACGGGCCATTATATAGCCACTCAGTACACTCGTCGAGATGAAACCGAAGAGCAGAGCCAGCAGAATGGAGCCCAGTGAATCGAGTGGAACACCTGCTTTCGTACTGATAAATGGCCAGGAAATACCCAGGAGGCCATCGGGAAGACCCAGACTGATAAATGCAAGAAAGGCGATACCGATGAGAGTCAGTTCTTTTTTGGAAGAGCTCATAGTAAAATGAAATCAGGCGCTCCATGAACAAAACCAGAAAGGTTCTGAATCGGAGAGCGCCTGAAATAATGGCCATTACCGGAAATTACATATTTTCCTGAACGAACTTGCCCAGATCGTCGGGGTATTCCTTTTCGTGCGAGTACCGGATGATATCCGTGCTGGTGATAATACCTACAAGGTCGTGGTCGTCATTCACAATAGGTACGGCATGAAAGAGATGGCGCATGAGTATATCAGCCACGGCGCCGAGATGCTGGTCCGGGTCGAGCGCAGCAATTTTCTCCGTCATGATTTCCTTTACTTTGATACCTGCGTACTCCTCGGCAGATTTACCCAGTTTTACCAGATCCCATGAAGTGACCATGCCAACGAGTTTTCGTCCGTTATCGCCGCCCACAATCGGAATGTGGTGTATGTGTTTGGTTAGCATAATTTCGCGCACTTCGGCGAGAGTACTATCGGGGCCAAGCGTAACCAGATCCCTGGTCATGTAGTCCCTAACATAATCGTTCATCATAGGTCAGTCAGCAATTTAATTGGTGAATCATATTCAGGTGCTAAAGTAGAACAGTCCTGACAAATATTATCCAGATCAACCATGATTTTCCATTAATATTGATATTGCCTTGTCAATTTGGGGAAAATTACGACCTTGAGCCCCTGTAACCTGCTCTAGAAGGAAAAACAAATGACGGCATAGCCCGAACAGATACTTCAATCATTCAACATCAGACTGTGACAATGTTTCGCATTTGCCTGTTTTTCACGTTTTTAAGTTTGCAATCTTTCCTTTCGATTGTCTCGGCGCAGGATTGTGAGTGCACCAACTGTCCGCAATTCATGCCGGATCTTTTTGTAGGCGACTTTATTATGAATGTACAGGGAGCAACAAACAATACACTTGGTCAGAATGGCCAGGGGGTCTGTGGTGTCAATGTAACATTTGATCACACAGCGCTGTGTGATATATCCATTTCACTGACCTCACCAAGTGGGCAATCAGTGACGCTCGTTGGGCCTATCGGGCAGTTTTGTACACACATGGGCAATGTGGGTACCACCTGGGACGTGACCTTTCTGCCCTGTGGCGATTCTCCCGCTCCCGACCCCGGTTTCTCCAACCAATGGAACAGCAACCAGGCATGGGGCAGTAACAATAACTACTCGGGCAGTTATTTTCCGTTCTCCGGCTGTCTGGAAAATTTTACCGGACCAGTAAATGGCAACTGGACACTCACAGTAGTGGACGGTCAGGCTCAGGATGTAGGCAATCTGCTTGATTTTGAGGTCATTTTCTGCGACCCCGGCGGTATTAACTGCATATCCTGCGCTGCTGATGCCGGCGTTCTGCCACAACCAGATTTTTCTGCCTGTAAAGGATCATCCGATCTGGTACTGACCCTCCCCCCCGACTACCCTCCTCCAACCACTCAGCCACCCCTGTCTGAATACGGCTACACCTACGCAATCGGAGGCGCGGGAGGTGTAATTCAGGAATTCAATCCGGAACCTGATCTCACCGGTTATGCAGCAGGCAGCTATACGGTCTGTGGCATGTCTTACTATGCAGCCCAGTCCAACCTGATTCCCAATCCGAATGGCTCACTGACCATTACCCAGCTTTCAAACCAGCTGAATTCGGGCACCCCGCCTTTTTGCGGAAATATTTCCTCCAATTGCGTGAATGTTACCGTTTTGCCACTCACACCGGATGAGGAAACCAGTGAAGAGGTGTGCTCTCCCAACTGTTTTGAATTTCTCAGCACTTTTTACTGCCAGACCGGCTCTTATGAGGTTCCGCAGGTGGATGATAACGGCTGCCCGTTCAACTCAACGCTGAACCTGACTATTCTGCAACCAACTTTCAAAACAATCAACGAAGTGGTATGCCAGGGTCAGTGCAGTACAAACGGCAATTTTTCAGATGCCTGCACTGGCGGAACTTACACGGCAACTCTGACAAATTCTGTGGGATGTGACAGTATTATCACGCTCAATCTGACCGTTTTGAGCCCAATGGCTGCTATTCAGCCCCCGGCGTCGCTGTCGTGCTCCCAGACAACCGTAACGCTCTTCGGTACCAATTCATCTACCGGACCCGGATTTACATACAACTGGACTGCCTCCAACGGCGGTCATCTGGTGGGGCCAACCAATCAGATACTGGCCACAGCAGACGCCCCCGGCACCTACCAGCTGCTTGTCTGCAGGACGGCAGGAAATATAACGTGCTGTGATTCAACCTCGGTAACAGTCACATCAAGCGGGAACGTACCCACCCAGCCAGTTATAACCGGAAATAGTCCGGCTTGTCCTGGAAGCATACAATCCTATATCATTGCTTCCGGAGCAGGCAGCAGTACCTGTTCATGGTCGGTGCCCCCGGGCGCAACGCTGCTTTCCGGACAGGGTAATGATACCATCCAGGTGCGGTGGAACGCACTGCCGGGAGGCAATATCTGTTCAGTAGTATCAAACAGCTGCGGGGTCAGTCAGCCCGGATGCCTGGCAGTAGTAGTCAGTCCAGCACCGGACACACCGGCCATTCAGGGGCCGTTATCTGTGTGTACCGGTGCGCGTTACCCCTACACCGCCGACACTGTCGGCAATTCGGATGTGTATCTGTGGGAGATAACCGGAGGCAAAATCATATCGGGCGACAGCACACTTTCCATTGTTGTGGAATGGGCTGATACAGTTTCCAATGCCCCCCGGGTTTGCCTGAGGGGCGTTAACGGGTGCGGGAACGGACCGCAGACCTGTCTGGATATCAGTTTGTTCCTGCAACCGGATGTTTATGCCGGTGCAGATACAGCAGTCTGCGGACTGGAATATAGTATGTCTGCCATTTCTGGCGACAGTACATCCAGCGGAATATGGCGTCAGGTTTCTGGTCCGGGCACGACCATCTTTGCCGACAGTACCGACACAGATACACGGGCGGATGTTGATATACCCGGCGTTTATTTGTTTGAGTGGGAAGTTACAGCAGGCAACTGTACCGACCGGGATACCGTGCAGGTAATATTCAATCCGGCTCCGACAACCGGTTTTGTTCAGCATAACTGCAACTCTACCAATGAGTTTTACACTGTTGTGTTCCCGGTAACCGGCGGCACTCCCCCCTATTTTTCGGGTAACGGAATTTTCAGCAGCGGACTGTTCATCTCTGATCCGAATGTGAGCGGGGATCCTTATTCCTATATTATTACAGATGCCAATGGCTGTGAAACACCGACAGTTGCGGGCTCCTACAATTGTAACTGTCAGACCAACGCCGGGCAAATGGCGCCGTTTACCCTGGAAGCCTGTGTTGGCGACAGCGTTACGGCAATTTTTCCACAAGGTGTTACGCTCGATGCAGATGATGCCGGCATATTCGTACTGCACACAGGCCAGGGGGCAGCTCTTGGAGCCATTTTCGCATTCAGTCCGACAGGCATTTTCGGAATGAGTTCCGGCATGAGCGCAGAAACAACCTATTATATCTCTTATATTGCAGGAAATAACCTGAACGGAGCGCCTGATCTGAATGATCCATGTCTTTCGGTAGCAGCCGGACAGCCTGCGATCTTCCATGCACTTCCTGCAACGAGTACAGGCTCTGACAAGGAAATATGTGGTAATGTCATCATTGTAACCGGCGCCCCCGGAAACGGTATTGAAAACTGGTCGGTAATCAGTTCGCCACCCGGTGGATTGCTCACGCTATCCAGTCCGACCAATACCACCACTGATGCCACCGCTTCAGCTTTTGGTGTTTATCAACTTCGGTTTGAAGTATCTGTCAACGGCTGCTCAGCTGCAGACACAGTTTCGGTTACGTTCAATTCGAGCCCGCTCACCGGAAGTACGGTTCCGGTATGTAACAGCGGAAATACAGACTTTACACTCAGTTTCCCGATAGCCGGAGGGCTGGCCCCCTATACGGTAAATGGCCAGACACTCCCGGGAGCACTATACACTTCGGGTTTGATAACTAACGGCGGGAGCTACAGCTTCATCGTTGTGGATGCCAACGGATGCTCGTCAGCTCCGGTTACAGGTTCATTTACCTGCAGTTGCGGGACAGATGCCGGACAGGTACCACTCAATCCGGCAACCCTGTGTGAAGGCGACTCAATCACAGTAGTGGCATCCGGACAGTTTCTGAATCCGGGCGAGGTGGCCTCCTACATACTGCACACCAGTCCGGGTACTCCTGTTGGTACCATACTGGCGCAAAACAAAACAGGTCGCTTTGGTTTTGTTCCGGGTATGTCATACGATGTCACGTACTACATTTCGGCAGTTGCAGGCAACAGTCTGGGAGGATTTCCGGATCCGAATGATCCCTGCCTGTCGGTTTCCCAGGGAAGACCGGTTATCTTCAAACGATATCCGACACCGAATGCCGGCATCAATATCGGAGTCTGTGGCCCAAGTGCGTTCCTGAATTCCGGCTTCAGCTTATATCCCGGTGCATGGAGCTATATCACCGGACCGGGCTCTGCAACTATAACTACACCTCAAAATAACACTTCGGCAGTCAATGTATCAGTACTGGGCACCTACACTTTCCGCTGGACGGAGGCAAACGGGATCTGTATTGCATCCGACGAAGTACAGGCTACATTCTGGGACAGTCCGGCGCCGGGTTCACCGGTAATATCCTGTAACAGTACCAATACAGGCTATACAGTCAGTTTCAGTGTCACCGGGGGTAGCTCTCCATATACAGTCACCGGACTGACTGGCTCCTTTTCCGGCAACACTTTCACCTCATCGGTACTGACCAACGGATCCGCCTACTCTTTTTCTGTTAAAGACGTGAATGGCTGCCAGGCTTCCGTGGTATCGGGCTCTCATACATGCCCGTGCGCTACGTATGCAGGAACTATGTCGGTAACCCCATTAGTGTTCTGCGCCTCAGATCCGGCCACGGCAGTCTGGTATAACGATGCCACACTGGATGGAGATGATGTGGTGGGTTTCATTCTGCACAGCACTCCGGACGCAACTCCCGGTACTGTTTATGCAGCCAATACACAGCCAACCTTCCCGCTTTCTGCCGGGCTCTCCACTGGTACCACTTACTATATTTCTGCTATTGCCGGAAGCCTGCTGAATGGCACCATCAACCTCAGCGACCCCTGTCTGAGTATTTCACCGGGCACACCTGTTCAATGGAAACCCATGCCCCAGGCAACGCTGTCGGGCACTACCTCCATCTGCAGAGGAGAAAGTACCAACCTCACATTCAGCGGCACCGGCGCATATCCACTCTCTGTGACCTACAGCGATGGAAGCGGAAGCCAGATTGTCAACCTGTTTGGACCTCAGAGTGTAAACATCCCGGTTTCGCCGACACAAAACACCGTTTATACCATTCAGTCTGTCAGCGATGGGACCCTCCCTGTATGTTCAACCTCACCTGTCCAAAGTGTAACAGTAACAGTAAACCAGCCCGTGAATGCCGGAACAGCCACTGCCCCTGCAGAGCTCTGTTCAGGCACAGGCAGCACCATCAAACTGACCGATCTGGTCAATGGGGAAGACCCCGGTGGATTCTGGTCTGTGGCGTCTGGCAATCCCGTACAGGGCGGATTCAATGCTGCAGCAGGAACATTCAACCCTGTCGCTCAAAGTCCGGGAACTTACATCTTCAGATACAATATTGATGCAGCAGCACCCTGCCCGGATCAGTCGGCAGATGCTACCGTAATTATTCAGCAAACGCCGACAGCCGATGCCGGACCAGACCAGGTGATCAACTGCCTCCAGGGTACCGTAACCCTGAACGGGAGCGGATCAACCGGCGGCACCGGTATTTCTTACAGCTGGTCAGTAAATGGAGCACCAGCCGGAACAACGCCCACGCTGACTATTGACGCAGCCGGCACCTGTCAGCTGCAGGTTTCCAGCGCTGCGGGATGCTCCGATTCGGATGAAGCTGTGGTAACGCTCGACCCCGACAGGCCTGCAGCACAGTTAATCACCGTTGAGAATATCAGCTGCTTCGGAGAAGACGATGGCTCGATTGCCGTGAGTGGTGTAACATCGGGCCGTCAGCCGGTGCTGTTCTCTGTTGACGGTGAAAATTTCGGCAACAGCGGACTTTTCACACAGCTGGGAGCCGGTGTTTACACGATTACCCTCCAGGATGCCATCGGATGTGAATGGGAAAGCGGACTGCTCACCGTCACTGAACCGCCATCTGTTCAGCCGTATATCACCGATGAAGTTCGCGTGGTACTCGGAGATCAGGCAAATCTGGAGGCTATCGTAACCGCCCCGCTCGGTGGTTTGGCCAGCATTGAGTGGATACCACTGCTTGATACGCTCAACAAGGGCACCCTGATTCAGCGGTTTATCCCGCTGCGATCGCTCACTGTTGATATCGAAGTTACCGATACAGCAGGATGTTTCGCGCGCGACCGTGTGCAGATTATCGTTGAAAAGCCCGAGCAGGTTTACATACCGACCGTTTTCAAACCGGGGAGCCAGAACCTGAACGATGTGTTTCTGATATATTGCGGGCGCACGGTAGAGCGGATAGAGCTGCTGCAGATTTACGACAGATGGGGTGAGCATCTGTTTGAAGTACAAAACGCTGCTCCGAACGATCCGGCCAGTGCCTGGGATGGTATATACAATGGGGAAATAGTGATGCCGGGTGTGTATGTGTATAAAGCCATACTAAGGCTGATTGACGGCACTGTCAAAACGTACACGGGTGATGTAACGGTACTCCGGTAGTCAACTTTTTCAACTGAAAAGTTTCAATGGCCGAAGCAGGATATCCTTGCTCCGGCCATTGTTCCCCCTGCGCAGATTACTTCCGGGCGGGTTGATCTTTTTTCGGATTCGGAGCCGGAACGCTGAAGGAGCGCTTCAGGGTGTAAACCGGTGCTCCCGCTTTCCACGTGCCTTTTTCACCTGCCGATATCAGGTTATAAATAGTCAGCTCGTCGTTGTTGCCGTTATACTTGTAACCGTAATATCTGGCAGACGCCTCTCCCTGTTTTGCGTTGTAGAGCGAGAACACATCTATCTCCTGTCCGGCAACCATGCAATCGCCGCCGGTACAGACGACATAACGGTCGAAAGCTTTCCATCCGGTAATAAAACCACCGGGGGTAAAAACAATCTTCTCGTTGCTCGCTCCCTTCCCCGCTGGAGTAAACTGACCACTGAACAGATGATGGCCAAGAGCCGTGGTGAAAGCCGTATAACCATCCCTGGTACCTGCTTTCGACTTGATAAAGTTATCCATCTTCGTGCTTCCGCCCGAGTTGTCGAACATCGTCATGTCCTTGTCGCCGTGCGAATGGTAAACCAGATATACCGGACGTTTTCCTTCGATGGCACCAACGATCTCGAGTGTATCCTTTTTGTACTTCACGGGTAGCGTCCAGGTACTGGATGCGTTGAAACAGGCTACGCTGTCGGGCTTGCCGGGATTGAACGCGAACGCATAGGCGTAAGGCAAGTGGGAATTATTGATTGTCTGAATCACCGACCCGTATTGTCCGGCACGCGAGCAGAAATCAAGATTGATCCAGTAGCCCGCGAGAACGGTGGGGCTGGCTGATTCGCCGGGAGTGAAATTGGCGGGAAGATTGGGATCTGTAACCCTGGGTTCCTCCTTGCACGAAAGGAGAGAAACAGAAACCAGAAAAGAGAAAAAGAGAACGTTTTTATTCATCACTTCATGTATTTGACTTTCACAAAAAAGCGCTCGTCCACAGCACCCAGTTTTTTGGCCGCCTCGTGAGATACATACACCTCCAGATTTTTTTCAAATCCGTCAGGAATACGCGAAATCACCCGGGCATAAACCGTTTTGTTGTTCATAGGATTGGTCACGCTGATAACCGAACCGATTTTTGCGGTACGGTGCATGGCGTACAGGTCGGAACTCTCCTTTCCGGATTTATTCCACTGACAAACTCCCTGCGACTCGACAGCCGTCTCATCTTCGGACTCCTCCACAAATACCTGTTTGTGTTCGGAAAGCTGAACGGTCTTCTTGGCCGGCCGCCAGTCGGGATGAATGCCTTCTATACCAAACCAGCCAATATGAAGTCGCTGGCCGGGACTGATATTGTCCGATTTGAGCCTGTTCCGGGTTTTGATCTCCTTGACATCCATCTCGAAATAGCGCTTGCAGATATGATACAGGTTCTCTCCGGGCTGCACTACATAATAGATCGACACCCATTCATCCGGATTGAAATTCGTACCTTTGAAGCGTCTGATAGCCTTGTTGGGTACAGGAATTCTGATTCTTGTGCCGGCTTTGAGCGTAGGGTCGTCTTCCAGGTCGGTATTGTTGGCTACAATGTCCTCCACACTGATGTAGTAGTATCTGCCCAGACTGAAGAGCGTCTGTCTTGATCTGACCGGGTGCAAAAGGAACTTCTCCCCGTCTTCAACCACCAGCAGAAGCGAATCCCGGGTGCGCAGCACAGTTGAGCCGCCACTTTGGGCGTACACTGGCAAGGGCAGGAGCATCAGAAGAGGAAAGAGCGCGGGTAAACACCGGAGCATGGCACTATTATTCATTTTTGGGATACAGTGAGTGTTTCAGGATATCGGGTGCAAAATTATCCCTGATTATCGGGATTTGCACAATTGGTTTCATATTTGTGGCATTTTGAGAATCTTTACTGTAAAAGTAACTGATAATGAACGAAAAAACTGATACCGGAATTGTGGTGGTCAT
>CAILQK010000385.1 GCA_903836265.1 uncultured Bacteroidota bacterium | reverse complement strand
ATCGGCCTGGTGGTAAGTGTATTCTACATACTTCGCGCCAACCTTCAGCTGGCCTATTTCTTCAAAAAGGAAGAGTACCACGACGGAGAAACTGTGACGATCAAACTGGCTCAGGAGGTGTCATTTCTGAACAAGGCGGCTATAAAGCAGACACTCAGCCAGCTTCCGGCGCAGTCGAGGGTTGAAATTGATGCCTCCGACACATTTTACATTGATTATGATGTGTTGCAACTGATCAAGGACTTTTTGAGTACAGGATCTGTTGAAAAAAACATCCGGGTACATCTGACTGGTTTCAAGGAGGAGTATCGTTTGCAGGCAGTTCCGTCGCATGTGACAGTTCAATAATATTGTGTTATGTGGGATGTTCTGTTCTTGTAAACGTGCCTGACCGGTTGTTAACCGGGACTCCGATAATATTTTCTGGAACCGCATTACACTCGTTGTAGTGCGGTTTTTTCATTAAAAGTCACATATAATTCAGGCAAAATCACGGTTTCTGGGTTGCTTTGAGCAGCTCCTGTCGTTATTTTGCGGCACGACAATATCTCAATCAAACCTGAAAAAATATGCCATATCTGAACCGGCGGATATCCAGAGTGGTCTTCATTTTACTGTTGCTTCACCTGTGCGTTATTGCCATCGCCCAGGAATCGTTTGAGCAACAGTACAGAGCCATTATACAACTGCTGCCAGACGAGGCAGTGAAAGCAGACAGCCTGGCACAGCAGTTGATAGTTCAGGTAAACAGTGCTGTTCCCGAGGTGGATTCCCTGCAAGCCAGATCCTATTATCTGCTTGGCCTGGTGGAGTATTATCGCTCCAGGTATGTGCTTGCCGAGGCCCACTTCAAAAAAGCGCTTGACACAGAGTACGCGCGCCGGAATCTCCTCATTCAGGATGCCTGCCTGAATAATCTGGGTATCATTTATGACAGAAAAGACAGAGTTGTGGAGGCTCTTGATGCCTATACCCGCTCACTCAGGTTGGCCGAACAGCGGGGCGACTCACTTTCCATTGTTCAAAGCTGGATCAATCTGAGCCAGCTGGAACACAAAAAGGCCAATCGAACCAGAGAGTTTGAGTTATGCCGGATGGCACTTGAATACTCCATACGGCATAACGACAGCCTTAATATGGTTCTGGCACACCAGAATATGGGATTCTATTACCGGACGGTGGATGATGTGGAAAATATGAAATTTCACTACGGGGAATCAATCCGCTTGACCCTGCTGCTTGAAAATTACACCCAACTGGCACATCTGCTTGTCAATGCTGCCGAGGGATACGGTGACACCGGAGACTATGCAAGCGCATCGAAATTTCTCTCACAGGCTCGGGAACTCTGCGACAAATATGATATCAGCTACCTGAAGCCAACGATTTTTCTGAATTTGGGCTGTAACCTTCGTGACCTTGGGAAAAACTATCCGGAATCAGAGATGTACTTCAGAGCGGCGGAAAAACTGGCACTTGAACTGGACCGCAAGGAAATCCTGGGTGGGTTGTACCGTGACTGGGCAGATCTATATGCGAAATCGGGTGATTACAAAGGTTACAGAATGGTTACAGGGAAGTATGCCCGTCATCTGGAGGAGCAGTCCGGTGCCGATTCCCGGTCGGAGTACGAACAGATACAGGTACTGTACAATCT
>CAILQK010000384.1 GCA_903836265.1 uncultured Bacteroidota bacterium | reverse complement strand
GGCAGCAAAAAACGGGGGTTTTGCTATATGACGACCACCAAAATATCGTTTTGTTCACCCGGCGACGGCGGTTATGATGAAAAAAGCGGTAACCGCCCTGCCTGCAACCTTCAAAGTATCGAAGTATCGAAGTATCTTTGTGGTATGCTGAGTGTTTATTCCGACACCTATTATATGAAGCAGGCTCTTGTGGAAGCCGAAAAGGCTTTCGATGCCGGCGAGGTGCCTGTCGGTGCTGTTATCGTGAGTGAAAACAGAATCATCGCGCGGGCGCACAATCAGACGGAACAGCTGACCGATGTGACTGCTCATGCAGAAATCATGGCCATAACAGCCGCAGCCAGTCATCTGGGCAGCAAATACCTGCCCGACTGCACGCTGTACGTCACGCTGGAACCCTGCCTGATGTGTACAGGAGCGCTCTCCTGGGCGCAAATTGGCCGCATAGCCTACGGGGCTTCCGATGAAAAACGGGGCTTCATGCTGTACGGCGGCAAGTCGCTCCTGCACCCCAAAACGAAACTGGAAATGGGCATACTCGAAGCGGAGTGTGCCGATCTGATGAAACGTTTTTTTAAAGCCAGAAGATGAAAACCAACTCCTCTGCGACTTTTCCGGCGGAGCAGGTTTGCCTGCAGATGCCTTCACCCATTGGTGTGCTCGAGATTACGGGCAGCACAGCGGGCATCCGGTCTGTCAGGCGGGTGGATACAGACACCGCCACATCTTCAGCCGGGCTTCCGCCGAACCATCCGGTGGCGGCATGCGCACGGCAGTTATCGGAATACTTCAGCGGAAACCGGCGGGAATTTGATTTGCTGATGGACTGGAGCGGCAAGCCGGCGTTCTTTCGGAAAGTATGGACAGAAATGCTGAAAATACCTTTTGGCAGCACCGCCTCCTATTCCGATATGGCCGAAAAAGCGGGCAGTCCGAAGGCAGTCAGAGCCGTCGGCATGGCCAACCGGAGCAATCCTTTTGCGATTATCGTACCCTGCCACCGGGTTATCGCCCGGTCGGGGGCCCTGCACGGATATTTTTACGGACTGGACGTCAAGGAGCAGCTGTTGCGCCATGAAAATCCGGAGCGCGGGCAGGCACACAAAACCCTGAAATGACAATATGCCGGCACTTTTTCTGGACCGCGACGGCGTAATCAACGAGCGCCTGCCCGGAGATTATGTGAAATCGCCTGAAACATTCAAGCCCGCGCCCGGCTTCGCGGAGGCCATACGCCTGCTGTCGGAAATTTTTCACCCCGTTATCGTAGTGACCAACCAGCAGGGTATCGGCAAAGGCCTGATGAGTGAAGCGCAACTGACGGAAGTACACCGGTATATGCTCGGTCTTGTCGGGCATGCAGGCGGACGAATTGACGCCATCTATTACTGTCCGCACCTGAAGTCGGAGCAATGTACCTGCAGAAAACCTGCAACCGGTATGGCCTGGATGGCGTTACAGGATTTTCCGGATATCACCCCGGAAGACACCTGGATGGCAGGCGATGCACACTCTGACATGGAATTTGCCGATAAAATGGGGTTTCGGAAAGTCTTTATCAGGGGTAATGCCGATGCAGCCGCAGAAAAAAGCGGCATTGAACCAGACTTTGTCTTCGACTCACTGTACGATTTTGCCAGATTCTTCACTGCATGAACAGCCCTTTTGTCAGGCAGGCACAGCAAATCTGCCAAAAAGGCCACTTTCGGCGGGCTGGCAGGTTAATTGACAATAAGATATCCCGGCATTTGTGCACCGGAATGTTGCCATTCTGACACAAATATCAATTTACCCGGGGGGTAACGGATATTTTCCGGACCTTTATCCCTATTATTGTGGGGTGAAATTTTCAGAGCATGGAATTATCCGGCTGTTTTTCCCGTTACAGATCCGGAACACCCGAAACCTTAAAATCAGATTTCTGAGACAATATGAATATGTTCGATAATTGGTTGATGACAAATCAGTCGGACGACGAGCCCGATTTCGTTCCTCTTTTTTCACTGGAAGAAGACGACGAAAAAGTTGGTGAGGTCTTTCCCGACATCCTCCCCATACTTCCGCTGAAGAATACCGTGCTGTTCCCCGGTATTGTCACCCCTATCACCGTCGGGCGTGACAAGAGTATCCGTGCCGTACAGAAAGCCTACGAAGAGAGCAGGTACATCGGAGTGCTGTCACAAAAAGACGTCAAAATCGAATCTCCCACTTCGAGAGACCTGTACAGGGTGGGCACTATTGCCCGCATACTGAAGCTGCTGAAGATGCCTGATGGTTCCACCACGGCGATTCTGCAGGGGCGCAAGCGTTTCATGCTGGAAGAAATAGAGACAGAAGAGCCCTATATGCTCGGTCGCGTCGTAACGCTGGAGTATGATCCGATCAAAAACAAGCTGGAGTTCCGGGCGCTCATCAGCAGCGTGCGCGATGCTGCCCGTCATATTATCGAGCTGTCGCCGCAAATCCCGTCGGAAGCCGTTGTGATGCTCAAGAACATCAACAACGACAACTTCCTGCTGAATTTCATCTCCTCCAATCTGGGTATCCAGCTCAGTCAGAAACAGGAAATCCTGGAGCTCGACAACCTGAAGGAGAAGGCCAGCCAGATTCTTCAGTACATGGATTCCGAGCTTCAGTTGCTGGAACTGAAAGACAAGATCGAGAACAAGGTAAGAACCGACATAGAAAAGCAGCAGCGCGACTACTTCCTCAACCAGCAACTGAAAACCATTCAGGAGGAACTGGGTCAAAATCCGCAGGAAGAAGAAATCAATACGCTGATTGCAAGGGCCATGAAGAAAAAGTGGCCCAAAAACGTGGCTGATACTTTCGCGCGGGAGATCAACAAACTCCGCCGCGTGAATCCGCAGGTAGCCGAGTATGCCATCGGAATGAACTACCTCGAGACGCTGCTTGATCTGCCATGGAGTGAATTCACCAAAGACAACTTCGACCTGAAGAAAGTCAAACAGGTACTCGACAAGGATCACTACGGCCTTACGAAGGTAAAGGAGCGCATACTGGAGCACCTGGCTGTACTGAAGCTGAAGGGCGACATGAAGGCGCCCATTCTGTGTCTGGTGGGGCCTCCGGGTGTAGGCAAAACATCGCTGGGCAACAGTATTGCCCGGGCACTCAAGCGCAAGTACGTGCGCATGAGCCTGGGTGGCCTGCACGACGAGGCAGAAATACGCGGTCACCGGAAGACCTACATAGGTGCCATGCCGGGCCGGATCATCCAGTCGCTGAAAAAATCCAGATCAGGCAATCCGGTATTCATACTTGACGAGATAGACAAAGTAGGCAAGGATTTCAGGGGCGACCCGTCATCAGCACTGCTGGAAGTACTCGACCCGGAGCAGAACACTACCTTCCACGACAACTATCTGGAACTCGAGTACGATTTGTCCAAGGTATTGTTCATTGCTACTGCCAACTCCCTGAATACCATACAGCCCGCCCTGCTTGACAGGATGGAAATCATAGATATTTCGGGATATTCACTGGAAGAAAAGGTTGAAATAGCCAAAAGGCACCTGATTCCGCAGCAGAAAAAAGAACACGGTCTCAAAACAGGCGATGTAAAGATATCTGAAAAGGCACTGGTAAGGCTCATTCAGAGCTATACTGCCGAAAGCGGAGTGCGCAGCCTCTCCAGAGAAATCGGCTCGGTCATGCGGTACGTTGCCAAGCGTGTTGCAATGGAAGACAGGTATGAGCAGCATATCAGGCCGGAGCACCTGCACGAAATACTTGGCCCAACCAAGTACGACCCTGAAATGTATCAGGAAAAACAGTCGGCAGGCGTGGCAATCGGGCTTGCCTGGACATCGGTGGGAGGAGAGATTCTGTTCATCGAGGTGAGCCTGAACAAGGGGAACGGCCGTTTGCAGCTCACCGGCAACCTGGGTGAGGTCATGAAAGAGAGCGCCAGTACGGCACTGAGCTATATCAAGGCACACTCCGACGACCTGAACATAGACTACGAGATGCTGGAAAAGATGGATATACACATCCACATTCCGGAAGGCGCCATACCCAAGGATGGTCCTTCTGCGGGCATCACGATGCTGACGGCCATTACATCGGCGTTCACAGGGCGTCCGCTGAAGCCGTTTCTTGCCATGACTGGCGAGATCACGCTCAGGGGCAAGGTACTGCCGGTAGGAGGCATCAAGGAAAAAATTCTGGCAGCCAGACGGGCCGGAATCAGGGAAGTGATTCTCTGCAGAGACAACCAGAAGCACGTGGAGGAAATTGAAGCGGAGTACATCAGGGGGCTGAAGTTCCACTACGTTGACCGGATGGGAGAGGTACTGGCCCTTGCTTTGGGCGACAAGCCGGCCAAAGCTTCATCAAACGGCACTTCAGGCAGGAAAGCCCGGGAGAAAGCGCCGGAAGTCAGATAAAATCCACATCCACTGCATAGGGGTACGTCATCAGGTATTCGAGCGCTTTCTCAATGGGATAGCGTTCGAATACCGCGGCGTGCAGCATGGTCGTGATAGGCACGTGCAGTTTGTAGTGCCGGGAGAGCTGGTGTGCTATGCGGAGCGTTCGCACCCCTTCGGCCAGTTCGGGCATGGTTTTGCGAATTTCCTCTACGGGTTCTCCTTTGGCCAGCCGGGTACCAAACTGATAGTTGCGGCTGTTTATGCTGGTAGCTGTGGCTACAAGATCACCGATGCCGGCCACACCCATAAAGGCCTGGCTGGAAGCGCCCAGCGATTTCCCGAAATACACCATTTCCGCCAGTCCGCGCGCGATGAGCAGTCCCTGCAGATTACGGCCGAGGCCGAGGCCTCCTATAATACCCGAACCGAGCGCAACCACATTTTTCAGAACACCGGCGAGCTCGGCGCCGAGCATGTCATACGAGCCGTATACATGGAACTGCTGGCTGTTGAGCGCCAGTTGTCCGGCGTGAATCACCTCCTTGAAGCGACTGGCCACCAGCGTGGCAGCAGGCTGACCGGCCATGATTTCGGCGGCCAGATTGGGGCCGCTCAGACTTCCGATACGAACCACACTGCTTTCTTCCCTGACCACCTCGCTCATGGTACGCACATTGGCGCGGGTAATAGCTATTTCCGGCCTCTCAAGGTCTTTTTCTTCCAGTCCGCACAAGTCGAAGCCCTTGGTTCCGTGAATGACGATATGATGGGGGCGCAGATGCGGGCCCAGCACCTGCATCATCCTGCGAAAACTGCTGGACGGGACAATGGGAAAAATCAGGTCGCAGGATTGCGCAACTTCGGCCATATCGGAGGTCGCGCGAATACGCGGCGAGAGTTTGGCTCCCAGATGCGTATGATTCAGGTTGATTTCGCTGACGACATCTTGCCGGCGGCTGAAGAGCAGCACATCGGAGTTATAGGCCAGCAGATTGGCAACAGCCGTTCCGAAATAACCGGCGCCTACGACGCCTGCAGGGTTGAAGGGCGATTTCATGATCAGAGCCCTCTTCTTTTTACCTCATCCCGGATCAGCTTCAGTTCGCGGCCGGCATCACCGGTCACCGAGGTATTTTCCTGGGCTCGCCTGATGAGGTACGGTATCACATCACTGACCTGTCCGTAAGGGACATATTTGGCAACGCGGAAACCGGCATTGGCCAGGTTGAAGGTGATATTGTCGCTCATACCGTACAACTGACTGAAAAGCGTGTGCGGATGATCGGCGGGAATACCCTTTCGACCCATAATTTCGACCATCAGCATGTTACTGTCTGCATTATGACTGGCATTGCAGACCGCCATTGTATCGAGGTGATCGAGGCAGAATCGCAGTGCGGTGTTGTACATATCGTCAGTAATCTGTCTGGATTCGTTGACCGGATTTTCGTAGCCCATCGCGGCAGCACGTTCTCCCTCCTTTTCCATGTAGGCGCCCCTCACCAGTTTTGCACCGAGCAGGAAACCCGCCTTTTGGGCACGGTCATAACTGTCGATCAGGAACTGGAGGCGATCTTTCCTGTAGAGCTGGAAAGTATTGTAAACCACTACCCTTTTCTTGTTATACCGGCGCATCATCAGCCAGACCAGATGATCAATGGCGTCCTGAATCCAGCTTTCTTCAGCGTCGAAGAAAACAGACATATTCTTGTTGGCTGCGTGGTAACAGATAGCATCCACGCGCTTGAGCACGTTGCGGTACTCGATCAGTTCTTCTTTGGTGAGAGTTTGGGCCGACTGGATACGCTCGAGCAGACCGAAACGGGCCAGTCCGGTGATTTTGCTGCTCACAACCGGCACCGTTGAGACAGACCGCGAAGCAAAATCAACAGCCCGGATATTCTCGTTCATGGTATGGTTGAAGTCCAGCTCATTTTCCTTGGCTTCGGCTCCATAGTCGAGTATGGTCAGGGTATTGAACTTGCCCAGTCTTTCAATAGATGGCTGACTGTCGAGGAGCGTGGAACCTCCCACGAACTGTGGGAAAATTGTATTTCTGACAATATAGCCGGCAGGCGGAATTCCCTTCTCGATAGCCCAGAGAGCAAGATTTGAGCCGTATTTTACAAGCCACGGCCTGTTCATCATGGAAAACAGCCACTCTGTTTTTTTCAGTTGCCGGTCCGACAAGTGAGCAAAAGCCGTCTTCGTATCAAAAAGATCAATTGACATAATTTGGTCAGGTTTTAACGGAGCCACTCAGTGGTTCCAGATTTCCCAGGCAGCTTCCGCCTGCAGGTGCAGCATCTCGAGGCCACTGAAAGTTTTTGCCCCGTGAAACTTTGCCGAGCGCAAAAGTAGCGTTTCGGCCGGATTATATACCAGATCATATACCATCTGGCCCTGACGGAATACTGATTCGGGTACAGGGGGCATACTTTCGACATCGGGCCATGTACCGGCAGGCGTGGCATTCACTATCAGGAATGGTCTGCGGCCGTGCAGGCTGTCGTAGCCGATTTCATCTTCATTCTTCGGATTACGGGATACAAACCGGAAGTGAATACCTCTTTTGCGAAGAACGTGCGCCACAGCAGCGGCGGCACCGCCGGTTCCGAGCACAAGTGCCTCATGATCAAGCGTATCAGGAACCGGCCGGGTGAAGAATCCGGACAAACTGCCTTCGAAGCCGGCAACATCCGTGTTGAAGCCGGTAAGAATTCCGTTCCGGATGCGGATACAGTTTACGGCGCCGGTTTCCCGGGCAGTTTCGTTCAGCCCGTCGAGGAAGGGAATAACAGACTTCTTGTGCGGGATGGTGACATTGAGTCCGCACAAATCGGTATATTCAGCCAACAGGTCGGGCAGTCGGGCGATATCTTCGAGCGGCATCAGGTCGTATCTGGCGTCGGTGATTCCGTTGCGCAGAAATTTCTCAGAAAAGTACTTTCCGGAGAAAGAATGGCCCAGTGGCCAGCCGATCAGAGCGTATCGCCTCAATGCAGTGGGTTAAATAGCGGAGGAGAACTGACGGAGGAAGCGCACGTCATTTTCAAACAGCAACCGGATGTCTCCGATTTCATAGAGGCGGAGGGCCTGGCGTTCGATACCCATACCGAATGCGAAGCCGCTGTATTCCGCCGGATCAATACCACACATTTCGAGGACAGCCGGATCCACCATTCCGCAGCCCAGAATTTCGAGCCAGCCTGTTCCTTTGGTAAGGCGGTAATTCTTCTCAGTATCCGTACCGAGCCATATATCCATTTCAGCGGAAGGTTCGGTGAACGGGAAGAACGAGGGCCTCAGCCTGATTTTGGTTGTCCCGAACATTTCCCGGGCGAAATTGAACAGTGTCTGTTTGAGGTCGGCGAAAGACACACCTTTGTCAACATAAAGACCCTCCACCTGATGGAACTGGCAGTGCGACCGGGTGGAGATTGTTTCATTTCTGTACACGCGTCCCGGCGCGATGATACGGATGGGAGGCTTTCGGTTTTCCATCACGCGCGCCTGCACAGGCGAGGTGTGCGTACGCAGGAGCATCCCGGGTGCATCCACCACATAGAAAGTGTCCTGCATATCGCGGGCCGGATGATCTTCCGGCGTATTCATGGCTGTAAAGTTGTGCCAGTCGTCTTCAATTTCGGGGCCATCAACCACACTGAAGCCCATCCTGGAGAAGATATCCACGATACGGTTCATGGTAACGGCCACAGGGTGGCGTGAGCCAATCGGGAGGGGTTCCCCGGGAGCGGTCAGATCGAGCGTTCTGATATCAAAAGCAGACGCCTGCGCTTCAAATTGTTCTCTGAGCGAGAGAAATTTCTCTTCAGCCGTTTGTTTGACAGCGTTGACCAGCTGACCATACTCGCGTTTGCGATCGTTGGGCACACTGGCCATTTCACCCATCAGGTTTTTCAGGATACCCTTTGAGCCCAGATATTTTATACGGAACGCCTCGAGTTGTTCAGCGGTTTCCGGATTTTCTGCAGTAATTTCGGCCTGAATTTGCCGTGCGCTTGCGAATACATCTGACATATAGAAACAATTTTGCCCGGTTTAAAACCCGGGAATGAGCCCTTGAGCGGGGGCGATTGCGGCCATTGGCAACATTCGCAGGCACAAAGGTCATAATTTTCTGCGGGCCTCTAAAAGCCTTCCCGGTTTTTTCTGAACTTTGCGGAGTCTTTCACTCACTATCCACTGTACTCACCCATGTCCACCAAGTCCTTTTCAGCACTCAAATACCGCCGTATATTGCTCAAGCTATCCGGTGAAAGCCTCATGGGCGGCCAGCGTTTCGGCATTTCAGCCGATATGCTGCGCCATTATGCCGAAAAAATCAAGGAATTGCAGCAACTCGGCGCCGAGGTGGCTGTCGTCATAGGCGGAGGCAACATATTCAGGGGAATCCAGTCGGAAGCAGCGGGCATCGAGAGTGTCACCGGCGACTACATGGGCATGCTGGCCACCGTTATCAACAGCCTGGCACTTCAGAGTGCGCTGGAGACCATCGGCGTACAGACACGTGTGATGACAGCACTCAAGATGGAAAGTGTGGCCGAGCCATACATCCGCCGCAGGGCAATACGCCACCTGGAAAAGGGTCGCGTGGTGATTTGCGCAGCCGGCACAGGGAACCCCTTTTTCACAACAGACAGTGCCGCAGCCCTTCGCGCCAATGAAATCAATGCAGACGTACTGCTGAAGGGTACGCGTGTGGATGGAATTTACAGCGCAGATCCTGAAAAAGATATTACCGCAGTCAAATTCGATCACCTTACGTTCACACGGGTAATCAGTCTGGGTCTCGAAGTCATGGATATGACAGCATTTACACTGTGTCAGGAAAACAATATGCCCATCATCGTGTTTGACATCAACGAACCGGGCCACCTTCGCAATATCGTACTGGGAGAAAAGTATGGTACTCTTGTAGAAGGCTGAAAGCCTGCACAATGACGAAGAACGTGCGTTCAATCATATCCTACAATGTTAACGGCCTGCGGGCAGCCATCGGCAAGGGCCTCTGGGAATGGCTCGGAACCGAACGGCCCGACGTACTGTGCCTGCAGGAAATAAAGGCACAACCGGAAGACATACCCCTGCTTGAGCTGGAGGCACTCGGCTACAGGCACTACTGGCGTCCTGCGGAAAAAAAGGGCTACAGCGGAGTGGCCACCTTTTCACTGCAGCCACCCGATTATGTAGCATATACCTGCGGGACAGAGGAATACGACCGTGAAGGACGCGTATTGCGCACCGATTTCGGCGACTGGACCCTGCTGAACTGCTATTTCCCCTCAGGCACTACCGGAGAAGAGCGGCAGGCGTTCAAGATGGTATTTCTCGACAGGTTCTACGAGTACGCACTGCAGCTGAAGCAGGAAAGACCCAACCTGATTATCGTGGGCGACTACAACATTGCCCATCAGGAAATAGACATACACGATCCGAAAGGCAACAAAAAAAGTTCGGGCTTCCTCCCGGAAGAGCGGGCATGGATGAGCAAGTGGCTCGAAAGCGGTTTCACTGATGCCTTCCGGTATAAAAATCCCGGGCTCACAGAATACAGCTGGTGGACCTTCCGCGCGGGTGCGCGCGGCAAAAACAAAGGCTGGCGAATAGATTACCAGTCGGTAAGCGATCCGCTGAAAGACAAAATAATATCAGTTAATCAACTCACCTCCGTCATGCACTCCGATCACTGTCCGGTGAAAATGGTAATTGACCTGTAATACTGCGTTAATGCCACATCTCGCCGCAAAGGAGACCGTCTGGAAGCGGACTCGCCGCATTCTTGTACAGGCTGTTCAGGGAAATGAACAGGAATTTACTACAGGCAGTATAGACCGCGCTATTGTACTGTTATCCATTCCCATGATTCTGGAGATGGCCATGGAGTCGCTGTTTGCGGTAGTGGATGCATTTTTCGTGTCCAGGATAGGCGTTGAGGCTGTGGCGACTGTGGGCATTACCGAATCCGTGCTGACGCTGGTATATTCCATAGCCATCGGACTCAGTTCGGCGGCCACGGCGGTAGTTTCCAGGCGGGTGGGTGAGGGCAACCGGGGAGCGGCTTCCCGTGCGGGCGCGCAGGTGATACTGATTGCACTGGCCATTTCTCTCCTCATAGCTGTACCCGGATTCATTTATGCAGAAGATATCCTGCATTTCATGGCATCTGACAGGAGCGTTTCAGAGTCGGGGTACATGTTTACACGCATACTGCTGACCTGCAATCTGCCCATCTTGCTGCTCTGGATGCTGAATGGCATCTTCAGGGGTGCAGGAGACGCTGCTACAGCGATGAAAGCACTGTGGATTGCCAATATAGCGAACATCATACTTTGCCCTGTATTCATCTTTGGAGTTGGCCCGATACCGGCCATGGGCGTGGCAGGGAGTGCCATAGCCACAACAATAGGGCGGTCTGCCGGCGTCATATTTCAGTTGTGGACACTTTTCAGGCCGGGCCGGGCAGTACACCTGACCCCCGAAATGTTCCGGCCAAAATGGAATGTGATCAGTACACTGGTCAGGGTGGCATCGGGCAGTACCGGACAGTACCTGATTGCCTCGGCGAGCTGGATTTTCATGATGTACATCCTGGGGCATATTGGCAAGGATACCGTTGCGGGCTATACCATAGCTATCCGTATCGTGATGTTCTCTATCCTGCCCTCCTGGGGTATGGCCAATGCAGCATCCACACTCGTGGGACAGAATCTCGGGGCCGGGCAACCCGATCGTGCCGAAAAATCGGCACGGCGGGCGGGTTACTTCAATATGATATTTACCGGAGTGGTCAGTCTGATTTCTTTGCTGTTTGCACCTTTTTTTATCGGACTTTTCACGGAAGACCCCCTGGTGGCATCATCGGGCGTAATGGCTCTCCGCATCATAGCAGGCGGTTATGTGCTGTATGGGTGGGGAATGATTGTCACGCAGGCCATTAACGGTGCGGGTGATACATTTACACCCACCATGCTCAATATCGTATTTTTCTGGTTGGTGGAAACACCACTGGCTTACCTGCTTGCGCTACGGCTTGAGTGGGGGCAGAGCGGCGTTTACTGGAGCATCGTAATTGCAGAGTCGCTGATGACTGTTGCGGCCATCCTGGTATTCAGACGCGGAAAATGGAAAAAAGCCGTTGTTTGAGCAGGTAACTATACACCCTGTGTTTTCAGTGCAAATAATTTCCGGCCGGCGTAAATAGCGGCGAGACAAATCGTGTAAGTGAAAGTTGCTGTCATGGCTCAGATGTTTTCCTGATGAAAGGATACATACAAAACGAAAAACCCCTGCCGGAACGCTGCCTGCCGGAAGCAAACTTTTTCAAAGTTTTCATACATCGGCCACTATACATCTATCCAAAAAAATGAAAATCAATCATTTATAACCAAAAAGACAATTCCCGACAATTCGTGGACAAAGATAATCGGGCATTGGGAGTCTGTATCCCGAACAAATCTGGCAAAACCTTCGTTTTTTTGCAGTGGGGCAGGATGGTGCCCCTCAACATCATACGCCGAAATTGAACATTATGTCAGACACACTTGCTGTTGCAACCCGCGGACTGTCAAAAAAAGGTTTTCTCGATCTGGAAGTTGACCCGGAGCTCGATCTTGTTGCTGAAATCAACAGGCTCAAAAAAGAAAAGAACGCCGTCATACTGGCTCACTATTATCAGGAGTCAGAAATCCAGGACATTGCCGATTACATAGGCGACTCACTGGGGTTATCTCAGAAAGCAGCCAGCACAGATGCTGATATCATCGTGTTTGCCGGGGTACATTTTATGGCTGAAACGGCCAAAATGCTGAGCCCGCAAAAAAAAGTGCTGCTTCCCGACCTGAAAGCAGGCTGTTCACTGGCCGATTCATGCCCTCCTGCACTTTTCCGGGAGTTCAAAAAGAAATATCCGGATCACGTGGTGGTAAGTTACATCAACTGCACGGCAGAGCTCAAGACCCTGACCGACATCTGCTGTACCAGCACCAATGCTGTTCAGATTATTGAAAGTATTCCGAAAGACCAGCCAATCATATTTGCACCCGACAAGAACCTGGGCGCTTATCTGAAAAAGAAAACCGGTCGCGACATGATTCTGTGGAATGGCGCCTGCATGGTACACGAGATATTCAGCTACGAGCGCATTGTCAAGCTGCGCAACCGCTACCCGAATGCCAAATTCATTGCACACCCGGAGTGCGAAGATCATATTCTGGCCATGGCCGATTATATTGGCAGCACCACAGGTCTGCTGAAATATACGATCAATGATCCGGCTACCGAGTTCATTGTGGCCACAGAGGCGGGCATCCTGCACCAGATGGAGAAAGCGAGCCCGTACAAGACCTTCATCGCCGCGCCGCCGGAGAACAACTGCGCCTGCAACGAGTGCCCGCATATGAGGCTCAATACCATGGAGAAACTCTACCTGTGTATGGAGCATGAATTACCGGAGGTGATACTGCCGGAGTGGGTAATCGAGCATGGCAGAAAGAGCATAGACCGTATGCTGGAGATATCGGCAGCGGCTGGATTGGTGGGGTAAGCTGTTTACCAGGTAATAAGTCAAACGCACCAACCACATAATGAAACCTGCAGACTGCTAATTGCCAGGTTACATACTTATCATTTCATGTTACATTTGGGCAAAACCTTCATCCCGACACAACATTGAAATGAGATTCATCCACAGCACTCTGCTTCTACTGCTTGCTCTGTCACAACAGGTCCTCTGTCAGACTTCACAGGGACTTGAACACTTCAATAACAAGAAATACAAAAAAGCCTGGAATGCTTTCGTAAAGGATACCGGTGATGTGAAAGAGTCGGCAGCCGCTTTTTACGGGCTCGCCAAAGTGTGTGCACAACTTCGCAACAAAGGACTGGATACAGCTGTACTTGGCCGGTATTATCTTGACAGATCGGAAACTGTATTCAAAAATAACAGAAAAGCCATCACAAAAAATGGAAAGGCGCTGGGCATGTCTGCCAGTTCATTCCAGGTTCTGCGAAAAACACTTGCACAGAACGGGTGGAAAGAAGTTGAAACCAGACAGAAATTGGCTGACTTTGAATTTTTCTGCCAGCATTTCCCGGAATATACCAACAACAAACAGATTCGCAGCTACAAAAAAATCAGCGAAGAGATTGTTATAAGCGCGCAAGAACGCTTCTTGGGTTGCATCCTCTGCTTCGGCACTGTT
>CAILQK010000383.1 GCA_903836265.1 uncultured Bacteroidota bacterium | reverse complement strand
CGATGGATGAGCGGTATCCAACTGCACGATTTCAACTGTGGCCTCAAAGCCTACCGCAATCATGTGGTGAAAACAATTGAAGTATATGGCGAAATGCACCGGTACATCCCGGTGATTGCCAAATGGGCAGGTTTCGGCAGAATCGGAGAAAAAGTAGTGGAGCACAGAGCAAGACAGTATGGTTCCACCAAGTTTGGCGGCCTGGAGCGGTTCATCAACGGCCCGCTCGACCTGATCAGTATCTCGTTCGTGGGCAAATTCGGAAAACGCCCCATGCACTTCTTCGGTACCCTCGGGTTCTTCTCCTTCCTGACAGGAGCAGCCATTCTTCTCTGGCTCGCTGTGTCCAAAGTAGTATATCAGGAGTATGGAATTGCCGGGCGACCGCTGTTCTTCTTTGGTATTCTCGCACTGATTGTGGGCTCCCAGCTGTTTCTGACCGGGTTTCTGGCCGAAATGATCAACAGAAATTCCAGCATAAGAAACAGTTATCTCATAGAAAAAGAAATATGAACCACCTCGAACTTCCGTCATTCACCCCTGAAGGAGTATTGCAGGCTGTTATTGAAATACCTGCCGGTACCAATACCAAATACGAGTACAACCGCGAAAAAATGTGCTTTCAGCCCGACCTGCGCGACGGAAAGGTCAGGAAGGTCAATTTCATGTCATACCCGGTCAACTACGGCTTCATTCCCTCCACCAGGATGGGAAAAAACCGTGGCGGAGACGGCGATCCGCTCGATGTGCTGCTGCTGGCAGAACATGTCCCGACAGGTTCAGTCGTTCAGACAATACCCATCGGACTGTTGAAACTCAGCGATCTGGGGGAGCTCGATCACAAGGTGCTGGCCATTCCGCTTGATCCGGACAAAAGAATCATTCAGGCAACCAGCTGGGAGTCTTTTCAGCGCGATTACAGTATTGTCAGGCACATTCTCGAGCTGTTTTTCATGTACTACGACGGCCTTGGAACGCTCGCCGTCATGGGTTGGGGAGATGAAAACGAAGCGCTCGCGGAGATAAAAAAATGGAATATTTTGTCAACCTGAAAACTTATTGTTTTCAATTGCGTTTTATCCTGACTTCTGCTCGAATCAATGAACGCCTGTAACACCCTCACCAAACCCGACTGCCTTGCGGAAAAACCGCCATTCCAGGTTGAATATCGCTTCTTCCGCACTATCAGCGAAGCCGGAAGCGACTGGGATGAAGCAGCTCCGGTTCACAATATTTTCCTTCAGCGACATTATCTCTCGGTTATAGAAAGATACCCCCCGACCGGTACAAGCTTCGGATACCTTGTTTTTTACAGACAAGGCCGTCCCGCAGGAGTGGCACTCTGCCAGTTCAAGTACTTCAGGGGAATTGACAACATCAGGGAACTGGATACTTCCGACAAAAGAGAAGTGTGTTTCTACGACGGACTGGCACACTGGTTCAAAAAAAGAGTAGCCGGCATGGCAGCTGCAAATATCATGATTTGCGGAAATATTCTATTGACCGGTCAGCACGGTTTGCATCTGAATAATGAACTGTTCAGTGAAACAGATGCAGTCCAGGCAGTAGAAAATGCCTTGTGCGGTGCTCTGGAGATCGTAACAGAAACCGAAGGAATCAAGATTCCCGTCGTGCTGATCAAGGATGTGGCTCCGGAGTTGACAGGGATCCGCGAGAGACTGGTCGAAGAAGGATTCATGGAATTCGACATACAGCCCAATATGGTACTTGATCTTCCTTTCGCTTCGTTTGAAGATTACCTGGGTGCCATGTCAACCAAATATCGTACCCGTACCAAAAGAGCTTTCAAAAAATTTGAGGGAATAGAACGCCGCGAACTGTCGCTGGAGGAAATAATACGTGAGTTGCCTGTTATTTACAGGCTTTACAAGGAAGTATCGGGCAGTGCAGGTTTCAATATGGTTGATCTGAAAGCCGATTATTTTGTCGGAATGAAAGCCGAATTCGGCGAGTATTTTCGTCTTCATGGTCACTTCAGGGAGGGGAAACTGGTAGCGTTTTACTCTACCATTCAGAATCACAAAGAACTGGAGGCGCATTTCATAGGCTATGAAAAGTCGCTGAATCACGAGTACCAGCTGTACCTCAATATGCTTTATGATATCATCAGGCTGGGTATAGACTCGCGGAGCTCCAGCATCATATTTGCGAGAACGGCGCTGGAAATCAAAAGCTCGGTTGGAGCCGTGCCCCGCCCTTTGTGGAATTACCTGCGCCATCAGAACCAGTTCGCAAACCGTTTCACAGGCACCATCCTCGATTATCTGAAGCCCGTCGAAATATGGCAGCAACGGCATCCATTCAGGGAAAACGGTGTGGAAATCAGCGAATAACAGCAAATTTCTCCACTTGCAGGCCCTGACGGCCCCTCGTCCAGAACCAATACAGGCCGGGATCGGCTGTATCCATCCGAACTTCATACTGACTGTCAGACATTATGGCGTTCTGTATCATATTGCCCTGTGCGTCCGTAATCCACCAGTCTCTTGTGCCTGCAGCAGAAGTAACCTGAAAATGACCATCGTTAGGATTGGGCGACAGGGAGAGAACGGGCAATTTGGGCGTGAAAGCAAATAAAGATGACGCCTCAATCCAGACAGTGGCAATATTCGTACACACCGGTGTCGCGTCAAAGGAAATACAAACCTGGTTATGTATCACCTGCGATGAGTTCAGAAAATTGTGCAGTGT
Source organism: uncultured Bacteroidota bacterium (assembly GCA_903836265.1). Classification (GTDB taxonomy): domain Bacteria; phylum Bacteroidota; class Bacteroidia; order Chitinophagales; family Saprospiraceae; genus M3007. Next base: position 38,126 of record CAILQK010000383.1, on the reverse strand, counting down.
TACAGCATAAAGGATATACCCGGTAGAGTTATCAGAAAAGTCCGGATCGGAACCTGGCAGACGGATTTCTTCGAAATACCACCTCACGAAGCCCTGATCCCTGAGCAGCTGATAACCGTGACTCGCATCAATGACCCGGAGCGAGGAGGCATCGAACCGCGGATCGAGCGTATCGCGGATCACCAGATTCTGGACCGTATCGGTTCCGTTATTTTCAAAACGTACGAGGAACAACACTTCTGCGCCGGCAGCTACCTCCTGTATGGACAAGTAGGGGTTTCCAATCACCTGCAGGTCATTTTGAGCTGCAAGCGAAGAAATTTTTACTCCGTGAAAAAAGAGAATCAGAAAGATTGCCAGTTTGTTCATGCCCTGCAGTTTTTCGGGGCTGTTCGGAAACTGTAACCACACTGGATTTGAAAGTCCGAAGGTAATGACATTTTATATTTTACCAATATTTCGGAAATAAATCAATATTATTGGATATTAAAGCCCTCCCCTATCCTCAGCCGCATTAAATTTGCGGCGCGCATGAAAAATTACCTCGATCACGCCATTACGCTCACCTTGCTGGCGCTGTTCATGTTGATCAGCCTCTGTTATTTGCCGGTCAATCTGTCGCCCGGCGGGTTCACGCTGCGCCGCATGGACATTTTTTCTGATGTACGCAAAGACGCAGCCCTTCTCTTTGAACAGGTCGGAACAGCGGGTGGACCGAGCTACGATACAACGTACTACAGCCCTGCCGATACCGCCGGATGGGCCGGCATGGATTCCTCGGCCCGGGCACTTGCCTGCAGGGTTGACACAGCTGATTACGGCCATATTATCGAGGATTATACATACATGCAGCGTGGTCTGGCCGCTTTTTTCAGCAGTCTTGATTCTGTAAAATACGGCCGGTCGGTGCGTGTTGCCTGGTACGGCGACTCATTTGTAGAGGGAGATATACTCATCGGCGATCTCCGCGACACGCTTCAGGCGCTTTGGGGTGGACACGGGGTGGGCTTCGTGCCCGTCACGTCGGAAGTGGCGCAATTCAGAAGGACGGTCAAACATCAGTTCGGCGGCTGGAACACCTTCTCCATTCTCAAAAAAAACGTCCCGCGTCCGCCTGTCGGTATCAGTGGCTATGCCTGTCAGCCCGCTGGTATGGCCCACCTCTCCTACGAAGGGTCGTCATCCTTTGCCAGAACGCGTACCTGGACGGATGTGCGCCTTTACTACTCTTCAACAGGATCAACAGGATTTACCTGGAAAGTCAATGGGGAACCCGCACGTGATGAGTTGCTGGAGGGCGGAAATACAACTGTCAGGCAGTGGAAGTGGCCCGGTAACGGCAGCAGTACATCAACCTTCTCGGCCAGCTTCCCTCAGGCCGACAGCCTCCTGATTTACGGGGCAGCTCTGGAGGGAGGCCCCGGGTTTTACATTGACAATTTTTCTGTCAGGGGTAACAGCGGAGGCGCTCTTTGTCTGATCAAACCCGAGGTAGTCAGGTCGTTCACCAGACTGAGGCCCTGCGATCTGGTGGTGTTACAGGTAGGTCTGAACGCCGTCACCGGCAGCCTCAATAACATCGCCTGGTACGAATCGGAGCTCGACAGAACAATCAGACACCTTAAAAGCTGTTTCCCCGGGGTACAGATTCTGATCATCAGCGTGGGCGACAGGGGGGGGAAAAACGGAGAGGAGCTCGGCACCATGAAAAGTGTTTACGCTATTTCGGAAATGCAGCGAAATCTGGCCCGCAGACACGGCCTGCTGTTCTTTGATCTTTTTCACGGAATGGGAGGAACCAACTCAATTATCAGAATGGCAGCCCAAAGACCCCGGCTGGCCAATACCGACTACACCCACCTCACTCACGATGGAGGCAGGGTGGTCGGACGGATGCTGGCTGACTTGTTTGTACGTGAAAGAAACCGCTATTCACAGAAATAATGCCTCATGAGAAATATTCAACTACCAGGCTCTGTACAAATGCGTACTTTCTATGTGATGGTATTTCTGACAATATTCATCGGTCAGTGCCACTCCCAGTTCAGGCCACCGCACGTTGAAATTACTGATACCGATACCGTTGGCCATACATTTATTTCCGGCGACAGCAATATGATCAGCCTGTCGGGCACCCTGAATCCGTTTTTTGAAAAACTGATGGCTCAAAGAACCGGTGGCGGAAAAAAAATAAGTATTGTTCATATAGGTGACTCGCATATACTGGGCAATTTGCTGACCCGGGAGGTCAGAAGCCGCATGCAACGAGAATTCGGCGATGCCGGCCGCGGTTTTGTTTTTCCCTACAAACTGGCTGGCACCAATGGCCCGGGAGATTATCTTGCAGAAACAAACTGCCGCTGGACGGGCTCCAGTTGTCAGCGGAACCTGGCTGCAGAAACCAGCTATGGAATTTCCGGCTTCCGGCTGGAAACCGGCAGTTCAAACGGCGAACTGACCATCCGCCTGCGCGATACCACTACTTCAGAGACAAAGCTGTTTTCCAAACTTACAGTTTTTCAGATAAAGGATCCGGAAAACTACGAGCTGGATGTACGCGATGTATCCTCTGCACAAACGGCTCAGCTCTACCTGGAGGATGACTACTCCCGCTCGTATTACTTCGACAAACCTGTTGCACAGGCTACCGTGTCTGCCAGGAAAACTGACGGGATACAAAGCAGAATGGTGATTGACGGTATTTCACTGGAGAATGAACTCAGCGGTGTCATCTACCACTCTATTGGTGTAAATGGGGCCAAGTATATGGATTTCGCGCGTGCCAGATATTTTGCCCGTCAGGTGGCTGCTCTGGAACCCGATCTCATCATTTTCTCATTTGGCACCAATGAAGGCCAGGGAAATACACCGGCAGAGTATCTGCTGTTTACCATGAACACGCTCATCAACAAGGTTAAGGAACACTCCCCGGCTGCCCAGATTATGCTGACAACACCGGCCGATTCGTACCTTCGCGGCAAGGGTTTCAATCCGTATCTGAGCGATATAAGCAGAAATATCAGACAGTTTGCCAGCGAAAAAGGATATGCGCTCTGGGATCTTTACCAGATAACAGGCGGCGAGAAATCGGCAGCAGCCTGGAAATCAGGCGGACTGATGTCGTCAGATTCAGTACATTATTCCAAAGCCGGATACGCTGTACAGGGCAAACTGCTTTACCAGTCCATCATCAGGGCTTACAATGCCTTCGCAGAATCAAAACAATGATTTTTACACTCGAACCCAACGAAATCAGGCTGCTTGAACATGTTGGCCGCTGCGCTGCTGAACTCGGGGTACCCGCGTACGCTGTGGGCGGATACGTGCGCGACCGGCTTCTCGGACGCCCTACAAAAGATATTGATATTGTCTGTGTGGGTGATGGAATACAACTGGCCAATCAGGTGGCCAACGGTATTTCACCGCGACCCAGGGTGGCTGTTTACAGTCGCTTCGGCACCGCCATGCTGCAGTATGAAAATATAGAAGTCGAATTTGTAGGCGCAAGGCGGGAAAGTTATCAGTCGGACAGCAGAAAGCCCGATGTGGAGCTCGGTACCCTTGAAGACGACCAGAACAGGCGCGATTTTACGATCAATGCCATGGCTGTCAGTCTGAAGGAGGACTCCTTCGGACAAATAGTTGATCCGTTCGGTGGAATGAAACACCTCGGAGAACGGCTGATAAAAACACCCCTCGAACCAGGCAAAACATTCTCTGATGATCCTCTGCGCATGATGCGCGCCATTCGTTTCGCTGCCCAGCTCGGCTTCTCTATTGATCCGGTAACCTTCAACGGAATCCGTGAACACAAGAACCGCATAAATATCATCTCCAGAGAGCGAATAGCCACCGAACTGGAGAAGATTCTGATGAGCCCCAAACCATCCGTCGGCTTTAACCTGCTGTTCGATGCCGGACTGCTCCAGATTATCATGCCGGAGGTGGCAGCACTGCAGGGCGTCGAAGACAGGCAGGGGCGCGCGCACAAGGACAATTTTTACCATACGCTGGAGGTGCTCGACAATGTCTGTAAAAAAAGCAGCAACCTGTGGCTTCGCTGGGCAGCACTCCTGCACGACATAGGGAAACCTCCCACCAGAAAGTTTGACAAGGAAGCCGGCTGGACATTTCACGGGCATGAGTGGAAAGGAGCACTTATGGTCCCACCGCTGTTCAGAAGCCTGAGGCTTCCGCTCGATCACAAGCTCGAATATGTAAAAAAACTGGTCATGATGCACCTCCGCCCGATCTCCCTCACCCGTGAGGAAGTGACCGACAGTGCAGTCCGCCGTCTGATATTCGATGCCGGAGAAGACCTCGGCGACCTGATGATTCTCTGTGAATCGGATATAACTACCAAAAATCCGAAAAAAATGGCGCGTTATCTGGAAGGTTACGAGTACCTGAAAGAACGCATGTCGCTGGTGAGCGAAGCCGACAGGCTCAGGCTGTGGCAGCCGCCCATAACCGGTGAAATTATCATGCAAACCTTCGGAATCAATCCGTCGAGGGAGGTGGGAATCATCAAAACAGCAGTAAGAGAGGCCATTCTCGATGGCGAAATACCCAATGAGATGGAAGAGGCATTCAACAGAATGATTGAGGAAGGGAGAAAACTGGGTCTGACAGCAAAAGAATGATCAGTTATCGCTCCCGGAATCAGAATTGCGCTCAAGCATGAACTTGAAGCGGTTGGGCAGCACACGGAAACGGTCGCCCAGCCATCGCTCAAGGGTAATGGCAGCCAGTGCATAACCGGCAGAAACACCCGGAACCGGTATCAGAACCACCACTACAAAAGGAAGAAGACGGGGCATATCTTTCAGCTGCTGCAGTGCCTCATCCAGCTCCTCCTGCGTAGGGTGCCTGTCTGTTGGAATAAGGCGCAATTTACCCGTACCTTGACGGCCGAATACCTCCAGCATCTTGCGGGTGTCTTCGCCCTCCATTACAAGGGCCCAGAACATTCTGCGGGGAAGCCGGATAAATTCTTTGAGTTTCATCGCCACAAAAGTAAGGATATTCAACTTTTGCCATGCACCCTTTTGCACAAATTCACCACTCAACCCGCCGCCATTTCCTCAGACAGTGCGGATTCGGACTCGGTGCGCTCGCACTGGGAGGCCTGACAGGCGGGTGCAACTTGTCCGGCGAAAAGACATCTGTGCTGACAGACCCGACCAGTCCGCTCGCTCCGCGGCCTCCGGTTTTCCCGGGGAAAGCCAAAGCGGTGATTTATCTGCACATGGCAGGGGCGCCATCCCAGCTGGAACTGTTCGATTTCAAACCCGAACTGGCCCGGCTCGACGGTCAGGATTGCCCGCCATCGCTGCTGGAAGGCAAAAAATTTGCTTTTATTCGCGGAACGCCCAAAATGCTGGGACCTCAGGCATCTTTCAGCCAGCACGGCCAGTCGGGCGCCTGGATCAGCAATTACCTGCCTCACCTGCAATCAGCAGCCGATGAACTCGCTTTCCTGAAAGCAGTGCATACCGACCAGTTCAACCACGCTCCCGCTCAACTGCTCATGCATACAGGCAGCGCGCGCCTCGGAAGACCAAGTATCGGTTCGTGGGTAACCTACGGACTGGGCACTGAAAATGCCAATCTGCCCGGATTCGTTGTGCTTACCTCGGGCGGAAACAACCCGGACGCCGGAAAAAGTGTATGGGGAAGCGGATTCCTGCCCTCCGTATATCAGGGTGTTCAGTGCAGAAGCGCCGGTGATCCGGTGCTGTTCCTGAATAATCCGGAAGGAATATCGGGCGACATCAGGAAAGCAAGTATTGAAGCCATCAATGAAGCCAACGAACTCGCCCGGCAGGAAACGGGCGACCCGGAAACAGCCACCAGAATTGCACAGTATGAACTGGCGTACAGGATGCAGATCGAAGCGCCGGAAGTGATGAACATAGATAATGAGCCCACTTACATACACGAATTGTACGGAACTCAACCCGGGAAAGCGTGCTTCGCAAATAATGCCCTGCTCGCCCGGAAACTGGTGGAAAAAGGCGTCAGGTTTGTTCAGCTTTTCGACTGGGGATGGGATACGCACGGCACCGGCGCCGACCTGGCAGTAGATATCGGCCTGGTGAACAAATGCCGGGAAACCGACCGGGCAGTAACTGCACTCCTGCTCGACCTGAAACAGCGCGGACTGCTTGAAGAAACCCTCGTGGTATGGGGAGGAGAGTTCGGAAGAACACCCATGATGGAAAACCGGAACGGACTGGAAATGCCCTTCAAGGGACGCGATCATCATACCGAGGCTTTTACCATGTGGATGGCCGGCGGCGGAATAAAAGGAGGTGTTACACATGGTGAAACTGATCAGGTCGGTTTCAGTGCCATTTCCGGAAAAGTGAGTGTTTTCGATATTCAGGCTACCATCCTGAATCAACTCGGCTTCGACCACGAGAAATTCACCTTTCCTTTTCAGGGAAGGTCGTTCAGACTCACAGATGTAAGTGGCAATGTCATCAGGGAAATCGTCGCATAGTAACTGCACAATTTTTTACCTTGCACGCTCAATCTCTGAATTATGCGCTCTTCTCTCTTCACTGTATTGTTCTGCACAATTTCATTTGCCGGTATTTGTCAGGAACCCGCCAAAGAGGAACTCTACCCTTGCGGCGCACCGGCCGGAGTATCTGATTTTATGGAAAAATACCAAAAAAATCCGTGGCTGTACGCACAGCCTGAATCGGGCGACACACTCTGGGTTGCTGTTCAGGTTCATCTGCTGGCCAAAGACAGCGGTGCGGGCAGAATACCCTGGGATCGCCTCCTCGCCGCTTTCTGCCGCCTGAACCAGGATTTTGCCGAAAGCAGGATTCAGTTTTACATGAAAGAGCCATGGAACCTGCTCAATAACACGGGCTGGCATACTCATTCCACTATTCCGCAGGGAATAGACATGATGATGACCAACAATGCCGAAGGTGCGCTGAACGCCTATTTTGTATCTGATCCGGCCGGCAACTGCGGCTATAATCTCCCGTACGGAGGTGTTGCTGTCGCACACGGGTGCGCAGGCCCCGACGACCATACCTGGGCGCACGAGATCGGTCACGCACTGAATCTTCCACACCCGTTTATTGGCTGGGAAGGGAAAACATACAACTATAATAATCCCACGCCACAGGTACTTGCCTACGACTACACTTATTTTCACGATACCCTCGACACACAGGTGCCCGCACCTCTCGACACCGCACTGGTGGAGTTCGTCAGCGGAGCCAACTGCACAGTGGCAGCCGACCGGATCTGCGATACCAAACCGGACTACCTGAGCTACCGCTGGAACTGCAACCCGGCCACTCAGATGAGTTCGGTCAAACAAAAGGACCCGAGTGACGTGGATTTTTACTCTGATGGCACCCTGTTTATGTCTTATGCCGACGATGCCTGTCAGAACAGGTTCTCCGCCGAACAAATTTCTGTCATGCGGGCTACACTTGCCAATGAAAAGGCCGACTGGGTAACTCCCGTCATGCTGCAACAGCCTGTTACAGCGCTTCCGGCCCAGGTAGAACCCGTCATGGGACAAAGCCAGCCGGTAACCGGGGCCCGGCTGATCTGGAAATCAGTGCCAAATGCCACTCACTACGTTGTACAGGCCTCCAGAATTCCTTCATTCGGTTACAAGGAACTGGATATCGTCACTGCAGACACATTTGCTGTTTGCGGATCGCTGACAGCCAACAAAACGTATTACTGGCGTGTAAAACCTTTCAACTACCGGCATGCCTGTCAGCCATTTACAGCCGCTGAAACATTTTTTACCAATCCTTCTTCCAGAACCGGTGAACCAGATGCCGATGGATGGCGTTGTTTCCCCAGTGTGATTTCAGACGAGTCGGTCATTACACTGGAAACACCACCTTCATGGGCGGGCAACGGAATCAGAATCTGTGTTTTTGATATGGCAGGAAAGCCGCTTTTTTCAGGAGAAACGGACTGCCGGGAGAAAATGCAAATCGAAATATCCGGACTCCCGGCCTGGCCTGGTGGTACTTACCAGCTCATAGCCGTGTCTGAAAGCGGCGTGAAACGTCAGACGCTTGTCAAACAATGAACAATTATGTGTCGTGCGATGGCTTTTGTCAAATTCAGTTTCGGAATATTGCAAACATCGCGGACATTTGAGCCGAATAACAAAAACTGCTTTTAATGAGACTTTCATTACCTGTACTCTTCACCGCCTTCCTGTTCACCGTAAACCCGCTGCAGGCGCAGGTTACCAACCCCGGCGGTTGCGGCACCGTCGGCATGACCGACTGGTTCAAGTGGTATGCAGATCACCGCGACCAGATTATTGACGAGCGTGGAGGAGATACCACATGGCTCTATGTACCCGTTACCGTTCAGATTACAGGTACCGATGCAGGCGCCGAATATTACAATCTGGAACTGGCAATTGGTGCACTTCACAATATGAATCAGCAGTTCAGAGATGCCCGTATCAGGTTCTACATGATGCCCGGCGATCCGTTCCGATACCTGAACAACACATACTGGCACGACCACGACTGGGGTGGCGGCTCCGACCTGATCAACAGCAACCGTTTGCCAAACAGACTGAATGCCTATGTCGTGAAAAATCCGGCCGGAAACTGCGGCTACTCCTGGCAGGATGCCATCGTGCTTGGCAAGAGCTGCTCCGGTGTGAACAACACTACCTGGGCGCATGAGGCTGGGCACCACCTGTCGCTCCCGCACCCTTTCTTCGGATGGGAAGGCGAATCATGGGATTACTCCCAGCCCGCGCCGGCTTCTATCGGAGGATGGAATGTTGAAAAAACCGACGGCAGCAACTGCTACCAGTCGGGCGACCGGTTTTGCGATACACGTCCCGACTACCTCAACTACCGCTGGAATTGTAACCAGAACGGTGAAAGCGTGACTGTACAGCACGACCCGGACAGCGTGGCATTCCGCTCCGATGCAACCCTGATTATGGGGTATGCACTCGATGCCTGTGCCAACCGCTTCACATCAGAGCAAATCGCTGCCATGCGGAACAACCTGATGACCGAGCACTCCGAGTACCTGCAGATAACAGACCCGCTCCAGGAAATATCCGAAGACGAACCGGTTGAGCTGGTAGCTCCGCTCGATACACAGTACGTCCAGTACAATAACGTGACTTTTTCGTGGAATCCGGTGCCGAATGCCTCCCTCTACACAGTGGAAGTAGGTCTGAAGGAAAACATGCTTCCGCGTTTCATCTGGCAAACTGTTTACAATACAACGACACTCACTGTCACCAGAAACATTCCGAACAACCGTCTGCTGTACTGGCGCGTTCGCCCATACAGCGAATGGGATCTGAGCAAACAGCTGGCCCCACAGCAGGTGGGGGTATTCAGAACATACAATTTTGCAGCCACCAACGACCTGGAGCGAAATGTACTTGCCTCACTCACTCCAAACCCCGTTTCGGCTGGTCTGCCGGCTGTCCTTCAGCTCACCGCCGACGACAATATGGATGCGCTCATCTCTGTTTCCGATGCTGCCGGCCGTCGCTGCCACTTCGAATCAGTCAAACTGCATCCCGGAGAAAACCTGATCGAGATTCCCACGGCCAATCTCAATGCAGGTATCTACTTTGTGCTGCTGCAAAATGAACTCGGTACCATCCTGAAAAAGCTCGCCGTGACGGAATAACGAAATGGGAGTAATTCGCCGTCAGTCCATCAAACACTCGGCCGTCAACCTGATCGGCCTGAGCGTGGGAGCACTCAGCACCTTTCTGGTGTACCCTCATGTCAGACAGGAATACGGCGTCATTCAGGTATTGCTTCAGGCAGGACTTCTGGGCCTGCCACTCCTCTCTCTGGGGGCCAATACAGTTGCTATCCGCTTTTTCCCGAAATTCAGGGACGAATCAGTCGGCAATAACGGCTTTTTACCCCTCATCATGTTGCTGTGTGGCCTGGGCTTCACCCTGTGCCTGGGCCTCGCAGCCATCTTCTGGAAACCATACACCAGCAGTATTTCCGGCCGCTCTCCGCTTATAGCAACTTATCTGCCTGCCGCTGTCCCCATTGCCTTCTTCTTCACTGTCAGTACAGTCCTCTATACCTACGCTGCCAATTTCAAGCGAATAGTCATTCCCTCACTGCTGCTCGATTTCTCTCAGAAACTGGTGCTGCCAGCTCTGATGATTGCCGTATGGAAGGAGTGGACAAGTCTTTATGCCGCAATATGGGGAATGATTCTTCACTCCGGCATGGTAACGCTTGCCATGATACTCTATCTGAAAAAACTCGGAGTATGGCACTGGAAACCCAACTGGAAGTATCTGACACCCGACCTTCGCAGGGAAATGGGTGCCTATATCGCTTTCTGGTCCCTCGGCGGCTTCGCTCTGCTTGTGGCTTCCAAATCGGATATCTTTGCAGTGGGCTCACTCAGCGCAGAAAGTGCTGCAGGCACCTTCGCCATCGCCACTGCACTGGCAGCCATCATTGAAATTCCGGTTAAAAGTCTGTACTCGGCAAGCGCCTCCTCGGTAGCCGAATATCTGGCCAAAAACAACCTGGAAGAACTCGAAAAACTCTACAAAAGTGTATCCATCAACCTGCTGGTGGCTGGGTCACTCCTTTTTGGCGGAATGTGGGTCGCCATCAGACCCATTTTTCAGCTGTTCCCTGCCGACCACTCCGGAGAAATGGAGGCAGGTATCCGGGTGTTTTTCTTCGTCGGACTCACCAGACTCGTAGAAATGACCACCGGACTCAACAATTACCTTGTCTATTATTCGCCACACTACAGATACGCACTCTTCTCTCTGAGTGCCTGCGCAGCTATAACTGTCGGACTGAACCTATGGCTCATTCCGACCATCGGTTTTTACGGAGCCGCCATATCAACACTCATATCGGTAACGCTGTACAACTCGTTCAGTGTGTGGCTGATCTGGCGTATTTACCGACTCTTCCCGTTTACCCGGAACACACTTGTTTCCATATTGCTGGCAGTGGCAACGCTGCCTGCAGTGCTGTTACTGCCGGAAACAGGAATACCTGCAGCTGATATCATCATCAAAGGTGGGTCCTACGCCCTGTTGTTTGCCTTCCTCGTACTGCGACTGAATATCTCCCCGGATCTGTCGGCGCTCTGGAAACTGATGCTCCAAAAGGTGCTTCCGGGCCAAAAGACTCCGGTTGAATAAAAGCCTGTTTATGCTCTCCAGGCCTTCCGGGGTGTCTTTGGAAGATTTTTTTGGGGCGATTTCTCTGTATTGCCGTAATTATGCAGGCCAAATTATGTTGAAGCTATGAAGAACATCTCCCTTATTGCACTGCTGATCTTCAGCACGCTCGCCGCTCAGGCCCAGAACAAGAAAAAATGGGATGTAAACAATCCCGAAACGGGTATCAGATACAAGGATGTGGAGTTCACCACGTCTGAAGGCACCTGGATGTGCCTCGACGTTTCACCCGACGGACAAACCATCGTATTTGACCTGCTCGGAGATATCTACTCCATGCCGGCCACCGGCGGCGCTGCTGCCTGCCTGCGCTCAGGCCTTGCCTGGGAAGTGCAGCCCCGCTTCTCTCCCGACGGAAGTAAAATACTTTTCACCAGCGATGCAGGTGGCGGCGACAATATCTGGGTGATGAATTCCGATGGCAGTCAGCCACGCCAGATTACAAAAGAAAATTTCAGACTTCTGAATAATTCCGAATGGATAGACCAGGATTATTTCGTGGCCAGAAAGCACTTCACATCTACCCGATCGCTGGGTGCGGGCGAACTCTGGATGTATCATGTCAATGGTGGTGATGGCATTCAGCTCACCAAACGCAAAAATGACCAGCAGGACCTGAATGAACCGTCGGTTTCCCCGGATGGAAAGTACATTTACTTCAGCGAGGATATGTACGGCGGCGGCTACTTCCAGTACAACAAGAATCCGAACACACAGATATTTGCCGTCAGACGCTATAACCGTGAGAAGGGAACCGTGGAAGATATCACAGGCGGCTCGGGTGGCGCCTGTCGTCCGCAAATCAGTCAGGACGGCAAGTGGCTCGCATTCGTCAGACGACAGGAAGTCCGTACAGTACTGTTTCTGCTGAATCTGGAAACAGGCGAGGAATATCCCATTGACGATCAGCTCGACAAAGACCAGCAGGAAGCCTGGACCATCTTCGGATGCTACCCCGGTTTCTCGTGGGCCGATTCGGAAAATATCGTCATCTGGCAACAGGGTAAGATATTCAAAATCAATGCCCTGAAAACGGCCGAAGCCGTGAAGAACGGTCAAAAACCCGGCCCGTCGCTCAAAACGAACATCCCTTTCACCTGTCAGGTAAAGACAAAGCTGGCAGAAACAGTGCGCACACCTCAAAAAGTCTTTGAGGAGCAGTTCACTGCCCGGGCTGTCCGACAGGCTGTTACTTCGCCCGACGGAAAATTCCTCTTTTTTAATGCCGCCGGAAAAATCTATAAAAAAGACATGAAAAGCGGAACAGTATCACCATTCCCGGCTAAAAACGAAGTAATAACCGAAGAAAATAATCAGTTCGAACCCGCAGTGTCTCCCGACAGCAAGCGGGTGGTTTTTGTGGACTGGAACGATGAATCGCAGGGACGAATTATCATGGCGGCCACCGACGGCTCGGGCGCGCGCGTGATTTCAACCGAAAAGGGAATATTCAGAACACCATCTTTCTCCCCGGACGGACAGTCGGTAGTGTACAGAAAACAGGGTGGAGATGATGAACTCGGCTTTGTCAATTCCAACAAACCCGGTATATATGTGCTGTCGCTCTCCACGGGCAAGACTTCATTTGTAACCGAAACAGGCGAAAACCCGCGCTTTTCTCCCGATGGCAAACGTATTTATGTGTCAACAGGCGGTCAACTCTTCGGCGGATTCGACAAATCACTCCGCTCGTTCGACCTGACCGGCAATGATCAGAAAGTGCTGGCCAAAAGCAGGTACGCCTCCCAGTGGACGCCCTCTCCCGACGGGAAATGGCTGGCGTTTACAGAACTCCACAAAGCTTATGTTTGCGCCATGCCCATGCCCGGACAAACACTGGATGTGAGCGGCGACATGGGCTCGGTACCGGCCACGCTGGTCAGTCGTGATGCCGGTTACAATCTGCACTGGTCGGCAGATTCAAAACAGATTCACTATACACTCGGTGACGAGTATTTTACCATTGCCCTCAATGAAAGGTTCTCCTTCCTGCCCGGAGCACCCGATTCACTGCCCGCACTTGATACAACCGGTATAAAAATCGGACTGCAACTGAAAGCCGACAAACCATCCGGCTCCATTATGTTCGATAACGCGCGAATCATCACCTGCGAGGGAGATCAGGTGATTGAAAAAGGTGTACTGCTCGTCCAGGAAAACAAAATCGCTTTCGCGGGTACCAAAGCAGACTACCAGCGGGCCAGACTGGCTCGCCCCGACAAGGTAATTGACTGTACAGGCAAAACCATCATGCCGGGCATGATAGATGCACACGCACACAGCGGCAACTTCAGGTATGGATTGAGTCCGCAAAAACAATGGGAATACTACGCCAATCTGGCGTATGGTGTCACCACCATGCACGATCCTTCTTCCAATTCTGAAATGGTTTTCAGCCAGTCTGAAATGATCAAATCGGGAAGAATGGTGGCACCGCGCCTGTTCAGCACAGGAACAATCCTGTATGGTGCCGACGGCGATTTCAAGGCGCCGGTCAATTCGCTGGATGATGCACGCGCTGCATTGCGCAGAACAAAGGCCTGGGGCGCTTTTTCTGTGAAAAGCTACAATCAGCCACGCCGGGAACAGCGGCAGCAGGTAATGGCGGCAGCTCACGAACTCGGCATGCAGGTAGTGCCCGAGGGAGGCTCTTTCTTTTCACATAACATGACGCAGATTGTTGATGGACATACTACCGTTGAGCATAACCTGCCAGTGGCGCCCATGTATCAGGATGTGGTGAGCCTGTGGAGCAAAACCAATACGCACAACACTCCTACCCTGATTGTATGCTATGGCGGCCTGAATGGTGAATATTACTGGTACCAGAATACAGATGTGTGGGCGAAAAAACGACTGCTCGGCTTCACACCGCGACATATTATCATGGAGCGAAGCCGCCATATCACCAAAGCCCCGGATGAAGAATATCAGAACGGGCACATACTGGTTTCCAAAACCTGCAAAAAATTGCAGGATGCAGGTGTAAACATTAACCTGGGTGCACACGGGCAACTGCAGGGCCTCGGCGCTCACTGGGAGCTGTGGATGCTGCAGCAGGGAGGTATGAGTAATATTCAGGCTATCCGCTGTGCCACTGTCAACGGCGCAAAAAGTCTCGGTATGGACGCTGAAATTGGCTCGATCAAAGCAGGAAAGCTGGCCGATCTGATTGTACTTGACGCCAACCCGCTCGAAAATATCAGAAGTAGTGAACAGATTCGTTATGTCATGGTAAACGGCCGTCTGTACAATCCAGATACCATGAACGAAACAGGCAATAATGACAGAAAACGCAATAAATTCTGGTTTGAGATGCCCGGAGGAGAAACCGGCGCGGCAGGAGCCGGACATACCTGCTCTGAAACCAAATGCGTGTGCGGTCACTGACCTGAATAATGGCTCCCAAAGATTTCATTGATCTCAGATCCGAGGAAGTACAGGAAATACTCGGTTCCCCACCAGGCTCTTTAGTCAGGTGGGGAACCACTATTGTACTGATTGGTATTATCCTGCTTTTTCTGGCAGCCTGGTTCGTAAAATATCCGGATGTGATTCAGGCCGATGTCGAAATCGCCTCCACCACCCCGCCTGCCGATGTTGTGGCACGAACTGACGGCCGTATGCAGGCCATATTTGTAAAAGACACCACACTGGTACGCGAAAACCAGCCCCTCGCGGTTATGCAAAGCACGGCAGACTACAGGGATATGCTGCTGCTGGATTCCTGCATAGCCGCGTGGAAAACTTACGCATCCCTCGACTTCAGGGCGCTGGAAGCACCCGATTCACTTCACCTCGGCGATTTGCTGGCAGACTACTCCAGTTTCTCGCGTATGCTCTCCGATTTTCAGTCCACCGATGATGCGTCTCCCGAAGCCGGAGCCACCAGAACCCTTCTTCAAAACAGCCTGAACCTGCTCAGTACCGCACTCGACCGCTGGAAGCAATCCTATCTGATTGTTGCTCCGGCAAGCGGAAAAGTATCGCTCAACGACCTGAAAACAGGAAGTTTCGTGCGCATGGGAATACCGCTGATGACTATTCTGCCACCAGGAAGTCCCGATGCTATCATAGGAAGAGCTGTTGTGCCCGTGGCAGCCGGCGAACGCATACAGCCGGGACAAAGGGTAGTGATGAAAGTGGCCGGGTACCCGTCAAGTGTTTTCGGAACCGTGGAAGGCATTGTTTCGTCCAGGGCACTCATGCCAAGAGAAAAAAGTTATTCTGTAA
Source organism: uncultured Bacteroidota bacterium (assembly GCA_903836265.1). Lineage (GTDB taxonomy): Bacteria > Bacteroidota > Bacteroidia > Chitinophagales > Saprospiraceae > M3007. The sequence goes on along the minus strand of CAILQK010000383.1, from coordinate 22,669 downwards.
GTATCACGCTGACAGAAGCAAAAAACAATAAAATCCGTACCAGTCTGGACAAGGAAATCCGGTTCGAACAGCGACTGGGTGGAAGTGCCAGTATTCTGGTAGACAACAGGGGAGTTCTTCCGCGCATACTGGACGAGATCAACACACAACTTTGAAAAAATGACAAATAATAATCCGAAATGTATTCTTCACGCAGGCATCCCCAAAACCGGCACTACCTCCATACAGAAATACCTCCAGGATAACGCAACCTCCAGTGACCACTTCGTATATGTATCCCAGTATGGAGTACACAGCGGATTCGATCTGAATCACCTGTTGAGTTCCCGGCCAACCGATTATCTGGAATATACTATAGGAAATTTGAAGCCGGGAGATGTTGAAAAAAATAAAACTGCCGCCCTGCAATACGTCAGACAGCAGGCTGAGAAAGCGATTGAAGAGAAAAAAAAGCTGATCTTCTCGTGGGAGGGCTGTTTTGTTGTTTTCGATTATCAGGAATTGACGCTGTTCCGTAACCTGATGGAATCTCTCGGATTCACTGTGGAAGTAATTATATACATCAGGACATGGAAAGACCAGTATGAAAGCGGGTTCCAGCAACGTATCAAGGGGAATGGACTTGACCAGTTCATACCTGTCGGGCCCAATCAGAAAAAAGGAATGAGCAGCAAGGTCAAGTGCTTCGAAGAAGTATTCGGCGCTCATGCCGTTCGTCTTTTCAAGTTCGACACCGCCCTGTTTGAAAACGGTGATGTAGTGGCCCACTATTGTCAGCAAACGGAAATTCCATATAAAGCAACCCGGATCTATCGCCAAAACGACAGCCTCCGTCTGCCCGCCATCAAATTCCTGTATGCCTATAATCGCTACGGACCAGCGCACGGCTACGGACCAGCCCTGAAAAACAATTTCCTCCTGATCAGTGCGCTTGCTGAACTGGAAGGGCCATCATTAAAGTTTCATTCATCCCTGCTTGATTCCATGACTGATCTGATAGCACAGGAACGTCCGTGGCTCGAACAGAAAATGGGAGGTATCTCCCTGGCAGAGGATATCTGCAAATACGACAATGAAGAATACACCATCAAATCGGAATCCGATATGTTCAATTTCTCTCCGGATTCGCTCAACTGGCTGGCAGCCCGGGTCAACGCCAGGCCAGTAACGCCAGTATCCGGTGAGCAGGCAGCGAAAAGAGTAGCTGTTCAGCTTCATGCCCTTTACAAAATATGCCACGGAAAAAAACCGCTGTATTATCGTCTTGCAAACAGAGCCAAAACCGTAATCAGGCGTACTTTGAAGCATCTGTCGTAAAAAATCAGGATGATTGATACTGCTGAAGACCTTGTTCGACAGATTTGTTTCATCAGACTTTCCCTGATTGATATCACGCTGCAAAGTCCGGGCCAGACAAAATCATAAATCTCCTCAAAACTTCTCCTGACATGAAGTTTATTCTGAATGCACTTGCAATCCTGTTCTGTTTTTCAGCGGCTTCCGCCCAGTTTCCCGAAACGTGGCAGGGCGACTGGTCGGGTACACTCGATATCTATAACGGAGCCGGGAAGGTACAGTCGGTGGAAATGACTGTTGAAATCCACAAAATAGACACTTCCACTCAGGGACGGTACACCTTTGGACTGGTGTATGGCGCCAGAGACAAAGACTGGCGCCCCTACGAACTGGTTCCGTACTCTCCGGAAACAGGTATCTGGCGAGTGGACGAGAAAAATTCGATCGTCATGGAGAGTTTCCTGATGGGACCCAAGTTTCTGTGCTGGTTTGTTGTACAGAAAAGCAGGGTGCTGTGTACTTATGAGAAAGTGGACGACAGCACCATGATTTTTGAGGTGATGTCGGGTCTTGAAGCCAACATCAGTACTACAGGCAACAGCACTGCGGGTGGAGAAGATATCCCCGAAGTAAAGACCTATCCGTTCAGCGTTTTTCAGCGGGCAGTGCTGAAAAAGCAAAAGAAGTAATCAGACGTGCAGCGCGCGGTTGGCGGTAGCTGCCAGACAAGCCTCCCTGAATGCCTCTGTATAGGTAGGGTGCGCATGACTCATGCGGGCTGCATCTTCTGCTGATGCCCTGAACTCCATGAGAGCAACGGCCTCGGCGATCATGTCCGCCGCACGGGCTCCCACAATGTGTACTCCGAGTATCTCGTCTGTTTCCCTGTGAGCCAGTACCTTGACCATTCCGTCAAGATCCATGCTCGCGCGGGCGCGACCGAGCGCCCGGAAAGGGAACTTACCGGGTTTGTAGGGCACACCTGCCTCTTTCAGCTGCTCTTCCGTATAGCCAACCGAGGCCACCTCCGGCCAGGTATAAACCACACCGGGTATCAGGTTGTAGTTGATATGCGGCTTTTGTCCGGCCATTACTTCCGCCACGAATACCCCTTCTTCTTCCGCTTTGTGGGCAAGCATGGCCCCTCTTACCACATCACCGATAGCATAAATACCGGGGACGCTGGTTTCGAGGTGGTCATTAACCGGAATACGCCCCTTTTCATCGGTTGCAATTCCGATATTTTCCAGTCCGAGGCTGTCAGTATATGGTCTTCTTCCCATGGAAAGCAGGCAATAGTCGGCTTCCAGCGTCAGTTTTTTTGAATCATCGTCGCGGTGCTGCGCCACAACCTTCACGCTGTTTTTGCCTGCAGAGACTTCGGTAACAGCATGGCGCAGGTGAAACTGCACGCCGAGCGCCTTCATACTCTTCATCAATTCACGACTGCAGTCGGCATCCATACCCGCGATAATGCGGTCGAGATATTCAACAACGTGTACCTGCGTACCGAGGCGAGCGTAAACACTGCCCAGCTCCAGACCGATCACACCGCCCCCTATCACAACCATGCTGGCGGGGAGTTTTTCGATATTCAGCGCTTCCGTGCTGGTGATAATCCGTTTCTTGTCATAATTGAATGCAGCGGGTGTTACCGGTTTGGAACCGGTCGCAATAATTACCCGTGCTGCCTCTATTTCCTGAGAGGAGCCGTCCCGTCCTGTAATTTTCAGTGTGTTTTTGCTGACGAATGAACCGTGTCCGTTGAACATGTCCACCTTGTTCTTCTTCATCAGGAACTCCACCCCCTTGTTATTCTCCAGCACAACCTCGTTTTTGCGGCGGATCATCTGCGGAAGATCAACCTTCAGATCCTTCAGATTGATACCGTGTGTTTTGAACGTATGAGCAGCGTTGTGATAATGCTCGGAAGAGTCGAGCAGTGCCTTGGAGGGGATACAGCCTACATTGAGACAGGTACCTCCGAGCACAGAGTAACGTTCGATGATGGCTGTTCTGAAGCCCAGCTGGGCGCAACGGATAGCGGCTACATACCCACCGGGGCCTGAGCCAATGACTGCGACGTCGTAAGACATTTTGAGTTAATCTTGTTTGGGTCCTTTATTGTTCCTGTTTTTCCTGTTTTTCCAGCGGGGGTTGCTGTTTCCCTGGCCACCCTGACCGGGCGTTGGCGGATCCTGTTTTTCAGTATTTGGCGGTGCAACGGGTTTGATCTGCTGCTGGGGCGGCCTGGAATCGGGGCGGGGCGGACGACTGTCACCCTGGCGGGGCTGACCGGGCCTTCCCTGTTGCTGGTTTCTGTTCTCGGGGCGTCCCTGCTGGGGGCCTCTGTTATCGGGTCGTGGGCCGCGGTTGTCGGGCCGGCCCTGCTGGGGGCGCTGGGGGCGTCCATGGCCCGCCTCGCTGAGTGCTGCCTTTTCGACAGCGGCAGCAGCCGACTGGGAGCGATCCCGGTTTTGCTTCTTCTTTTTCTTTCGTTTCTTGCGCTGTTCGAGGGGAAGCTGAATCACATCATTCACACTCTCGAAATCGGGTTCTGCCTCATCGGCCTCATCCGTTTCCGGGGGTGGCGCCATGGCAAGAATATCTTCCAGACTGTTTGGCATTGTTCCGGCCTTGACCATGGCAAGTGCCTCCCATATCTGATCCACGTGGATAGCCAGGAACTTGCTGCGGTCTTCGGCATACGTATAGTACATAAGCCTTCTGAAAACATCCGTTTTGATCAGGATAGCCAGTCCGGCCTTTGTTCTGATCTTTTCGGCGCGATCCGGGAAATCTTCCAGTGCATCAATGTAGGTATCGAGCTCGTAATTGAGGCAGCATTTCAGGCGACCGCACATCCCTGACAGTTTGGTCTGATTGATAGCCAGATTCTGGTATCGGGCAGCGGCGGTATTAACACTCTTGAATTCGGCAAGCCAGGTAGAGCAGCAGAGTTCCCGTCCGCAGTTGCCGAGTCCGCCGATCCGGGCCGACTCCTGCCGGGCGCCGATCTGCCGCATTTCAATTCTGATTCTGAAATCGCGGGCGTAGTGGCGAATCAGCTCGCGGAAATCAACGCGACCGTCTGCAGTATAGAAGAAAGTGGCCTTTTTGCCATCACCCTGATATTCAACATCACCGATTTTCATATTCAGGCCGAGGCTCCGGGCAATAACGCGGGCCTTGACCAGAACTTCCTTTTCTTCCCGGCGCACCTCGTCGAGTCTTTCCAGGTCGCGTTCGTGTGCCTTGCGTACCACCGAGACGAGCCTGGCATCGTTGCGCACCCTTTTTCGCTTCATTTGCAGGCGCACCAGTTCGCCGCTGAGAGAAATTTTTCCTACATCGAAGCCACCGGAAGGCGCTTCCACGACTACCCAGTCGCCGGTAGTGACCCTTGTGAAGGGCGGATTTTTGAAAAATTCCTTGCGCGAACCGTTTTTGAAGCTCACTTCGACTACGTCGAACGGCTTGCTGTCCTGAATACCGAGTGCGGTAATCCAGTCGTACGTATTATGGCGGTTACAGCCGCCCGATGCACAGCCGCCGTTGCTTTTGCAGCCTGGCGCATCGTTATCTTTACCTGTAGAACAGGAACATCCTATACATCCCATGGTTATTGTTCGTTGAAGTCGTTTTCAGGTTTCAGAGCGTGGTTCATGTACTCTTACCGCAAAGAAACAGCAAAAAAGCGGAGTAATGTTAATTTTTTGTCGGAAGGTTAACCTTTCATGATGGTATTGACGCCGACAGACGTATCCAGCATCAAAATTTTAGGATTTGCGTTGCGCTCGATATGAAAAATATTGTCGTTAAACACCTCAACCAGCCTGGAAATTTTATCAAAATCAAGTACCCTGGCCATGTTTTGTGCGGTAGCCAGCTCGTCCGGCTTGAGCCGGAGCGTACTGTTGCCTGTTGCCGACAAAGCCATCAGTTCGCGCATAAAATGAAGTCCGTACAGGAGAAACTGTTTCTGCGTTTCCCGGCCGGTGCGTGCGAACCCCTCAGTCCATTGTACCAGTTCGACGGCATTGCCCTTCCAGCATTTGCGGAGCCAGTCAACAAACATGGCAGTATGGCTGTTTTCCTGAGATGAAGCTGTACGGATGGCCTCTCCGAAATCGCCACCTGCGAGAAAGGCAATTTCACTGGCGCGCGCGGGATCGAGCTTCAGCCTGTCGGTCAGTGCAGCGGAAACTTCCTCGTCGCTGAGCGGATCGAGCCTGACAAGCTGGCAGCGGGAGAGTAAGGTGGGCAATATCAGTTCGGTGTTTTCTGCCACGAACAGGAAAACGGTATCTTCCGGTGGTTCCTCAACAAGCTTGAGGAGCCTGTTCCCCTCCTTTCCCAGGTACTCGGGAAGCCACATCAAAAGTATCTTGTAGCGTCCCTCAAATTTTTTCAGACTGAGTTTTTTGATAATGGCATTGCACTCGTCTTTGGTAATATTCCCCTGTTTGTTCTCGGCGCCGAGCTGCTGAAGCCAGTCGTTAACCCCGGCATAGGGATTGCCGGTCAGAAACGATCGCCATTCTTTCAGGAAATCGGTACTGACAACACCCGAACCGACCGCAGGGAATGAAAAATGAATATCGGGGTGCGAGAAAACTGCCGCTTTCCTGCAGGCCGGGCACTCGCCACAGGGTTCAGTATCATCCGGCTGCCGGTACTCGCATTGCAGGAACTGCACGAAGGCAAGTGCAACAGCGAGACTGCCGCCGCCCGAAGGCCCCAGCAGCATCATGGCATGGGGCAGACGCCCGCCCGAAGCAAGTCCGGCGAGAACAGGCTTGACCTTTGACTGACCAATAATATCTCGGAAAAACACAAAAACAGTTTGAGAAATTGCTGCCGGGAAACGACAGGAGGGTACACTGTTACTCGTACAACACACTCCTGCCCTTGCGCAAACTCTTGCGCAAATTGAACCAGAACGCAAATATAAGGTAAAGAATCAGCGGCGAGCCCATCCCGATGAAAGAAGTATAGATGAAGTATTTCCTCACCTCGCCGGGAGCAATCCTCATCCTTTCACCCAAATGCTGGCACACACCGAAAGCGTGCCGCTCAACCATGTCTTTTAACCAGTGCCTTACCATTTTTTTCAGAAAGGAGTTTGACAGCAAAAATAAGCATTTTTTCCAACAGACAAAAAAAACATTCCGTTTTTTGATTATGTTCAAACTTTTAACAGTTTTAATCCTGATTATTTGCAAAAAAAACATCATTTTTGCCGCCCACATTTCAAAAACGATTGTTATTACAGATGGTTATTGTACCATCACCCCACAAAATTGTGCCGAAGCGTATGACAGAATCAAGGCTTTTCAGTTTAATCCTGTTGTTGTCACTGTTCCGGACCGGCATCGCTCACAGCCAGTCCGAGGAAACTGTTATTGGTGAACTGGAAGTCATCGAAGACTCCGTTGCCACCCTCGCCGAAAAGGGCGATGGCTTTCTGACCGGCGACGAGCTGCTCGCGCGCCTCGAATCGGTCGGAAGTTGTGTTGACCTCCGCGTAACCGATGTGGTTCGGGGCTATATCAGGAATTATGTGAACAGGAACTCGGAAAAAGCCTCCATGATGCTCGGCAGGCGATTAACCTATTTCCCGCTCTACGAAGAAAAAATGAGAGAATACGGCGTGCCGGAAGACCTGAAATATCTGTCAGTAGTAGAGTCCGCACTAAATGCGAAGGCTGTATCACGCGTGGGCGCAACCGGTCTCTGGCAGTTCATGCCATCCACAGGCGGAGAATACGGACTGCATACCAACAGCGCCGTGGAAGACCGCAGCAACCCGGTAAAAAGTACCGACGCCGCCGCCCGTCACCTGCGCGATCTGTATAAAATGTTCGACGACTGGGCTCTGGCACTCGCAGCATACAACAGTGGAGCCGGACGCGTCAACTCGGCTATCAAACGGGCAGGAAGCCGCGATTTTTGGCAAATACAGAAGTTCCTCCCCCTCGAAACCCGAAATTATGTACCCGCATTCATCGCAGCTACCTACCTGTGCAATTTCTACTACCTGCATGGCGTAAGTTCCTCTGATCCGGACCTCGATCTGCAGCTGACCGGCTATATCAATGTTTATGAAGGTATCTCTTTCCAGGATATTGCTGATGCAACCGGTGTTTCTGCCGAGCTGGTCAAAGAGCTGAACCCCGGCTTCAAACGGGATTATGTGCCTCCGACAACCGATGGCAATTATGTGGTCATACCCAAAAGGGTGATGCCGGCCTTCGTCAGGTACCTGAACTCGATAAGCAGCGCACGCAGCTACAAACTGGACAAGCCGGAAGAATATACCAGCAGGGATCTGGGCGATGGCCGCTACTGGGAAAGCAGGGTCACCATGCGCGAATCGCTGTCTGTCAAAGAGTACGCACGAAGGGCCGGACTGTGTGCCGAACACGTGAAAGCGTGGAATAACCTGACCGGCGACTTCCTGAATCTGGGCCAGAAGATTGTGCTTCACAGACCCGTTTATGTGCAAAAACACAGCGCAGTACGCATAGATATGCCCGTCTCACAGGAAGAAAAGCCCTCCCGGTCCACCGGTAAACCACAACCTTCCGGCAATACCACCGCCGAAAACCAGCCCGCTCCGCAGCCGGCAGAAGCGCCCCGATGGCTCTATCACGTTGTGCGAAGAAATGAATCACTGGAAGATATCGCACGTCTTTATTCTACCTCCACAGAAGGTATCAGAAGACTCAACGACTGCAGCAAAGTGAAATTCGGCGACCGCCTGAAAATAAGATCTCTTTAATTTAACCAACCCTCCCCCCCCTCCCATGATCACCCGTGCACTTATTATTGAAGACGAACCGGAAGGACTCGAAAACCTCAAAAATCTGCTCAGAATGTACTGCCCGGAAGTGGAAGTAGTAGCTGAGGGCGGATCAAACGCCGACTTCATCAAGCTGGCCGAAGACAGAAACTCCCGCTTTGATGTGGCATTCCTTGATATAAGTCTGCCCGACGGACTGATTTTTCAGAGTCTGCAGCAACTCGACGACGTACCTTTCGATATCATCTTCGTCACCGCTTACGACAAGTACGCGCTGCGCGCCTTCGAGTTCGCCGCCATTGATTATGTTACCAAGCCCATCGAACGCGAAGAACTTATCAGAGCTGTTGAACGAATCAACAGAAAGAACTACGGCTCAAAGGAACGCCTCGAAATTCTCAGCAAAACATACACCGGAAATACACCCAACGCCTTCGAAAAAATCGGAATATCGGCAATTGACGGAGTACATTTTGTGAGACTTGGTGATATCATCAGACTGGAAGCAGATGATAATTATACGCACTTTATCATGAAGGCAGGGAACCGCCTCACAGCAAGCCGAACCATCAAGGCCTACGAGGAAGCACTCGGCGCCTTCAACTTCATCAGAGTACACAAGAAACATATAGTAAATATGAACTATATGAAAACCTATCACAAGGGTGAAGGTGGTGAACTTGATCTCGAAAACGGTGAAAAAGTTGAAGTTTCACGGCGCAAAAAGCCCCAGCTGATGGAAGCAATCCGGAGAGTACACGGAGAAGTCTGATTTTCTGAAAATGTACAGCCTGTGGCTCCGGAGAAAGAAAGTACCTTTGACTCTTTAATTAAAGCAACAATCAACACCCCAGAATGGGATTTTTCGACAAGTTTTTCAGCAAAGACAAAAAAGAGGATCTGGATAAAGGCCTCGAAAAAACCAAGGAAGGCTTCTTCGGCAAGATCAGCCGTGCCGTTGCAGGAAAAAGTACGGTTGACGAAGAAGTGCTCGACGAACTGGAAAACATACTCATCTCCGGCGACGTGGGCCTCGACACAACAGTAAAAATCATCGAACGAATCGAAGCCCGTGTTTCAAGGGAAAAGTATGTAAATACCGGCGAACTGAATGAAATACTCCGAGATGAAATAGTGGCGCTGCTGGCCGAAAACAACACAGCCGATGTGGAGGACTACACAATACCCCACGGCAAAAAGCCCTATGTAATGCTGGTTATTGGCGTCAATGGTGTGGGGAAAACAACCACGATCGGAAAGCTGGCCTGGCAGCTGAAACAACAGGGATACAAAATAGTGCTCGGCGCAGCTGATACATACAGGGCTGCAGCCGTTGACCAGCTGAAAATATGGGCCGACAGGGTGGGATGCGATTTCTACTCGAAAGGAATGAATGCGGACCCCGCCGCCGTTGCATTCGAAACAACCCGCTTTGCTCTCGAGAACAACTGCGATGTCGCTATTATTGATACAGCGGGCCGACTGCACAACAAGAGCCATCTGATGCAGGAACTTGGTAAAATTCACCGGTCCATAGAAAAGAATCTGCCTGGCGCCCCGCACGATGTATTGCTGGTGCTCGATGCCAGTACCGGACAAAATGCACAGGAGCAGGCACGCCATTTTACCGGGGTGGCACCCATCACCTGCCTGGCTCTTACCAAACTCGACGGAACTGCCAAAGGAGGAGTTGCTATCAGCATCAGCGACCAGTTCAAAATACCGATTCGCTATATCGGAGTAGGTGAAAGCATTGACAAACTGCAGATTTTCAACAAAAGAGCATTTGTTGAATCACTTTTCGGCGACAAGAAACTGAATTGACCGGTATTCGGCAGTTTCTGCCAAAGTTGCAAACCGGATCAGGTGCTAATACTCAGGCCACCTGTTTTGCAGCTTCATGACTTTTTCGATGATATCACGCACACAACCGCGACCACCTGCGAGCGGCGAGATATAATCGGCAACAGCTTTTACCTCGGGTACACCATCGGCAGGACTGCACGAAAGACCCACACTGCGCAGCACCGGCAAATCGGGCAGATCATCGCCCATGTAGCATATTTGAAGTTGCTTCAGTCCCTGGCGTTCCAGAAAAGACCGGAAGGCTGTCATCTTGTCCTTTACATTGGAATAGTACTCCTCAATTCCGAGATCCGTGAGCCGCTTTCTGGTGCCCTCCGAACGCCCGCCGGTGATGATACAAACAGGGTATCCGGCCTGTATGGCCCACTTGATAGCCTGCCCGTCGCGGATATGCATCGAACGCAAAAGTTCGCCCTGCTCGGTAACGAGTATATCGTTGTTGGTGAGCACGCCGTCAATATCAAAGACGAAAGCCTTTACAGACTTCATCTTGTCAAAAACGTGAACCAGCTCGATATTGAGCTGATCATCGGGCCGGAGTTCGGCAATCTGGTTCTGGGGCAACCCGAAGTGCGTTACCGGTTGTTGGCTCTCCATTCGTAAACCCATTTAGCCTGAATCTGCTCCAGATGGCCCTCGCTGGATTCATCTTTGGTGCCTTCGAAGTTGGGAATTTCGAGAACCCACTGCAACAGATCGGTAAAACGAATTCTGTAAATGCGGCTTTCATCGAAATCATCGCCGAAACGCTCGTAGAGCGCCATGGCAACATCTTCGTGGTCAGCCCAGCTGATGGGCATATTGTCAAAATCACTGAAAGACATATAGTCGGCTGATTTAGTGTTCGTGTCCGATAATCCGGCGCTGATCGGGTATGGTTACGGTGATACTGGCATTCTCGTCGAGAATAATACACTGGCAGGCAAGGCGACTTTCGAGGCGCGGATTGATGGCGCGGTCAATGAAATCCTCTTCCTTGTCAGAAATTTCCTCCAGAAAATCCTCCCCTTTCTCAACGTAGATATGACAGGTGGAGCATGCACACACGCCGCCGCAGTTGTGGTTCAGATGCACATCATATTCCTCTGTGATTTCCAGAACAGACATGTCATGGAAGTCGCCGGTAACCGTTTTCGGCGAAATACTGGTATCCTCAAATTCAAATCGTACAGTAGCCATAAGTCGGGCAAAGATAGGCTGCTGACAGCCATTTTTTTCACCACAAGAACACAGTATCGCATGTTTTGTTCATATTGGCACCCAAAAGCGGTCTTTCTGTAAAAAAAGGATAACTTTTACAGACGGGATGATAAAAATACGGAAAAAAGTCCACATATTTGCCTTAACGTATATCGTATGGAATTCGGAAACAACCCAATACCGCCACAGGAAAATTCAGAGAACAAGAACTGGAAGTTCAAGGAACTGAAAGTCTATTCGTCCACCGAATGGCTGGCCGACAACAAGAAGAAGTACCGTCAGGTATTCGACAGGCTCGAAACGAGCTATGTTTACGCAGAACTTTCTTTTCAGAACAAGCTTTTCGACCGCGAAGACTGGGAGATCAACGTGGAGCTGAAATGTTTTGTAGTAAAAAAACAGAAAAAAGAGGTTTGCTCGCTGCCGTTCAGGCGGAAGGTGAGCAAATATGATCCTGTAGGGTACATCCGCGAGGGTTGGGGCAACAAGCAGGAAGGCGTTTTCTGGAAAAAGGGTGCCTACTACTGGGAGGCGTGGATCGAGGGTGAAAAAGTGGCAACCCGTTATTTTTATGTGGAAGATGCAGGGCGGCCAATGCAGCGCCTTGACAATCCCTACTGCCAGATTTCTTCCCTCCGGCTGTATGAGGGCCCCTACGACGATATGCCCGAGTTCGAACGAAACTATCTGAAGACGTTTCAGGGCGAGGAAACCCGTTATGTTTATGCGGAAGTAACACTCAAAAATCTGCTGGTCAACAAGCCCTGGCAGTGCGAACTCTACGTAAAATACTACAACAATGCCCGCGAACTGAAGGGACAGGTGGTGCGGCTGCACAAGGTGGAAAAAGGTGATGAATGGATCAAAATTACAGCCGGCTGGGGCAGTAATGTGAAGGCTTCATGGAGAAATGATATCTATACGGCAGAAGTGATCTTCATGGACCAGCTGCTCGCCGTTGCCTCGTTTGAAGTCGGTGATTATATGGAGGAGGGCTCCAATCCCGTCTGGCTGCCCGAAAAGGGCCAGCAGATCATGCTCGAACCGGAACCGGAAGATGAGCACACTTTTGAGGAAGTGCTCACCCGGCTCGACGCACTCATTGGTCTGCAGGAAATCAAAACAAAGGTCAGGGAACACGCTCAGTATATTCAGTTTCTCCAGATCAGGAAGGAGAAGGGATTCTCCGAAAAAGACGGCATTAATGTACACTCCGTATTCATCGGAAATCCCGGCACAGGTAAAACTACGGTGGCCAAGATGATGGGCAGGCTTTACAAGAAGATGGGGCTGCTCACCAAAGGGCACGTTCATGAGGTGGATCGCACTGATCTGGTAGGTGAGTATATTGGTCAGACGGCGCCCAAGGTGAAAGAGGCCATCGAAATGGCACGCGGCGGAGTTCTGTTCATTGATGAAGCCTATGCGCTGGCCCGCTCAGCCGAAGACAGCAAGGATTTTGGCCGCGAGGTCATCGAAATTCTGGTGAAGGAATTGTCCAACGGCCCGGGCGACCTCGCTGTTATCGTGGCCGGATACCCGAAAGAAATGAAAACGTTCCTGGACTCCAATCCCGGATTGCGCAGCCGGTTCAAGCTTACGTTCGAATTTGCCGATTATCTGCCCCAGGAGCTGTCGCACATCGCGGAATTCGCCGCACAGGAAAAGGAAGTTTCACTTGTATCCGATGCCAAAGTACTTGTCAATGAACTGATTACAGAGGCGTTCCGCGCCCGCGACCGCGCGTTCGGAAACGCAAGGTTTGTTTACGACCTGATTGAAAAAGCCAAGGTGCAAATGGCCCTCCGCGTAATGGCGGAGCCCAATGTGCGCAGTCTGGCGCCCGAAGTCTTTACTTCTGTTCACAGGGAAGATGTGGAAAAAGTGGAGGTCTCCCGCAAAAAACCTCTCCCGCTTATTCCGGTAGATGAAAAATTGCTGGCCTCGGCACTGTACGAACTCGATGGCCTGATCGGAATGCACAACATCAAACGGGATATCCGTGAACTGGTGGATCTTGTACGGTTTTACCGGGAAAGCGGCAGGGATGTACTCGGCCGCTTCTTTCTGCATACAGTCTTCGTGGGCAACCCGGGCACCGGCAAAACTACGGTAGCCCGTATCCTTACCAAAATTTACAAGTCGCTCGGTGTACTCGAACGCGGTCACATGGTTGAAACCGACCGGCAGGGACTGGTGGCCGGCTTCGTGGGCCAAACGGCCATAAAAACAGCCGAAAGGATAGATGAATCTATCGGAGGGGTACTGTTTATTGATGAAGCATACTCCCTGAGCTCGCCGGTATCGCGCGGCAGCCACGGTGATTTCGGCGACGAAGCCATCCAGACTCTGCTCAAAAGGATGGAAGACCGCAGGGGAGAGTTCTTTGTGTTCGTGGCCGGATACCCGGAAAATATGGACAACTTCCTGAAAGCCAATCCGGGCCTCGCAAGCCGGTTCGACAAGGTACTGCGCTTTGAAGACTACTCACCGGAAGAATTGCTGGAGATAGTGCTCCAGATGTTCAGCCACGAAAAATACCGGGTCGAAGAGGATGCCCGCGAACATCTCGGCAAATATGTGGCATTCCTGTACCAGTTTCGCGACAAATATTTCGGAAATGCACGCACGGTACGACAGGTGGTGGTGGAAGCTATTAAAAATCAGAATCTCAGGCTCTCTGCTGCCAGAATCACGGATGAACAGATTGCACAGACCATAACGCTCGACGATGTGGCTACCTTCACATTCGACAAAGACAAACTGAATCTGTTCGCCAGAAGGGGAATCGGATTTTAATTTTCAGGTTTTGCAATAACTTTTTGAAAACAGTGTATTTTTCCGGCAAAAAAACGGAATGACCCTGCTTTCGAAACGTTGGATCTGGATTCTGACCCTGTCAGCCTGCGGCATTATATGGCTGGCCACCATGAATATCCAGTCGGATCACGGACAGAAAAAACTGCCGGATGTGGTTGACTTCAACTGGCATATCCGCCCCATCCTGAGTGATCGCTGTTTCGCGTGTCATGGCCCCGACGAGAAAAAAAGGGAGGGAAATCTTCGTCTCGATACCCGCGAAGGAGCTATGGCACCTGTTGATACGGTCAATGGCATGCCCCGGTACGCAATCGTTCCGGGAAAACCGGAGCAGAGTCTCCTGATCGGACGTATCCTCTCCATGCATCCCGACTCCATGATGCCACCCAAAGCATCACACCTCACGCTCTCCGATTTTGAGAAAGCACTCCTGAAAAGATGGATTGAACAGGGCGCGCAGTGGAAAGAGCACTGGGCGTTCATCGCTCCTCAAAGACCGGAAGTACCGGCCGTAAAGAAAAAAGGCTGGGATAAAAATCCCGTTGACGCTTTCATACTGCAAAAAATGGAGGAAAACGGACTGGAACCCTCCGAAATGGCAGACCGGGAACGTATCGCCCGGAGGGTCAGTTTCGCCGTTACCGGTCTCCCCCCGTCGGCCGAAACAACCCGGCGATTTGTGGAAGACCAGTCGCCCGATGCCCTCGATATATTGGTAGACTCACTCCTCGCCTCTACTGCCTATGGCGAAAGATGGGCTGCCAGCTGGCTCGATCTGGCCCGATACTCCGATACTCACGGTTATCAGGATGACCTGCCGCGTACCATGTGGCCGTGGCGCGACTGGGTCATAAAGGCTATGAACGAAAATATGCCTTATGACAAGTTCACAACCTGGCAACTCGCCGGCGACCTGCTCCCCGATCGAAACAAGGAAACACTCCTGGCAAGTGCATTCAACCGAAACCACAAAATAACCCAGGAAGGGGGTGTGATTGATGAAGAATACCGCGTTGAATATGTTGCAGACCGTACCAATACACTCGGCAAGGCATTTCTCGGTCTCACTCTCGAATGTGCCAAATGCCACGACCACAAGTACGACCCGATCTCGGCCCGCGACTATTATGGCACTTTCGCATTTTTCAATAGTGTAGATGAAGTCGGGTTCGTGCCCAATCTGGCAACTCCAAAACCTTACATGATTATCACCCCGGCTGATCTGGAGAAAGAACTGCCCTTTCTGAACGGCAAACTGGGATTTAAAACACCACAGGACACTATCCTGCAGATGATCATGCACGACAGCGCAGGTATCAGAAAAACATACCGGCTTGTGCGCGGACAATATGACCAGCATGCAGAGGAAATAACACCATCCCTGCCACCGGCTGTGCTGCCATTCGACACATCAAAATACGCCAGAAACAGACTGGGTATGTCGCAGTGGCTTTTCGATCAGAATAATCCGCTTACGGCAAGAGTGTTTGTAAACAGAATGTGGCAGGAGGTTTTCGGAAAAGGCATCGTTCCCACCACCGAAAATTTTGGCATTCAGGGCGCACTACCCTCTCACCCGGAGTTGCTCGACTGGCTGGCCGTCGAGTTCCGGGAAAGTGGCTGGAATATGAAACACCTGCTGAAATTGATGGTCACATCAGCCACCTTCCGCCAGTCTGCGGTAATTACGGAGGAAAAACTGGCGGCAGACCCCGAAAATACATGGCTGAGCCGCGGCCCGAGATACAGAATGCCCTACGAGTTTATCCGCGACAATCTGCTGGCATCCAGCGGATTGCTGGTCAATATGCCTGGAGGACCTTCGGTAAAACCATGGCAACCGGCCGGTATCTGGGAAGGGATCTCGACGGAAAAAACAGCCAACGCATTCAGGGGGGAATACAGCTACATCCCCGATACACTTCCGGAAAAACAGTTCAGAAGAAGTCTGTACACTTACCAGCGCCGGACAATACCGCCTCCCACCCACCTGACGTTCGATGCACCCATGCGCGACAACTGCGAGGTCAGACGTACAAGGTCAAATACCCCGCTACAGGCACTGGTCATGCTCAACGACAGACAGGTACTGACAGCCGCGCGCGCACTTGCAGCGCGCCTCGCCGCTCAACCTGCCGATGCCGGAACCCTGCTCCGCGACGGATTTGCAAGAATTCTGACCAGAACACCGTCAGGTTCCGAACTGAAACCGCTCCTCCGGTTCTATGAGTCAGAACGGGAAAGACTGGCCAAAGACCCCGGTGCGGTAAAATCGCTGCTCGGACAGGATGGAAATGCAGAACAGGCCGCACTCGTGCTGGCTATCACGCTCATTTATAATCTCGACGAAGCAGTCAACATATAATATGGAAGAACTGAATCATTACCTCAACCTGAACCGCCGGGCTTTCCTTCACCGCACAGCGCTGGGTATCGGCGGAATGGCACTCGGATCACTGCTCGGCAATGGGTGCAGCTCACCGGATGCCAGTACGGATGCACTCCTCGCCAGCTTGCCACACTTCGCTCCAAAAGCCAAGAGAGTGATTTACCTTTTCCAGAGTGGTGCCCCCTCGCAACTCGAACTGTTCGACTGGAAACCCAAACTCCGCGAAATGCAGGGAGAGGAACTTCCCGCAAGCGTGCGTATGGGCCAGAGACTGACCGGAATGACGGCCAACCAGGCCCGGTTCCCGCTCGCAGGTGCGCGCGTTGACTTCAATCAGCACGGACAAAGCGGCAGCTGGTTCAGTGAACTCCTGCCCTATACAGCCGCTATTGCCGACGATCTGTGCGTTATCAAGACGATGCATACCGAGGCCATTAACCATGATCCGGCAGTTACATTTTTCCAGACAGGTCACCAGCAACCCGGCCGACCCGCCATAGGCTCATGGCTGAGCTATGGCCTGGGGAGCGAAAATGCCAACCTGCCCGCATTCGTTGTGCTTCTGTCACGTGGAAAAGGCAATATCCAGCCACTGGCATCCAGGGTGTGGGGAAGTGCATTCCTCCCAAGCCAGCATCAGGGTGTACAGTTCAGGGGCGGAGAGGATCCGGTTTTGTACCTGAGCGACCCGGAAGGGCTCGACAGCCTCAGCCGGAGAAAAATGCTCGACGCACTGGCCAAAATGAACCAGCAGCAACTCGAAGAATTCGGCGACCCGGAAATCAGCGCCCGTATCAGTCAGTACGAAATGGCATACCGGATGCAAACCTCCGTACCCGATCTCACCGACCTGAGCGATGAACCCGACAGCACCTTCAGACTGTACGGATCTGATGCCATGGTGCCGGGTACGTATGCCGCCAACTGCCTGCTCGCCCGCCGTATGTGCGAACGGGGAGTGCGGTTCGTTCAGCTTTACCACATGGGCTGGGATGCACACTTCGACGTAACGGGAATGACCGGAAGACTGGCAAAAGATGTGGATCAGGCCTCGGCAGCCCTCGTTACCGACCTCAAACAGCGGGGCCTGCTGGAAGATACCCTCGTAATCTGGGGTGGAGAATTCGGAAGAACCAATTACAGCCAGGGCCTCATGGACGAAAATTACGGCCGCGACCACCACCCCCGCTGCTTCACTGTCTGGATGGCAGGCGCAGGCGTAAAAGCGGGTATCACATACGGAGAAACCGACGAGTTTGGTTACAACATAGCCAAAGACCCCGTACACGTCCACGACTTCCAGGCTACTCTCATGCACCTGTTCGGAATAGATCACGAACGGTTTGTTTTCCCTTACCAGGGCCGCCGCTTCAGGCTGACAGATATCAGCGGAAAAGTGGTTCCGGGCCTATTAAGCTGATTTTTATGGACAGAAGAACTTTTCTGGCAAGCAGCCTCATCACAACTGCCGGTATGGCAGCCGGACTGCCCGGCGACCCTGTTATCGGTCACGGAAACTTCAAATACCGCATTAATACAAACTGGTGCAACGGAAACCCGCAGCAGTACCCCGTCAAAAATTGCCATGAAATGGTCATTGATCACACAGGAAAGATCTACATGACCACCGACGACACGCGAAACAATATTGTCATTTTCAATAAAGACGGCAAAATCCTGGGCGCATGGGGACACGAGTACCCGGGCGCGCACGGACTGACTCTCCACGACGAAAATGGCGAGGAATTCCTGTATATCGCCGACTACGAACGACACCAGGTAATCAAAACCAGACTTGACGGAACGGTTGTCCGGACTTTTGAATGGCCCGCAGACGCCGGTATGTATGGCTCCCAAACCGAATTCAAACCCACCGAAACAGCCATAGCACCCAACGGCGATGTAGTGGTGGCAGATGGGTATGGCAAAAACTATATCGTGCAGTACGCACAGGATGGCAGCGTCAAAAAGGTTTTCGGAGGCCCCGAACACCTGAAAAATGCACACGGGATTGCACTGGACAGGAGAAACAAGTCGAATCCGCAGTGGCTCGTTACCTCCCGGGCCGACAACAAACTCAAAATATTCGATCTGAACGGGACGGTTACCGGCACCGTTGATTTGCCAGGCGCCTACATATGCAGGCCTGTGATTCACGGAAATGAAGTATATTTTGCCGTGCTGATCAGCAAACTGCCATGGGACAGCCAGTCAGGTTTTGTGCTGATCCTGAACGAAAACAATCGACCGGTTTCTGCTCCGGGCGGCAGCAGCCCCATATTCAGGGCAGACGGAACACTCGAGCCGCTGTATCAGACTGTTCAGGTATTCAAACACCCGCATGATGTGCTGGTTGACAGAGATGGCAATATATATGTGACACAGTGGAACAGTGGCAGTGTTTATCCATACAGACTGGAGCGCGTTTGAATATGAATCATCTTCTGAAAGTGCTGCTGGTACTGTTGCCGGGCACAGTTGTGTCGCAATCTTTCCGCCTGGCACCGCCCCGTATTGATGTGGAAAGCAGGTTCTTTACCGATTCGGTGAAGGTCAGACTCGGCTTTGAGATGGAAGGCTCCAGCATTTTTTACAAACTGGAAGGGAAAAACAGCTCAAACGGGTTTCAGCACTACACCGGGCCGATAACTGTAAAACATACTTCCGACCTGAAAGCCTATGCCATTCATCCCGATTTCTGGTCGAGTGAAATGGCGGAAATACACCTGACCGAAGCCGGTCAGGCACTGAAAAACGGGACACTGACACCCGCGCCGGACAAACAATACCCCGGCAGCGGCGCCCGTACGCTCTTTGATCTGAAATCGGGCAGTGATGACCTTCACGACGGCAACTGGATTGCTTTTCTGGGAGACACTGTTGTATTTGAGGCTGCAATGAACGGCAGGCAGAAACTGAAACGTATTGTGGTCAGTTCCATGGCCAGTTTCGGCTCCTGGGTACTCCCGCCCCGTGAAATTTATGTTCAAACCGGAAATGCAAAGGGTCGGTGGCGCAACAGGGCCCACTGGACGGCCACTGCCACTGAAATGACAGATATGCAGCGCCTGCAGGGCATATGGATGAAAGCCCTGAAACTCACAGCATTCCGTACTGATTATGTCAGAATACGCATTGTCCCGTTTGGCAAACTGCCGGAAGAGCATCCGGGAGCAGGCAGGCAGGCATGGCTCTTTCTTGATGAAATTCTGTTCCAGTAGTATATTTTTAACCGTTTAATCTCAATCTTGTGAACCCTGGCTCAATCACCGCACACCTGCACCCGCTGCTTGTTCACCTGCCCATTGGTATCCTGCTGGCAGCATTTGCCCTCGAATGTATGGTCTGGTGGAAAGGACGCGATGATTTTCGTCCTGCCATACAGCTTTCAGTCGGACTGGGGGCCGTTTCTGCCGCGTTGAGTGCACTCAGCGGCTGGCTGCTGTTCAGAGAAGGTGGCTATGACGAATCAGTTGCCACGCCACACCAGTACTGGGGCTTTTTTACAGCAGGTATGTTTATTCTGCTGGCATTGCTGAAGCAGGACAAATGGCGACGTCCGGCATTTGTGGCCGGAGTAGCGGGCCTGATTGTTACCGGTCATTACGGAGGCACACTGACCCATGGTGCAGGATATGTGTTTGGAGGTGCCGTTGAAAGTGCACTGACTGCAGTGGAAGCAGGTTCGGAGCAGGCTCAAAGTGAACTGAGCCCGGATACCAAAGTTTTTGAAGGGCTCGTTATGCCTGTTCTGCGTTCAAAATGTGTGTCTTGTCACAAACCTGAAAAAAAGAAGGGCGGACTGGTGCTGTCCACCCCGGAAGGACTGATGGCAGGGGGCGAGAGCGGGCCAGCAGTTGTACCGGGGAATCCTGAAAAAAGCGAACTGCTCAAACGAATTCACCTGCCCGGTGATCACGACGATCACATGCCGCCAAAGGGCCGCCCCCAGCTCTCTCAGGTCGAAACACAACTGATTGAATGGTGGATAACAGGCGGAGCGGATCTGAATGCCACAGTGGCAGAGAAGCAGATGCCCGACAACCTGAAAAGTGCTTTTGGCCCGCGTACGCAACAGGAAGTACGCGCCAATCCTGTGTTTGACAAGCAGGTGAGTCCGGCCAGCGAAAGCGCCATCCGGAAATTGCGCGCGCTCAGACTGAGTGTAAACTCATTCGGGGAGGGCAAACCCTGGCTTGTTGTTTCATTTGCCGGCATCAAAGAGACAGATCAGGAACGGCTGGGTGCACTCGCCGGTGTAAAGGAACAACTGACAGACCTGGATCTCTCTCATACGGGCGTTCAGGACCGGGTATTGCAGGGACTGGAATTTCCCCATCTCGTGCGACTGAACCTCTCGCACACCAGTGCAGCATCGGGTATCGCTACCATGATCAGCCATTCACCTTTTCTTGAAGTGCTCAACCTGACCAATACAAAGGCCGACCAGTCAGTGGAAAGCGCGTTTGGCAGCCTGCGACAGCTCAGGAAAGTATATATCTGGGGAACAGACATACCTGCTGAAACCG
This sequence comes from uncultured Bacteroidota bacterium, assembly GCA_903836265.1. GTDB lineage: Bacteria > Bacteroidota > Bacteroidia > Chitinophagales > Saprospiraceae > M3007. The sequence continues at coordinate 1,764 of CAILQK010000383.1, read as the reverse complement.
TAAACCAGTGGAAGAAAAAGTATCCGGGGATCTCCTTTGAGACCGGAATTACCATGGAAAATGCGGAGCAAATGGCCCTGAAAACACCTGAACTGAAATTCGGAAGGTCCTTTTTTGATGATACCGCCCATATTGAGCTGGAATTTCCGTTCAGGGGGGTGGATATTCACTACACCCTCGAGGAGGCCGACACGCCGTCGCTGCAATCGCCCAAATACAGCGGAACAATTGTTGTGGACAAAACCACGCATGTACGCGCATTCGCGGCACGCGAGGGATGGAAAAATTCGCCTGTGGTGGATGCGGTACTGGTAAAGAAAAAATATACCCTGTCTGGTTCGTCCATACATCCCGCCCCATCACCGAAATACCCGGCCAAAGGTGGCGCTTCACTTGTTGATGGCAAAATTTCCGATGTGCAGAGTGCCGATACCTGGCTTGGATATGAAGGTGAACACCTCACGGCCACCCTCGATCTGGGAACAGTGAAAAGCGTGGAAAAAGTTTTTGTACACTGTCTGGAAAACAATCCCTCGTGGATATTCAAGCCAGCCGCCATACAGGTATTCACCTCTTCCGACGGAAAACAGTTCGCCGCGCAGGGATCACAGAAATACACCCGGAATACCGGGATGGGCGAACAAAAAGTGCATTTGCTTGGTTTTACTCTTCCAGCAACAGTAAATGCCCGGTACGTAAAGGTAAAAGTGGAAAGTCTGCTTGAAAACCCGCCGTGGCACCCTGGGAAAGGCGAAAAATGCTGGATATTTGTCGATGAAATGATGGTGGAATAACACGCGCTGTGATCCTCCTGATTAACCCCGTACCTTTAAATGAAAGTTGTAGTTGCAATCAGTGGATCATCAGGCGCCGTTTATGCCAAAGTGCTGCTCGACAAACTGTCGGTGCTCGGCAAACAAACCGAAGCCGTTGGCGTCGTGATGTCTGAAAATGCGCGCATTAACTGGGAACTCGAGGTGGGTGCTTTCAACCAGGACAACTTCCCCTTCACTTTTTACAGCAACAGGGATTTCTATGCTCCGTTCGCTTCGGGTTCGGCCAAATACGGTGTGATGCTGGTTTGCCCCTGTTCGATGGGAATGCTGGGGCGAATTGCCACCGGAATCAGCAATGACCTCATTACGCGGGCAGCAGACGTTATTCTGAAGGAAAGGCGCAAACTCATACTGGTCACCAGAGATACACCACTCAGTCTGATACACATCAACAATATGAAAACCGTGACAGAAGCAGGCGGCATCATCGCACCCGCCTGTCCCTCATTTTACTCACAACCTGTCAACATGGAGGAAATGGCTGCCACCGTAGTGGACAGAGTACTTGATTTGGCGGGATTTGATCTGAGTACCTATCGCTGGGGCGAGTAAATCTGTGAAGAACGCCTTATCTTGGCGTCATGAACTTTCTGCAGGCATTTTTGAGGGCATTCAGAATTCCCAACCTGGTGATGGTATGGATAACCATATACCTGCCCTACTGGTATATCCTGAGACCTGCCATACTGGATGGCGGGGGAATACCGATGCTGACGGTACCGGTATTCAATCTGATGGGTGCCGCCACCGTGATAACCACTCTCGCCGGTTACGTGCTGAACGACTGGTTCGATCGCGACATTGACATGATCAACAAGCCCGGACGTGTATTTTGGGGCAAATACCTGTCGTCAGGAACGGCTCTGCTTTTCTATGCGATACTGGTAACTTCCGTGCATGTCATGGCCGTTTTTATTGACCAGGCGCT
>CAILQK010000382.1 GCA_903836265.1 uncultured Bacteroidota bacterium | reverse complement strand
CCGAAGGTTTATCAGGCTTTCCTTGAATGTGGTCTGGAGACCTTCAAACGTGTGAACGAAGAGAAATACGGAGAGCGGATCGGGGCGAGGGATTAGGAGGGGTATAACGTTATCATTATCGTCGGACGACTTTCCGGAGTGCAGTTGTGTACTTATTTCTGCGGATGTTCCCTCAAATTTGCAAATAGGGTTGAAAGTGGTATATATTTGTACCATAAAATCCTTTTGAACATGACGATGATACTAAGTGTCAGTTTAAATGACTTGAGTAGTCAGTTTATCAACGACTTGAAACAAAAGTTTGGTACGGCTACCAAAGTTGAAATTCGGCTTCAGGACAAATCTCCGGCGGATGACTTGCTTTCTGAAGATGATTTTTGGCGTATCGTTGATAAAATTGACTGGTCAAAAAAGGGTAGTGAAGAGAGGATTTTACCTGCAGTGAAGGCGCTGGCCAAAATGCCCGTCGCAAGTATTTGCCTTTTTGCTGACATGCTGTCTGCCAAGTTATTTCAGTTGGACACGCGTGCACATGCTGACGTATACGCAGCCAATGAACCGGATCATTTTATTTCTGCGGATGATTTTTTATACGCTCGTTGTGCAGTAGTTGCAGAGGGAAGGAATTATTATGAAAAAGTCTTGAATGACTCTTCTCAAATGCCGGAAGATATTGTTTTCGAGCCACTACTGTATCTCGCTGATGATGCGTTTGAAATGAAGACGGGTATTCCCTTTAACTATGTCCCTACTTATAATTACGAAACACAAAGTAACAAGTTGGGCTGGCAATTAACCTCTTAAGAGTTATGCCGCACAAAAATTCTGATGACAGCGAAGAATTACATCACCTTTACGAAATAGTTGACAAGATTAATTACGATGTGTTCAAATACGGCATTAGTAGCGGACCCATCAGTGAAAGAGACGGAATGTCAAAGAGAATGAGGGTGCAGTTGCGTTTCGCCAATTTAATAGACAATTGGCCAAGGTTCTTCACGCGAATTCTTGTTCGTGATATTTCTGGTCGAAAAGAAGCAAAACGGATAGAAACGGAGTATATTCAGGTTTACAAAGAGAAACATGGCCAGCGGCCAAGAGGGAACCTCACAGATTAAAAAAATAACAATCTCACTCCACCTCAATCATGCCCAGCTCATTGAGCCGCCATTTGCCCATCAGGGTGCGGTTGTAGGTGTTTTGTCCGAGCAATTCGAGGTACTTGTCGCGGGAGATTCCTCTGGCACCGAGGCTCTCGAGGTGTGGCGTACCCACCTGGCAGTCCACGAGCCAGAAACTGCTCTTTTCCAGCGCCCTGACCAGTGTGATAAACCCGGCTTTGGAGGCGTTGTTTTCCAGTGCAAACATACTTTCCCCGAAAAACATCTTTCCCACCGACAGTCCGTAAAGTCCGCCCACGAGCCGATCCTCGCTCCAGACTTCAATACTGTGAGCAATACCCTGCCTGTGCAGGTTGCTGTATCCCTCCACGAAGCGATCGGTGATCCAGGTGCCGTCCTGAGTAGGGCGCGGGGTACTGGCACAGGCCATCATCACATCGGTGAAGCAGGTGTCGAGGGAGTAGCGGAACTTGTGCTGGTTGAAAACCGACCGCATGCTTTTGTGTATAATCAGTTCCTTCGGGAAAAGGACCACCCGGGGGTCGGGGGAGTACCAGTAGAAATCGCCGTCTTCTTCAAACCAGGGGAAAATACCATTGCAATAGGCATTCAGCAGGCGGCCTTCGCTCAGATCGCCGCCAACAGCCAGCAGGCCTGAGGGGTCTGCCAGTGAAGCGTGAGGGAAGAGCTGGTCGTCAGGATTTAGTAAATATACCGCCATGCTGCAAATTTCTGCTATTTGCCGGTTTCAGACAATAGCAATTGCGCTACTTCCGGCATCCTGGCTATCTTTGGCCATTAATTTTTTGCTTTTCATGATGTACAGACTCCTTTTTGCTGCCTTTTTTACCCTGCTCTCCGCCGGTACCGCTGTTTCACAAACGCTGCCCGATGTGGACATACCCGTCACCTCCCGCAACTATCACGAAATATGCAGTCAACTGGACGCCTGGTTCGCCACCGATCCGGAATCCGCCACCGACTGTCCCGACAACGACATGGTGAAGTATCTGCGCTGGAAGTGGTGGTGGCGCGATCGCGTGAACCCCGACGGCTCTTTTCCGGAACTCCGCGAGCAGTGGCTGGAATCGAGAAAGCTGGAAGCAGCAAGTGCTGCAGACCGGAACAACTCGCCTGTCTGGCAGCATGAAGGACCCAAAAACAATCCCAATTACGGTTACTGGGGTATGGGACGAACCAAAAATGTGGCGTTTCACCCCATCAATCCCGATGTTATGTGGGTGGGTACTCCCGATGGCGGTATCTGGAAAACCACTGATGGCGGCCAGAGCTGGGCAGCCCAGGGGGATGGACTGCCATATCTGCCTGTCAGTGTCATTCTGGTGGACCACCAGAACCCTGAAACCATCTATATCTCCCTGGGTGACAAGGGTGGCTGGTGGATGTGGAACCTCGGGGTGTACAAATCCACCGATGGCGGGGAGACGTGGGCGCCCACATCCCTCGACTGGCAACTTTCCCAAAATAATGTGATCTACAATATGATCATGTCGCCGGCGGATTCAAAGGTAATTCTGGCTGCTACCAACCGCGGTATCATGCGTACCACCGACGGCGGGGAGAACTGGCAAAACCTGCGGGCAGGGGAATACACCGACATTGAGTTCAAAACGGGAGATCCGGCCACGATATATGCTGCACACCACAACTACTGGGGTACCAGTCAGGTGGTGAAAAGCACCGATGGCGGCGACAACTGGGTGCAGATTACCCAATTTGCCGACAGTCAGAACGAGATCAGGCTGGCGGCCAGTCCGCTGCAGCCCGAATGGCTGGCGGTACATTTCTCCAATGGCCACCGCCTGCTGCTGTCGAAAGACGGCGGACAAACCTACGCCGAAAATGTGGCGCCGGAAGATGACTGGGGTATTTTCTGTTTTTCGCCCACCGACACCAATACCATTTATCTGTGCGGGGTGGTGGTTCACCGGTCACAGGATCAGGGCGCCACATGGGCGCCAATCACACACTGGTACAACGACGGTGTTCATGCGGAGGTACACGCAGACGCGCACGACCTGGTGCACGATCCGCACATTCCCGGGGTAATCTGGTACTGCAATGATGGTGGTATTTACCGGTACGAAGAGTTCGGGGAGACCTGGACCGACTATTCAAACGGGCTGGCAATCACGCAGTTTTACCGTATAGATGTGTCGCAGATCGGAGAACTGAAGCTCATGGCAGGCTCCCAGGACAACGGAGGCTGGCTGCGCACGCAATTCAGCGGCTGGCGGCACACGAATGGCGGTGATGCCATGTGTCAGATCGTGGATCCGGTGAACCCGGCCTACCTGTACACCGAATACTACGGCGGGAACGATATATACCGCAGCAACAACAACTTTATCAGTTCGGTGAATATTGCCGACAACATACCTGACAATCCTTCCGGCGACTGGGTAACGCCCTTCCTGCTGAACCCGCGCAACAGCAAGACATTTATTGTGGGGCTTCACGATGTGTATCGCTCGTTCAACCGGGGCGACAGTTTTCATAAAATCAGTGAAAACCTGACGGGCAGCGTGGACAACAAAATCAGGGATGTGGCCATGTCGCCCGCCGATACCAACCTGATTGCGGTGGCGGCCCGTGCCAATCGCGTATATCGCACCTGGGATGGCGGTGCCACCTGGACGAACAACTCCGTTTCCACCAATACGGAAGATATCACACGGATAGCGCTGCACCCGTCCAACACACAGCGCATGTGGGTAACAAAGGGTGGTTATGCTGCCGGCAAAAAGGTGTTTGCCAGTGTGAATGGCGGTATAAACTGGCAAAACAAGTCGGGAAACTTGCCCAATGTGCCTTTTAACTGCATCATTTTCGATACCCTGACCAACTACCTGATTGCGGGCAGCGATATAGGCGTATTTTACACCGATGCCGACAATATCAACTGGAAACCTTATGGAATCGGGATGCCCGCTGTGTATGTACTTGACCTGAAAGTACGCCAGAATACCCGTCGCCTGTACGCGGGTACGCACGGGCGCGGCGTCTATTCGGTCAGTCTGGAGCAGGTAGTGGGCACCGAAAGTCCGGGCGGAGAAATACGGGATGCTGCTGTGGTATATCCCAATCCGGCCGGGGCGCAACTGTTTTTCAGAACCGGCGAGTTACATCTGTTCAGCGGCAATATCCGCATGACCGATGTTACGGGCAGAACAGCCCTGAGCAAATCGGTGGAT
>CAILQK010000381.1 GCA_903836265.1 uncultured Bacteroidota bacterium | reverse complement strand
GACACATATATATCACCATTCATGGCTTGTGAGATACCTCTGCATGAATTCCTTGGTCTGTTACTTGCACTTTCGGGGTTTTGCCAGAAATATCGCCTGAACCTGACGGGACTGACATTTGTTTTGACAAGCCCTTCCCCCGTCGCAATCCAGTAGCGTCCCTGATTGTCTTTAAGGATATCAAAAACCATGGGCAGATCAGTCAGCCCGCGCATGCCTGTAAAATCTTCGGCAATACCATTTTGGTTATTGATTTTCAGTAGTTTGCCCAGATAATAGATCCAGGAATACATACCGCGTTCCCCGTCCGATCCGGAAGGATTTGCGTTAATGAGGCTGATATTTGTTTTGTAAATATCCCTGTGGCCCTCAATTCTGAAGCTGGAGGTTGAGCCATCCCGATTAACAATAACCAGTCCGTAGTCGTTGATAGATCCCACGCGATCAGTTCCCAGAATCTTCATACGGCCCGGGATAACCAGGTCAATCGCTTTCAGTTCGAGACTGGCAACATTCAGGCAATGGGTAATATGATCTTCAATTTTTGCATTTTCATCATAGAACCACACTGTATTCCCCTCGCCCAAAGTGCAATCTGTAGCCGGATAACTGAATTCTGTCACAGATATTTGCTGATTCCACGAATTGTATTTGTATATTTTATTGCCACCCAGAAGGATGGAGACAATTCCGTCGGGCCCCATAACCACACAGTCAATACGTTCGTGGAACCTGTTATCAGACCATTCCCGGAAACTGGTAACAGACAGCGACCGGATATCAATCAGGAAATAGTCTGAACGGTTTTTACGGAACCATATTTTTCCTGATTTATCTTCAAACAGCAGGCGATTGTCATCGGGGGAGGTAATGACTTCCCAGCGCATGACCGGTGTAAAAATAATACCATCATAGAGCATCAGCGCATCGCCGGTGACCAGCCAGATAAAGCCCCTCGAATCCTGAAATACCTGATAAACGTGCGCGTGCGTGAGGCCGTTTTGTGTGTTGTATCGCTCAACAACCAGCCTGTCGGCGGCGGTTTGCGCACCGACGGCAGCTGACAGTAACAGACAGCCCGGTATGAGAAATTTCACCAGGAATTGAAACATATTTTCTGGCAACAGATTACGTACGTATTTCGGGTTCTTCAAATTTGAGACAAATGTCGAATTTCGAACACCGAATATCGAATGTGGAAGTATAACAGCCCCATATCTGGTTTTCAGAACTCCTCTCTCTTGCTCCCGGCAATAGTAATACCCAGTCCGCCATCTATCCGGATAGCCTGACCGGTAAAGAAACCACCCTGCGGGCCAGCCACGAGGAGTATCAGCGCTGCCACTTCTTCCGGTGTCCCGATCCGCTTTACCAGATGCATATCCATGCACTCCTGATATACGGCTTCCGGATCGGGCGACAACTGTATGGCGTCGCGAAGCATGGGCGTATCAACAGTGCCCGGACACACGGCCACACAGCGTATCTGAGGCCCATAATCCACGGCGATACTGCGGGTGAGGCCGAGCAGTGCAGTTTTGGAGGTAACGTAAGGGGCCACTGTTTTCTGGGAGATAAAGGCCTGTACACTGGAGATATTCACTATGACACCGGCGCCACGCTCCTGCATGCGCGGGATGGCGTGTTTGGCACACAGGAAGGCACTCTTCAGGTTTACATTCATCACCAGATCCCATTCTTCCTCCGTAGTTTCTGTGACGGTGGTATAGCGCTGAATACCGGCATTGTTTACCAGTATATCGGGGCCACCGAGAAGGCTGCTCACTTCCGACATGGCAGCTGACACCTCTGCTTCCCTTGAAACATCGCAATGTATAAATATTGCGCGCGCTCCGAGAGAATCAGCCAGCTCAATCCCGCCGGCATCTCTGTCGAGGACAGCCACTGAGGCACCTTCCTTGTGAAATGCACGGGTACAGGCACTGCCAATTCCCTTCGCTCCGCCTGTTACAACCACTGTTTTTCCTTCAAACTGCATTTTTCAGGCATTCAAATGTGAAACAGGTGGCAGGCCCTCTACACCTGAATCTATTCGGGTGAGGCTCCAGCGCCCCAGATTGGAGACAAACAACTGATCCATTTTTTCACCTCCAAATGCGATATTGGTCGGGTTCGACAGGGTATGCCCTTCCCAGTCATCCACAAAAACCGATACTTCTCCCCCTGTTTTTACGCGGTATATCCGGTTGGGTGCATAACAGGTAACAAACAAATCGCCATCGGCGCCGAAGGCCAGTCCGTCGGGTACTGTTTCGGGCAGGGTACATACCAGAGAGCGGTCGCCGGCAGATCCGTCGGGCAGGACGGCAATTTTCTCCACCCCCGGCATGAACGATACCGCCACATATAAATGTGTACCACCCGGACCCATTGCCATTCCGTTGGCGAAATTGAACGGGCCTTCATGCCACACCATACCTTTGCCATCGGGAGTGAACTTCAGGATTTTCCCGTTCACCTCCCGGAAAGCTCCGCTTTCGCTCACATACAGATTACCAGCACTGTCGAAAACCCCGTAATTAGGGATATTGAAGCGGTGATCTCCGGCCCCGTTGGCGAACAGAGAGAGCTGGCGGGTGGACAAATCGAGTTTCCAGACGCATTTTTTACCCAGATCACATACGGCAAGCCATTTTGAGCCCGG
>CAILQK010000380.1 GCA_903836265.1 uncultured Bacteroidota bacterium | reverse complement strand
TCGGCGAAGCCGAAGAAAATTTTTTAAAAAAACCGGCTTTTGCAATAATTACAACTATCTTTGCTTTCAGTGGGAAAGCCTGTTTCGTTTTGCGCGGCGGCTCGTGGAACAACAACAACACAGACAACTACAGGCCGTCGTATCGCAACAGGAACAATCCAGACAACAGGAACAACTATATGGGATTCCGTCTGGCCCGGGACTTGCAGCCGTACTGTTTACTCATGGTACCGGTGCTGTCTGCCGGAGTTCCGTCTGTTTCATGTGAGATAGCGGGAGTGTGCAGCGGCAAGTGCGAGGCTTTTCCCGTTCAGCCTGTCTTTGACTGGCCGGGCAAATACTTTGGTGTCTGGTGGGGCTGGTATTCCGGAACTCCGGGAGAACGTCCCACTTTTCAGCGCAAACCCGGCGTATTAACTCTATTCGTATGAAAGCATCCAAAGAATCAGTTGTTTCCCGTACCTACGACCTGATCAAAACTGCCATACCTGTCCTGAATGCTTTCCCGCGCAATTACAAATTTACCCTGGGCGACAGAATTCAGCAACACCTCACCGATCTGCTCGAGTTGTATATTGAAGCCATGTATCTTTCAGGAACTGAAAAGGTACCTCTATTGAAGTCTGCCAATTTAAAACTGGAGAAAATAAGGTATTTGTTCCGACTCGGCTTTGATTTCGGGCTCTACAACTCTTCCCGGTATAACACTTTCGCAATCAGTATTGACGAAATCGGCCGTATGACCGGCGCCTGGCTAAAAAGCTTCAAATGAAAACATTCAATAATATTTTTACAGATATTATTACGTGGCACAATCTTCTGAAGGCAGCCCACAATGCAGGCAAGGGCAAGCGATATCAACCGGATGTAGCGAGATTTCATTACCACCTGGAGCCTTCTCTGCTGCAACTTCAGCATGAACTGGCCACACGTACCTATCGTCCGGGTCCTTATCGTTCTTTTATGATTACCGACCCCAAGGAGCGGATGATCAGCGCGGCGCCTTTCCGCGACCGGGTGGTACATCACGCGCTCTGCAATGTAATCGCTCCCATATTCGAGCGAACCTTCATCTATGACAGCTATGCCAACCGAATTGGCAAAGGAACGCACAAGGCCATTGAGCGCTGTCAGTATTACAGCCGGCGCTACCCATACGTGCTGAAATGCGACATCCGGAAATGCTTTCCCAGTATAGACCACCTGATACTCAAACAGGAAATCCGCTGGAAAATCACTTGTCCGGATACCCTTTGGCTCTGCGACCTGATTCTCGACAATTCCAATCTGCAAGAGGAGCACACAATTTATTTCCCGGGCGATGATCTGTTCACCCCCCACGAACGCCGCCGGGGACTGCCCATTGGCAACCTGACGAGTCAGTTCTGGGCGAATGTATATCTGAATCGCTTTGATCACTTTGTAAAAGAACATCTCGGCGTACCGGGTTACGTGCGTTATGTGGATGATTTTATACTTTTTTCAGACAAAAAAGAGGCGCTTCACAGCTGGAAAACTGACATGGAAGCCTTTCTGGGTGAGCTCAGGCTTATACTGCACCCCACCAAGACGCAGGTACACCGCGTGACAGCAGGTGTGCCCTTCCTCGGTTTCAGGGTGTTTCCTTTTTACCGGTATGTAAACAAAGCCAGGGCTCACCGGGCAGAAAGGCACCTTTGTAAAAAGGCCAGTGCATTGCGCTGCGGGTCGGTGACTCCGGAAAGCGCGGAAAGCACCCTTAACAGTTGGCTGGGGCATATCCGCTTCGGGCAGAGCCGCCGTATGGAAGGGCGGGTGTTCCGTCGTCTGTGTGAGGAAGGGGTAGAAGTATGCAGGCATCCGTCGGGCTCATGGCGGGTTCTGGAATATGTCAGTTGATAACTCAACTTGCGCTTTCTGTACATTTCGTCAGAAACCGCCCCTGTTCCGGAGCAGTCGCTTCATCGCCCGGTCGAAGTGGACCAGTTTTTTTGTCATTATGATACCATTTGTGACAAAAATACGGAAATTGGCCCATAAAACCAAAAACGCATCAAAATCGGGGCAAGTGCGCCTGATTCATGGTGTTGTTTGATTCATGTGTCAGTCGGTAAGCACGAAACTCAAAGCCGCCCGACCCACTCCCTCAGGTGCCGCTCAAAATCATTCAGCCGGAGTGCGGCAGCGCTGAGGCCTGTCGTCTTTTCAGCGGCCTGAAGTCCGGCTGCAAGATCAATATGCGACTGTTCCTGCGCAACGAAGCAATTGCCGGCCGAGAGGTGCCGGGCGAGGTATTCCTGCTCCGTCTGGCCGGGTGTGGGAATGAGTATCCCTCTTTTGCCGCTGGCTGCCAGATCCATCAGACTGCTGTACCCCGACCGGCACACCACATATCTGCTGACGGCATGGAGGTGGTTGAGCTCAGCACCGGTCATGTACGATACCATGCTGATATTGCCGGCGGGCGGGCTGTGCGTCCGGGCGCCGGTGATTCCCTGTACAAATATAAATCTGTGGGGCAGCCGGGAGGCCTGATCGAGCAACAGGCGTTCGAGGCGGGTACGCTGCGGCTCGGGCCCCGATAAAATCACTGCAGCATCGTATTCAAAATCCTCGTGTGCGGGTACGGGCGTCGCGCGAGAGAGGATGCCGATATAGTGCGCGTTATTCAGACCAGCCGGCGGGTGCGACAGGGCCCCGGAGAGACCATCGGGGCTGTCGGTATCAGGCACCCAGATATCATCAAATGGCCTCAGGGCCAGCCGGAGCAATTGATTGGTGATATACTCCAGGCGTTTACCCGGAATACGCAGGTTCAGTTGATGGGTAATCAGTACGTTGCGGGTATGTCGGTGAAAACAGCCATATCTGTTGTCGGAAATGATGCCATGAATACCATATTTTCGGACAATCCGGTCGGTAGCGCGGTGTTCTGCGGCGGCAGCATATAAAATCCGCGGCATTTGTCGGGCAATATTCAGCACCATATTGTTGCTGAAATAACGGATGCCGTACGATGGCAGCGTCAGGCAGGGCAGGTGCGGGAACTCTGCCTGCAGCAATCCCATGGCCACACCATCGGAGGCGAGGAACACCTCCACGTCTGCGTTTTCGAGCGCCCGGATGACCGGGACGCAGCGGGAGGCATGTCCGAGGCCCCAGTTGAGCGGAGCGACCAGTACCGTTTTTCGTTTGGCAGACATATTACCGGGTGTGCAGATACCCTGAGAAACCCTTTCGTTGTGTTAAACTTCCACGCGGGAAAGGGATAATACATACTTTCGCGTTCAGATTACCGATAAAAATGCATTACCGATGAAGAGAATCAACTGGTGGAGAGTCGCCTTTTTCCTGCTGCTCGCGGGCATGTTTGTGGTACAGTCATGCGGCATGTTCAAACCGCGGTGCAACTGTCCGCACTTTTAGTGCATCGTTTCAATTGAGCTGGAGCGCCTGCCCGGCCTCATTCCAGTTATTCAGACCGGTTTTCAGGTGATATATGCGTTTGAAGCCCATGCGCTTCATGTCTTCGGCCACCCTGAAACTGATTTCACCGAACTGGCAATACACGGCATATTCCTGATCCCTTCCAAGGCGGGCAATCTGATCCATGAAATCGGGTTCCATGGGATTGATATTTGTTGAGCGCCAGATATGGCCGGTGGCAAATTCCTTCGGAGTACGAAGGTCAATAATCGGGATGTTCCGCTTCTCTTTCAGGACAGCCACAAAGTCTTTGGGATAAATGGATACCAGTACGGTGTCGGTGAACACGTATGGCGACGTTTTCAGCGTGTCGGCGCCATTGGCCGCGGCATCGCCGGAGGCTGAAGGGTTCTGACAGGAAACAATGGCAACAAAGAGGAAGAGTGTCAAAAAACGCATGAACAATAATTTTTGTGCAAAGGTAAGCGGAAATGAAATTGGTTGAGGAGTGGCTCAGGAACGTTTCCTGTAAATTTTGAGCTGCAGCGATTCGATGGCCATATCCCACAGGGCCTCGTAGGGCACAATTTCAATTTCGTGGGCCTGGCTGGCGCTGCCGGCTTCTTCCGATTTCAACAACTTCAGGTAACGGTCGGCCTTGCGTGAAGTGGCCTCGCGGTGAAAGTTCGCTATTGGAATCTGCAGCAGCATTTTGATGAAGCAGTTGCTGCGGAGCGTGTCTTTCTCCTTCAGATAACGGGAGCAGTACTTGTCAATAGTCTCGATACGGTCAACCGACTTGTCGTAATCCCGCTCGGCTACAGCGTAGAGGATTTGCACGATCAGGATACTGATGTTCATCCCGCGCTTGTCTTTCGTGAACAGGGAGATATCGTTGATGAACTTGCTCATCTTGAACTTTTTCGAGCGTTCGCTGAGCACATCCTCGCGGATTTTTCCGACCTTGATCAGGTAGAAGATATACGCCTGGAATATGTTCCACATTTCAACGATCTGGGGTTGTTTGTCCTTGAAACGCGGGTAGTTGGTCACTTTTTCATAGAGATGGTAACCTTCTTCATAGTGACCGGTGCGCATGGCGAGCAGAAAGAAAAGTTCCTGCAGTTTGAACCAGTTGAACGATCCTTCCTCGAAATAGTATTCGCAGCGACTGATGACCTGTTGCCCCTTGTCGAACTCGCCGAGTTGCAGATAACAGACGATCAGGTTATAGTAAAAGACCTGGAGTGGCAGTCCGCTGTCGTAAGCTTTCTGATCGAAGAAAGAAATGGCATCCTCGCAGAGACGGGCTGTATTGACGTAGTCGTTCACGCTGTTGTAAATCAGCAGGTGAACCATTCGTCCGAAAAGGTGCAGTTTGAATGAGGGGCACACCTCCATGAAATCTTTCAGCTCATCGTAATAGCGCCGGGCCTGATCCATGACCTCCGTTTTCGTGGATTTGCTGTTGGTATATTGTGCCATCAGCTCGGAGTAGTAGAGTTCGGCCTTGCTCTCCATTTGCCATATCTGTTCGTACTCGGCGTATTG
>CAILQK010000379.1 GCA_903836265.1 uncultured Bacteroidota bacterium | reverse complement strand
GGCGCCCAGCGTGAACACCGCCACGAGATACGGCGGAATGCCTGAACCGGGCTCCACACTGCCACTTCCCACGGCCCAGATTATTGCGGTGGGAAGCAGGGCTGCAATAACATTGCCTATGCCGATGAGCATGCTCTGGGTGGAGTAGCCCCTGTTGATCTGTGATTCGGGGAGCATATCACCTACAAAAGCTCTGAAAGGCTCCATACTGATGTTGATACTGGCATCAAGTATCCAGAGCAGACCTGCGGCGAACCACAACGAGGGTGAGTGCGGCATCAGGATCAGCGCTGCTGTGGCAAGTATGGCACCAATGGTGAAGTAAGGCTTCCTCCTGCCCCACTTTCCCCAGGTACGGTCGCTCATGTAGCCGATAATCGGTTGTACAATGAGTCCGGTCATGGGGGCAGCCAGCCACAGAAGCGGAATTTCATCGGGTTTTGCGCCGAGATACTCGTAAATGGCGCTCATGTTGCCCATTTGCATGCCCCACCCTACCTGAATACCCAGGAAGCCGGTACTCATATTCAGAATGGCCGTGCCGGAGAGTTCAGGTTTGTTAGAAATGGTTGGGGAGCCCTGCACTGTTTGCGTATTTGCCATGACAGATTGATTTGATCATGGCAAAGATGATAAAATGATTGTAAAGCTGGTGTATTGGAACCAATAATTGCTATTTTTTTTATTAATTACATATTTGTCAGTGAAAATCCGTTCCTTTGCGGGAGCAACTGGAAAAATTCTGCCAAACGTTATTTGAAATACCATGCTAAGTCGCCGAAGTGTCCGTATCAAAGTGATGCAACTCCTCTACATGCTCAACAGGGATGAACAACTTACTTCCAAAGAGTTGGTCAAAGCCTACAAGGACGGTATATGGAAAACCTTCGAACTCTATATTTTCCAGCTTTATGTACTTTTGCGTGTTGCCCAGTATGCGCTGAAAGACGCAGAAATCCGTGCAGCCAAGCTGCTTCCCACTGACGAAGACAAGAATTTCATGCCGCGTCTCGGCAACAATGAGTGCGTGCAGTCACTCGCCAACCACATCGGTTTCATGAATCTCGTGAAAAAATACGGCGTGAATGACAATCTCGACGAAGATCATATCCGCAGCCTGTATCTCGGCTTCTGTGCCACCCCTGAGTATCTGGCGTATCTCGATGTACCTGAGCCAGTTGCAGCAGATCATACCAAAGTCCTTCTGGAACTATACAAATACCTCTCCTCCAGTGACTTGTTCTCTGACATGTCGGAAGACAGGTACAACAACTGGGCGGATGATGAGTCGCTGGTGTCCGGAGCCATGAAAAAAACGCTGAAAGCTACTCCGGTAAGCGGCGACTTTTTCCGCGAGCACGAGCCTTCAGATGCCACTGTACTCGAATTCGGCGAAGAACTGCTCAGAAAAAC
Source organism: uncultured Bacteroidota bacterium (assembly GCA_903836265.1). Classification (GTDB taxonomy): domain Bacteria; phylum Bacteroidota; class Bacteroidia; order Chitinophagales; family Saprospiraceae; genus M3007. The sequence goes on along the minus strand of CAILQK010000379.1, from coordinate 3,636 downwards.
CTGCGAAGAGGATCGTGCGCTGTTTGTTGAAATTGAACCCACGCTCAGAAACTGGGATGCCGAGCGTGTGGCCATTCTTGATATGGTCATGCTCAAGATGGCATTGTGCGAATTGCTTCATTTTCCGACTATCCCGACCAAGGTCACAATCAACGAGTTTGTGGAGATTTCCAAAGTCTATTCCACCGAAAAAAGTCGCGAGTTCATCAATGGTATTCTCGACAGACTCATGAAAGAGCTTTCCGACCAGGGAAGGATTGTCAAGGAAGGCCGCGGACTGGTGGAGTAGCCTGCACATTCACTGTTACATCTTTTTTTCGGAGATAATGGCATAATGACGGGACGAGGAAATCCCGCCTGTCATTATGCTATACTTCCGCTATTCGCTGCCGCAGCGTCTCATACAGAATCATTCCGGTTGCCACACCTACATTATATGAGTCAAAGTGGCTTGCCTGGGGTATTTTCACCAGCAGATCCGACATTTTCTGAAGTTTGTGGTTGAGCCCATCTCCTTCTGCACCAATCAGTATGGCAGTCGGAACAGTCAGATCTGCCCTGAATACGGGTATTGCCCTGTCAGAAATCGCCGTGCCCACTACCTGAATACCGGACTCCTGCAACCACTCTACTGTGCTGAACATACTTCGCACCCTGCAGAGTCTCACGTGCGCGATCGCGCCTGCAGATGCTTTCATGGCCTCCTCGTTGGCGGGAGCAGAACCCGATTGCGGTACAACCACGGCATGTGCACCGGCGCAGTAGGCAGTTCGACAGATGGCTCCGAAATTCCGCACATCGGTCACGCCGTCGAGCAGCACAAGAAGAGGTACTTCGCCCGACTCGAAAACAAGAGGAACCACGTCATCCAGCGACTGCCAGGTGATCAGCGACAGGTAGGCGACAACACCCTGATGCTGCCCCTTCACCATCTTGTTCAATTTCTCTTTTGGTACAATCTGGAGCGGAATTTCATACTCCCTGGAAAGCAGGCGAATTTCCTTTTCCAGTTCTCCGCGCATACCCTGCTGAAAGTACACTTTTTCTACAGCCCTTCCCGACTGAATGGCTTCCACGACCGGATGATGGCCGTATATGAGGTTTTTATCCATGTTCAGGTGCCCTTTCTGAGCGAGAGGCCAATCTGGCCGAGATGATAGGAATTGTGAAGCATAACATGACTGAATACCCTTACCCTGGATACCGTGCCAAAAAACGGGGTTTCAACTGTTTCAAGCCACTTCTCATCCGGCGTTGAATCAATGATGCTTTCAAGGAGCCGGAAACCACTTTCAATCAGTGATTTGCTCTCCTCCAGATCGTGTCCCTGCCCCTCGTCGACAAAGCTGATGGTTGTATTGCTGACACTGGTTTCATAGCCCAGGAAAGTACACAGCATGTGCATGGTTTCGCCTGTATGGCGGTAAATGAACCCGATCGAAGCGGTGTTGTCGTTCAGGCGCAACTGCGCATTTTCAGGGGTGATCTTGTCATAAACCCTGTAACAATTGGAACGGCACTGCGTCAGAATTTCAGAAAGAATGGCTTTTGAACTCATGGTTTGTTATTTTTTAAGCACAACCCCCTTCCCGATACTTCGGCTGCTCCAGCCGAACAGCAACATATCAAGAGCGAGCAGTAAATCTGTGATAACAGTGAGCCAGGGCTCTCTGGTGGAAGAAGGCCGCACTTTCAGTCCGCCTTCCGTGTCGCTGGTCACATTACCGGCATTTTTTTTGAATATTTTTTGCACAATCCCCGTCCAGTAAACCTCCAGGATTCCGACCAGGTGGTGACTGAGCCCCCTGAATTCGACTGTCTCGAAGCCTGCATTTTTTGCCCACTTTTTGAAGTCATCAGCACCGATCAGGTAGTCGTGTCCGAAAGCATAGGCGCCCTGACTGATGGCATACTCACGGCTGCCATCGCCACGGGTGAGCTGCCAGATTCTGTTGACGGGGTCGTAGGTAACCGGGAACTCGCGACTGGGGAATGTCATAATCACCACGCCGCCGGGCTTCAGCACCCTGTACATTTCCTGTACCATTTTTTCGGGCCTACCAACGTGCTCTATGACTTCACAGCTCACAATCAGGTCAAAATGATTGTCGGGATACGTGAGGTCAAGCGCATTATTTACCTCATAAGCGAGATTCATCACGCCCGCGTTGACCGCGCGCGCATGAACGAGATCCTCTTCATTTACATCGCAGCCGGTCAGTTCCCGGCAATATCCGGCAATCATCCGGTCGTAATCGCCCTCTCCGGTACCCAGATTCAGTCCGCGTTCAATGGAATGCACGGATCCGTACTTTTTCATGCGCGATGACACGAACAAATACCTATTTCTGAAAGTTGGAAAAAGTTGTTTGAAGTTCATTTCGGGTACTATTTGACGGCATTTCTGAATTGCTGGGCCTTGTCGGGTTCGCCGGCGGCATCGTAAATCTGCGCAGCCATTTCGTAGGCAGGCTTGAAGTTCGGAGCGATCTGAATGGCCTTTACAAGATAATTCAGTGCCTTTTGCTGCTCACCGGTTCTTCGGTATATATCGCCCAGGAAATAATAGGCCGTTGCGTTGGACGGCTCTTTTTTGATGGCCAGTTCAAACTGTGCCTTTGCCTTTGCAACATCGTTCATGCTCATCCAGTAAAGACCGATCAGGTTATTGGCCTGTGTGTCGTCAGGCGCAATTTCAATGGCTTTTTCGGCAGCAGCTTTAGCCTCTTCCAGCATATTGGCATTCAGATAAGCTTGTCCGAGGTTGGCCCATGCCAGTTCATTATCAGGAACATTGGTCACTTCTTTCGTCAGGCGGTCAACCGCGCCCTGCAGGTCGTTAATCTTCATGGCCGCCAGTCCGAGCGCACAATTCTTTCCATTATCCTTTATGACTGCGAGAATGGGTGCGCCTCCGGCCATGACGGTGTGTACCGTATTGTCGGGCGGCCACATACCTTTTTGCAGTGTGGTTCCATCAATAAAGCGCGTTGGGTAAAGCGCATAATCCCAGGCATCGTCGCAGCGGCGCTCCCATTTCAGGTACTTGATTTTGACCTTGTCGCCGTATTTGGCTGTCAATTGTTTGGCGGAATAATACATATTGGTGGCAATTACCACTGTTTCGGGCATATCCGGGCGGAGGATACCCTCCTTTTCCATCCATTCGAGTCCCTGGCGAACACTCACACCCCAGTAATCAGTTTCAAACCTGCCAAATGCACCTTTGGTACCACCGGCCAGTTCATTGAAATAAACGTAGGGCATAGCAGGATTCATGGCAATGAATGAAGCCGGGCTGAAAGAGCCTGCAACAAGTACAGCCGGGACGATGAACCGGGTGGCCTGCCTGCCGGAGGTCAGTTCGGCCAGTTCATTCCAGAAAAGTGCTGCGGCCACACACAGCGTCGGGTAGGCAAACGTAAGGTGTCGCCAGCCGTCGTGAATCACCGAGTCCTTGTAAATAATATAAAATACAGGGAAAACAGCTGCAAAGAGCGCTGCAAATACCCAGAGGGGGTTGTAACGCTTCATCAGACGGGGCAGCAAGACAATACTGCCGGCAAAACCTGCCAGCGCAACCAGCGGAATGGTATTCAGCATCCATTTCAGCGGGTAATGCCAGGGTGTTTTGTC
>CAILQK010000378.1 GCA_903836265.1 uncultured Bacteroidota bacterium | reverse complement strand
TCATTACGAGTGGTTCCATCCTGTTTTTGTCGTCAATAATTACCTTGAGCCACTTCATAAAGCAGGGAAGAACGAATCTGGTAAAAAATCGGGGCATAAATTCAATACTGTTTCCTGCGCCTGCATTACTCATTACAATCAGTCTTTTTACTGGTTGCTTTTCCATTTCTTCTATGATTATTCTGGTAGCATCAGATATAAAGGTGGTAGGCTTGCCCGAGCCCTTGCCGCCAATGCCGAGGCACTGAATAACTGCATCGCTGTTTTTCAGAACGGCTGCAACAGCAGTCCTGTTGAGTACATCTCCTTCGACAAGGATAAGGTTCTTGCCGGGGTCGGGCAGGGCCGATATATTTCTTGTTAATGCTGTGACCTGGTGGTTTTTCGATAATGCTTCTTTCAAAATCGCTTTGCCGGAAAATCCGGTTGCTCCGAATATGACAATTTTCATTTTACACAGAATTGATTTCAATGCAAAAGTCAACCGGAGGTACTGTATGTCCCTGACACAAATGTGTCAAAATCAGCTACGGGTCAATTTTTTTCTGATTCTGGTGAGTGATTGTCTCTCTATACCGAGATATGATGACAGGTGCGACAGAGAAATCCTGTTAAACAGATCCGGATTTTCCCGTACAAAGTCGAGATAACGGGTCTCGGCATTATCAAACAGGAATGATTCTATTCTTTTTTGTTGCGACATCAGTACTTCTTCTGCAATCAGTCTTCCGTATCGCTCGAGGTTTGGCAGCCGGTCGTATCCCTGCTGTATGTGATGGTAGCTCAGGTTGACCACGACAGCGGGTTCGGTGGATTGAAAGTGATACTTACAGGGCGTCCGGGAGATGAAAGCGGAATAGTGTGTTGCGTATTTCCCTTCTCTGATAAAATTGACGGAGATTTCATGGCCATTATTATCCACATAAAAAGCCCTCAGCAATCCGGAGAATACAAAACCAATCTCCTTTTGAACAGTATTGGACCGGATATAGAAATCCTTCGGTTTCAGTTCGGTAATTGTCAGACCGGTTTCCAGGTACTCCAGATCGGGTGCTGCGACTTTTGGACAGCGTGTTTTTACGGAATTCAGAAAGGATGAAACAGCTTCCTTCATAGTATTCATATCAATTATTGGGTGATCAGACTGTATCCCGGTTATACAGGCAACCTTTCAGCGCGCGGAATTGAAAATGTTTTGTTTTGTTCGGCATACAGACAAATGTACGGGGTATGTCTTAAATATTCCCGAACGCTTTTGAGTAATTCGTAAATTTGCGCTTTCACTGAACAAGATTGAAAACCAGGAAAATATGGCGGTAATCACGCTCCGGAACTTTGAAAAAAAAATACCCGTGCAAATGCTCGTTCGCGGAAAGAAACTCTGGGACAAGGGCAAGGTCAGGGATCTGGTTGAGGTGTCGGATGGGAACTGGACTGCCGGCGTGGAAGGCTCGTCCGGGTATGATTATGGAGTAATTTTGATCTTCAAGGAAGATACGCTCTCTTTCCACGAATGTGATTGTCCTTACGAGTCAGGAATATGCAAACACCGGGTTGCAGCTCTGTATGCGATTCAGGAAGAACTGAACTGGTCAGAAAGTCCGGATGAAGAACCGGAGCGACCTGTAATGAGGGAAAAAGCGAAACGAGGCAGACCCGTATCAGACAAGCCTCTGCCCGGTCGGCTGATATCGGCGGCTGCACAGCCGGAAAAGACACAGGAAATCTTGCATGACAGGTCTGCCAATACCGGGGAAACCCTGTCTATGCAACAGCCTGCACAAAAAAATATGCAACCCCTCAACACTGGTATTGCCGGACTGTTCGAGGCTTACGAGAAACTTGAGGAGCCGGAGAAACGTTGTGTTAAAATCGCTGCTGCAGCCTGGGAAGCGATCAGCCCCACTAAGATAGTCGAAATTTTCAATACATGCGGATTCAGGTACAAGGGACTGAATTTGCATGGCCGGGATCTGACCATAATGTTGCCAAATCTTGTCGCCCGGGGTTTTTTCATCCCCGAGGAATCCATGTTCCGGTGCAACAGGGCTTTTGCGCAGGCGCTATGCGACGCGCAGTTTGCTGCCGATTCTGATTTTACGATTATTGCAGCCAGAGTCCGCCAGTTGATGCTCATACCATGGAATGGTTACGGTTCAGACCCCGAACGCATTTTCAGGGAAATGCGTCTGGCCAGATATCTCAATCGTCCCGGCGAATTTTACAAATTCTTCAATGACCTGTGCAGCAGGAGCAATATTGCCTATACGCATCAGACAATCCTTGATTTTTGGCTGCTGAAGGAGGTCAATCCTGATTATCTGGATACACTGCCTCCGGAAATTCTGGGATTCCTGCTGGTGGAAAAGCTCCGAAAAAGAGCATTTTTTCTGGAGCCGGCCGACAGTTTTGAAGAATATGTGATGAAAAAGCTGCCGGATTTTGCCGAATCAACACAGGTAAACCTCTGCTGGCAAATGGGACAGTTGCTGCTGTTTCGCGGTGAATGGGATGCACTGACCGCGATGTATGATACAATGACGCTGGAGAAAATATATGCCTTCGATGGAATGTTGAGATTGATATCAGGCGATGCGAAAGCGGGTTCGGCATTATTCAACGACGCGCGCAAGGAACTGCGCAGGGAGTTGCGCGATACAAAAAGTGAGCTTCGCGACCTGGCAGGTGTGTTTCAAATGATGGCGGCCATACCGTCATTGACGGTGAGTGAATACGTCAAGTGGCAAAAGAAGCTCGACTATATACACAAGCACGGCAGCCATTTTGTATCGGCGTTTGACCAGCTGCATGCTGTGATGTTGTCTGTGCATAATGATACGGTAAATGCACTCCGGAAGGTACAGGCCAGGTTTGCCAATGACTTTCCCCTGATGCACTTTTTCCAGTATTTATGTCTGTACTGGATTGATGAAAAGCTCATTGATCCGGCCAGGCTGGCTGTATTTCATGAAAATACGGAAAAAAACGGCTATGCCTGGCTTGCGGATGAAGTACTGGCTTTGCGCATCAGGCTTGAACCCGGAAATGAGGCGCTTTCTTCAAAAAAACGGCATCATTACGGAGCGTACGAGGTCAGGGCGCTGGTGGAGCTGCTCTCGCCAACGGAACCCTGGGAGAATGCGCTGAACTTGATGTCAGGAATGGCCGATGGTATCGCAACTTCCGTCAGGAGAATTGAAAAGGATGTCCGTATGATATGGATTGCCGATTTCGAACGCAGCACGCTGACGCCCAAAGAGCAGACTTTCGGCAAAAAGGGCTGGTCCAGCGGAAAGGTAATCTCCGACAGCCAGCTTTTGAATGCAAATTTGCCCTGTATGTCCGAACAGGACAGGCGGGTAGCCCGTACCATGTCGTATGGCAGATATTATCACGGGCTGAACAGCCTTTCAACCTGGCAGGCCCTGGTTGGTCATCCGCTGCTGTTTTCTGCCCAGTCGCCGGATATTCCGTTGCAGCTGGTCGAAGAAAAACCCGTGCTGATTGCCCAGAAACATGGCGACGGTTTTCAAATCAGTTTTTCTCCAAAATTTGCTGCGGAAGGTTTCAGGATCATCAGGGAGTCGCCAACACGTTACACGCTGATGGTCATAACGGCTGATCATGTCCGGATTGCAAGATCGTTCAATGGCGACTCACTTTTCGTGCCTGAAAAAGCCGCCGAAAGGCTCAGTGCAGTTATGAACGGACTGGGAAAACTTGTTCCGGTTCGCTCGGTATTTGAAGAGGAAAATCTCCCGCTTTTGCCTGCCGACGCCCGGGTTTGCGTACACTTGTTGCCAGTGGGCGAGGGGTTTCACGTGGAAATGTACAGCAAACCGTTCAGATCAGCCCCGCCCTATTTCAGGCCCGGTGAAGGAGAGCCCTCCGTGACAACCATGTTCGGTGGGGAGAGGGTTCGCACGCTTCGCGATCTGAAAGCCGAAGCTGACAATGCGACAAAATTACTGGAACAGGTCAAAATACTCCGGCTGATACTGCCGGCCGGAGGTATATGGAAACTTGAAAATACCGAAAACTGTCTCGAACTCCTGACGCAATTGCACCCACTGGTGGAAAATGGTCAAATCATACTCGAATGGCCCAAAGGCGAAAAGCTGCAGGTTGTCGGGAAGGCCGGTTTTGATCATTTCAAGATGAAAATCCGCGGGAATAACGACTGGTTCGAGGTGACGGGCGAAATAAATATCAATGAAGACCATGTGCTGAACATGCGTCAGCTTCTGGCGTGGAGTTCGTCGGCAGCACAGTTCGTGGAGGTCAGTCCCGGCAAGTTCCTCGCACTGACCGAAGAATTCCGTCTTCGCCTCCGCAAGATTGACAGTCTTCTGACAGCCAGGAAAGATGGCGCTTTGCAATTGCATCCACTGGCATCCGGCGCCTTTGACGTATTCACAGAAATGGTGAAAGACCTGGATTTCGACCGGAAATTCCAGGAAAACCGGGACAAATTGCGCGTCGCATTTGAAAAGAAGTACAAAGTTCCCCGGGATTTCAACGCTTCACTGCGTCCTTATCAGCAGGAGGGATTTGAGTGGATGAGCCGCTGTGCCGCTGGCGGGCTTGGCGCCTGCCTGGCTGATGATATGGGATTGGGAAAAACTGTTCAGGCCCTGGCACTGCTGACCAGTCGTGCCAAATCGGGGCCTGCGCTTGTAGTGGCGCCGGCCAGCGTTTGCCGGAACTGGATGGCCGAGGCCCGAAAATTCGCTCCCGCACTGCGCCCCGTTCTGTTCGGAGAAGGCGATCGCAGCAGCATCATTGAAAAGGCAGGTAAAGGCGACCTGATCATCATCACTTACGATCTGATGGCCCGCTCTGGCAAGGAACTGAGCGAAAAACAGTTTTCCACCCTTGTGCTCGACGAAGCTCAGTCCATCAAAAACCGCCAGTCCAGACGCAGTGAAGCTGCCATGCAGCTTAACGGCGATTTTCGCCTGATCATGACCGGTACGCCGGTGGAAAACCACCTCGGCGAATTGTGGAATCTTTTCCAGTTCGCCAATCCGGGTTTGCTGGGACCTATCGAGCATTTCAATCAGCAGTTTGCCATACCCATTGAGCGCTACGGCGATGAAGGCCGTCGCGAGCAGCTGCGCAGACTGATTCAGCCCTTCATCCTTCGCCGCAGAAAGGAAGATGTGTTGCGCGAATTGCCTGCCAAAACCGAAATCACGCTGCGGGTTGCCCTGTCGCCGCAGGAGCGCGTCTTTTATGAGGCGCTGCGTCGCAACGCACTCGAAACGCTTACAGCAGACACAGAAAGCGGAGCCGGCGAAAAACACTTGCGTATCCTCGCCGAACTCATGCGCCTGCGCCGTGCTGCCTGCCACCCCAATCTGGCCGATGCCGCCGCCGGATTTACCTCCAGCGCCAAACTGGAACTGTTCGGCGAGATACTGAATGAATTGATCAGCAATGGCCACAAGGCACTGGTATTCAGTCAGTTCGTAGGCCACCTGAAAATCCTGGAGGAATATGTCAAAGACAGAAACATCCCGTATCAGTATCTCGATGGCCAAACGCCTGCATCGCAGCGTCAGGAAAGAATCAATGCTTTCCAGTCGGGTGAAGGCGATCTGTTTCTGATCAGTCTGAAGGCGGGCGGTACCGGTCTGAATCTCACTGCTGCAGACTATGTAATTCACACCGATCCCTGGTGGAATCCTGCGGTGGAGGACCAGGCTTCGGATCGTGCCCATCGCATCGGACAAATGAAACCGGTCACAGTCTATCGACTTGTTGCCGAACACACAATCGAAGAGAAGATACTGCAACTCCACGCGGAGAAACGCGATCTGGCTGATTCGCTGCTCGAGGGTACCAACGTGAGCGCCAGACTTACGGCGGAAGATCTGATGCGCCTGATGGATGACGAATGAATGTTGCCTTTGCTGAAAAATCCTGGTTCCAGGTCACGCTCAGTGGGTTTTTATATTTTTACGGATAGAAAAATTGCCGGTTTTTGTGGTTTTTTGGGGTGGTTTGGCGTCTTTTTATTTTGCGCAGATTTTACGCGGATTTTTTTGCGCAGATTTTACACAGAACGTTCCTCAGGAAAATGTATTGATAATCCGTTTCAGGCTTATTTTGTCTTCCAGGCTTTTTACGTTGAAGTTTATCAGCAGGCCAAG
>CAILQK010000377.1 GCA_903836265.1 uncultured Bacteroidota bacterium | reverse complement strand
CCGCGCTTCGTTTTGCGGCCCGCCCTGCCAGCCACCTGTGTAAGTAACTGAAAGGCTCGCTCCCCCGCCCTGAAATCAGGAAACCTTACAAGCGAATCAGCGGCCAGCACACCCACAAAACCTACATTTTCAAAATCAAGTCCTTTGGTTACCATCTGCGTTCCCACCAGAATATCTATCCTTCGTTCCTCAAAATCATTGAGCAGGGCTATCAGTCCGGAGCGGGCGCCGGCAGTGTCCATGTCCATCCGGGCGATTCGTGCCTCGGGGAGAAACAGCTTCAGTTCATCCTCGATTTTTTCAGTGCCGAATCCTTTCAGGGATATTTTTCCCGATCCGCAGGCCGGACATACCACTGCCGGGCTGTCTGTATAGCCGCAATAATGGCATCTCAGCCTGTTGGTGAGTTTGTGGTAGGTCAGACTGACATCGCAGTGTTTGCACATGGCATTCCAGTCGCAAACCTCGCAGCGGAGAACAGGTGCATAACCTCTCCTGTTTTGAAAAAGAATAGCCTGCTCTCCCTTTGAAATGGTTTCTGCGAGTTTGTCGAGCAGAGGTTTTGAGAAAATACCCTGCATTTGCCGTGTTTTCAGTTGCTCGCGCAGGTCCACTACGGAAATCTCGGGCATCTCCACCCCGCTGAATCGCGCTTTCATCTCCACCAGACCGTATTTGCCCGAAAGTACATTGTGCCATGTTTCAACAGCGGGTGTTGCAGTACCCAGCAGCGTTTTGGCGCCATACAGTCCGGCCAGATAAACGGCTGCGTCGCGGGCATGGTAACGCGGAGCCGGATCGTACTGTTTGAATGACGGGTCGTGCTCCTCGTCCACAACAATCAGCTCAAGGTTTCTGAAGGGCAGAAAAAGTCCGCTTCTTGCAGCCAGTATGACCGCTTTCCCTTCCTGTGCGGCCTTCCATACTTCCACCCGCTCCTGACTGTTTATTCTGGAATGATAAACAATAACCTCGTCGCCGAATACCTTTTGCAGGCGACTGATAATCTGAGTGGTCAGTGCAATTTCGGGGAGCAGGTAGAGTACCTGTCCGCCTTTGCTGATCGTCCGCTGTATCAGCTCCGTGTAAACACGCGTTTTGCCGCTGCCCGTTACCCCGGAAAGGAGAACAACATTTTTATCTTTGAAATGATTGTCAATTTCGGAGAGTGCGCGTTCCTGTTGCGCATTGAGCATGTCAGCATCGGTGATATCGACCCCGGAACCACCCAGACGGCTCACTTCCTGTTCGTAAAACTCCAGTATTCCCTTTTTCACGAGCGTACGCAGGGAAGACTCCGACACATCCGCCCTGTCGAGCAATTCTCGTTTTCTGACAAATGGCCGGCTTTTTTCCAGCACCAGAAAAGCCATCATGATTTCCAGCTGCCGATCCCTGGACTGCAACTCCCCGAAAACCTCGCGCATCATATCCGCCTGCCCACGCAGACGGGGAGCAATACGAACCCCTGTCACTTTTCTGGACTGATACTTTTCCTGCAATTCTTCCCGGAGAAACAGCAGACCCCTGTTGAGCAACCGCTGAATTACAGGGAAAACCGTTTTTTTGTTGAGAATCTTGCGTGCATCATCCACACTGATTTCCTGCTGAATGAGCAGTGCCTCGGCAACCAGGTACTCGTCGTCATCAAGACCGGTAAAATCATCGCCGTAATTTTCATTCCGTACAATCCGGGTCTCACTGCTCAGTTTCAGGCGCCCCGGAAGTGCTGCTGCCATCACTTCACCCAGCGAGGAACAGTAATATTGTGCTATCCAGTCCCACAGCTCGAGTTGTCGGGATGTGACCATTGACACCTCGTCCAGTACCGAAACTATCGGTTTTACAGCGTAGTCAGGGGCCAGTTCGTGAATTTTTTCAACCAGACCGCTGTAAAGCCTGCTGCGACCAAATTGTACTTCCACTCTGACGCCGGGTACTACCAGATCCCTGACGGAGTCGGGAACCTCATAGGTGTAAGTTCTTTTGGGAAGCGCAAGCGGCAGAATAACATCGGCGTAAAAAGGCATAGCATACAAAGGTACAGTCTTGTTGTTAATTTTTTTTGCGAATACTTGACAAGCGATACATATTATACCTTAATTTTGTGTCCCGAACGCAGGCGTCTGCGCAAGGCTTTCATTTTTTTACCAAACTCAAACAAATACTTGGCATTCAAACCTTCCCGTCCAACCCCTGCCGGCAATCGTCCGGGTGGCCCCCGTCCGGGTGGCCCACGACCCATGAACCGGGGCCCACGACCTCCCGAGCATAATATCAATAACTTAATACGTGCCACCGAAGTACGTCTCGTTGGTGATAACCTGGACGAGATCAGCGCTGCTGTAGGGGAAACTGTTGAAAGCGGTGTGTATGCCACACCCAAATTGTTGAAATGGGCCGATGAAGCGGGCCTCGATCTGGTTGAAATCACGCCAAACGCGGTTCCTCCCGTCGTTCGTATCGTTGATTACAACAAGTTTCTTTACCAGAAGAAAAAGCGCGAGAAGGAACTCAAGTCCAACCAGGTCAAGGTTGACTTGAAAGAAATTCGTTTCGGACCGGAAACAGGGGAACATGACTTCGAATTCAAACTTCGCCATGCCAAAACCTTCCTGAATGAAGGCAACAAGGTAAAGGCTTACGTGCAGTTCCGCGGCCGTGCCATTGTTTTCAAAGAGAGGGGTGAACTGCTTCTGCTCCGCTTTATGAAAGAGCTCGAAGAATACGGGGTAGCCGAACAGCTCCCCAAACTCGAAGGAAAGCGTATGATGGTTATCATGACACCGAAAAAATCGGCTGCCAAAAAGAAGACAGACTGATCGCACATCAATCAACACATACTATAAATCCTGGCCTGTTCGGTTCAAACCGGACGGGCTTTTCATTTGCACCTTCATTCCTGGATAATTTTCGCACAATTCTTTTGATAAATCATTTGCTGAAGCTATCTTTGCGCTCCGTTTTGAAAAAATTTTTTTATCATGCCTAAAATGAAGACCCACTCCAGCGCCAAGAAGCGTTTCAAGGTGACTGGCACGGGAAAAGTCAAGCGCAACCACGCGAGGTTGCGCCACATTGCAACTACCAAAACGAAAAAAGCCAAGCGCCACCTCGGTAACTCTGTTATCGTTGACCAGGCGGATCACGCTCGTATCGAGCGTCTGCTGGCTATGTAATGCAGTAGTTGCCGAAACCACATTTTTTAACGAGAGTACCGGAAAAAGTGCTTTGATGCCCCGGTACTGTACTAAAAAAACTTGCAATGCCAAGAGCTACAAACAACCCGGCAAGCCGCGCACGCCGGAAAAGAATCATGCTGGCCGCCCGCGGTTATTTCGGCGCCCGTTCAAAAGTCTATACTGTTGCCAAAAATACCCTTGAGAAAGGCTGGCAGTATGCTTTCCGCGATCGCAAATTCAAGAAGCGCGTATATCGCCGTCTGTGGATTGCACGTATCAATGCTGCAACCCGCGCCCACGGCGTAAAATACAGCAATTTCATCCACATGCTCAACCAGAAAGGAATCGGTCTGAATCGCAAGGCACTCGCCGATCTCGCTCTGAACAACCCGGCTACTTTCAAGGCCGTTCTGGACGCTGCCAAAGGATAAACTGCACAAGAGCCTGTATCACATGAGCCGCCCTGTTCGCAAGGCGGCTCATGTTGTTTTTATACCGGTCTCTTCGGCTATGTATCTCAGTACTCCGTCAGTATCTGTCGGTGAAAACACCTTCCAGTTTCCATATTTCCTGAACCAGGTAGCCTGCCTCTTGGCATAATTCCGGGTGTGCTGCCTTATTTTGTCCAGGGTCTCCTCAAACGTCAGTTTTCCGTCAAAATAGTCGAAAAACTCTTCATACCCCACGGTTCGCAAGGCCGGTTTGTCGCGGAAGGGCAGTAACGAACGCACCTCCTCTTCCAGTCCCGCCTCAATCATGCGGTCAACCCGCCTGTTGATACGGTCGTAAAGGCCGGCACGGGGCAAATCAGGCATGATGTACAAAATATTGAACAGTCTGCTCGCACGCGCACCCGTGCGGAAAGACGAATAGGGTCTGCCTGTTTGCAGGCAAATTTCTACGGCCCTGCGCAATCGGGCCGGATTACTCCGGTCAACCCCGGCGAAGTACAAAGGATCGGCTGCCTGCAACTGCTGCTGCAGCCACTGAAGTCCGCCCGACTGTTCGCCGGATTCAACGAGTTGCCGTACTTCATCCGACACGGTCGGAAAGGAGTCGAGTCCATCGCATACCGCCCTGATATACAGTCCGGAACCGCCGGCAAGAACGGCGACATCGCGCACGGAGAAGATTCTGTCCAGACATGCCAGTGCGTCGCGCTCATAGTCGCCAACGCTGTACTCCTGACTGACTGAAATATGATTGATCAGGAAATGTGGTACGGCAGCCAGTTCTTCGGGCGTTGCCTTGGCAGAGCCGATACTCAGTTCTTTGAATACCTGCCGACTGTCGGCAGAAACCACAGCTGTGCCGTACGCCTTTGCCACCTCAATGGCAAGGGCCGTTTTCCCGGCAGCAGTAGCGCCACCAATAACAATGAGCCATTTGGCAGCCATATTCAAATAAAAACGCGGAGCTGCAGTGATGGTTCAACCTGCTGCTCCGCGCTGTAACGGTTTTGTCCGGATCAGAACATTTCAACACCTCCGAAGTGGAATGCACCCTCAATGGCAGCATTCTCGTCGCTGTCGGAACCGTGAACTGCATTTTCACCTACGCTGGTGGCATATTTGGCACGGATGGTACCCGGCTCTGCATTTGCCGGATTGGTTGCGCCAATGAGCTTGCGGAAATCATCCACTGCATTGTCCTTCTCAAGGATTGCAGCAACGATCGGGCCACTGCTCATAAACTCGCAGAGCTCACCGTAGAAAGGGCGCTCTTTGTGAACTTCGTAAAATTCACCAGCCTTCTCGAGGCTCAGTTTGGTCAGCTTCATGGCAACGATGCGGAACCCTGCCTCGTTGATCTGCTGAAGAATATTGCCAATGTTGCCTGCGCGAACTGCGTCGGGCTTGATCATCGTAAATGTGCGGTTACCTGCCATAGCGGATGTAGAAATGTGTGTTTTTTAAAAGAACGCACAAAGGTAAAACAAGATTTTATTTTAAAAGTCGTTTAAAACACGCGCAGATTGAAAATAATCTCCTGCAACCACATTAATTCTATCTGAACAGCGTACTTTTGCACCGATTTACCATGGAAATACCATCAGCACTCCGGCAATTAATCCGGGTACCTCAGAATGTAGCCATTTTCTCTCACCGGAATCCGGACGGAGATGCAATAGGCAGCGCGCTCGCCATGCGATTTTATCTCGAATCTTATGGCCATACTGTGCACGTGCTGTTCCCGTCAGAATACCCGAAGGAGTTTGAGGTGCTGCCCGGTGCATCTGACGTAATGATATGGGATATCCACACGGATGAATGCAGGAATGTTCTCACACAAAAAAATCTGTTCTTCTTTCTGGATTTCAACTCGCTGGGCCGTATTGACAAGATGGGTGAGTTCGTACGCGATCTGCCCGGCCAGCGGGTAATGATTGACCACCACCTCTACCCTGACCCGGTTGCCGATTTCATGTTCTCGGAGCCCGATGCCAGCAGTACCTGCGAACTGATTTATCGCTTCATAGACGCCATGGACGATCGCGTACGGATTAATCCTCTGATCGGAAAGTGTATCTACACGGGCATCGTAACAGACACAGGTTCTTTCAGGCATGCTACAAACCCTCAGATTTTCCGTATTACGGCCGATCTGATTGAACGCGGACTCGACGACACCGGCGTACAGGATATGATATTCAACTCCAACGAGGAACGTCATCTGCGATTGCTGGGGCATTGCCTCGCCAACCGGATGGAATACTGGCCGGAGTATCGCACAGGACTGATCTGGCTTACCAAAAAAGATTACGAGGTATTCGGCATTCAGCGGGGTGATACAGAAGGTATTGTCAATTACCTTCTGAGTATCAGGGACATACGCCTTGCCGCGTTTATTCATAACCAGCCCACTGTCGTAAAACTCAGTCTGAGATCGAAGGGAGACCTTGATGTACAGGAAATCTGCAAAAGACATTTCAACGGAGGCGGTCACAAGAATGCCTCCGGAGCCTTCTCCCACAGCAGCCTGAGAGAAACCATTGACAAGTTCAAGTCTGTCTTGCCACAGTACAAAGATCAGATAAACGCCTTTTAGCGTTACATACTTCCGACTGAAGAAGAATACCCTGAATTCCATCATGCAGTTAACAGTACAGTAACTTTCAACTTTCATTATTCAAAAGAGATGCGCAATCTGTTTGTAATGGCCACTGTGGCCTTTTCGCTGAGCTACACCGCATGCCAGAACGGTGGTGAATTCAAAACCGCCAATGGCAACACGGTGATTAATCACACCAAAAACACAGGACCCAAAATCACTTACGGTGAAACGGTACTGATCAATGTAAACACATGGCTGAACGACTCGCTCGTACAGTCAACCGTGCGCGACAACGGCGGCCCCCGCGAGTTCACCATGCCCGATTCCAGTATGATGAAAAACCGCGTTCCTGCGGTATTTGACGCGCTGCTCTACCTGGCCAACGGCGACAGTGCAACTGTTTTGCAGCCGGTTGACAGTATCATGGCCCGCAGTATCAAAAATGATTTCGGTGATGTGAAAAATGTTCGTTTCGAAGTAAAAGTTGTTGACGTACTCACCGCCGAGAAAATCGCAGCACGCCAGGCTGAACAACAGCAAAAAATCGAGGCTCAAAAAGCCAGGGGAGTTGAAGTCGCCGAACTGGTAAAAACAACACTCGCCGACTACAAATCCAAAAAACTGGGCGCAAAACTCGAAAAGTCTGCCTCTGGTCTGGAATATGTGATCATCGAAAAAGGCACAGGCGCTCCAATCAAAGATGGTGATAAAGTTCCAACTCACTACTTCGGTGTGCTCAAAACTACCGGAGATATGTTCGACAACTCTTTCGATCGCGGAAATGCCATTCCATTCACAGTCGGCTCGCTCGTTGAAGGCTTTAATGAAGGCATGAAACTCCTCAATCGCGGTGGAAAAGCGGTTCTGTTCATACCTTACCAGCTCGGATATGGTGAGCAGGGCGCCGGTCCTATCCCCGCCAAAACGGATCTGGTGTTCTACCTGAGCATGGAAGAGTAATCCTCAGACTGTTCATTCCGGGAAACGCGGCGATACTCAAGGGTGTCTCCGCGTTTCTTTTCAATTATGACTCATAAAATGAAATTCATCTGCCTGTTTTTGATGTCCTGCTGCTTCGCTCTGGCAAGCGCACAGACTCCCGGTATCACTACCGAGCATGGATACCGCTTCTTTCACCATATCAATACCGGCGGCCCGAAAGCTCAAAGAGGTGAAACAATCAAGGCTTATGTGAATATTTATGCCGGTGATTCGTTACTGAGCAGTTCCAGAAAGAACCTCGGAGGCACTTACAAATATGATATTCCGGCTCCGGATGTCGAAATGCAGCATTACCCTCCCATCATGGATGCATCGCTGCTGATGGCCGCTGGCGACAGCGCCACTGTTTATCAGCCTGTTGACGATAATATGCGCAGCTATCTCCCCAGAGGCGCGGAGAATGCCGGAGAGCTCCGCTTTGAAATCGCAATGGCGCAAATCATTACCTCCGCCGACAAGGCCAAAGCCGACCAGGCCTTCGCCCAGCGTGCTGCACGCCTCAAAACTGATGTTGAAAATAAAATCCGTGAATTCAATAACGGATTGCTCGGCGACAAAATTCGGACACTGCCTTCCGGCCTGAAAATTCTCGTTCAGGAAAAAGGTAGCGGACCGGCAGTGGCAAAAGGTCGGCCTGTGCAGCTGCACTACTACGGTTACCTGCCCAATGGTACCACGTTCGACAATTCATTTGACAAAAGACATCCCCTTGCTTTTCCTGCCGGTGTCGGACAGGTGAACGCCGGTCTCGATGAAGGCGTACTGCAACTCAACCGGGGAGCAAGGGCATACCTGTTCATACCCAATAAACTGGCTTACGGAAATGAAGAAGCCGCCGGAGGCAAAATCCCCGCAGGCTCAGATCTCATTTTTTACGTGGAAATTCTCTGATCATCTCACCTGTTTTAAAATCTTTAAAGCATGACCATCGAACAACTCAAGGAGTTGAAAGACCGTCTCGCCGTCTTGAGGAGGTATCTTTGACGTCGATAACCGGACAAGAGAGGTAGAAGACCTCACTAACCAGACTTTCGATCCGGATTTCTGGAACGACCCCAAACGCGCCGAATCTATTCAGCGCAAAATTGGCCTCAACAAACGCTGGCTCGACGATTATGCCGCGCTCGCAAGGGAGGTTGATGATACTGAAGGTATCTTTGAATTCCAGAAGGAAGGTATGGCATCCGAAGAGGAAGTGGATGTGCAGTACAGCAAGACTGCCACGCTGCTCGATGACGCCGAGTTCAGGAGTACCATGAACCAGAAGGAAGACGAGATGAATGCAGTACTCAACATCAACGCCGGTGCTGGCGGAACGGAAGCTTGCGACTGGGCCTCCATGCTGCTGCGTATGTACAGGATGTGGGCAGAAAAAGCCGGATACAAGGTGGTGGTACTGTCTGAACAGGATGGCGACGCCGCCGGTATCAAATCGGCCAGCCTTGAAATCAGGGGTGACTATGCCTATGGATGGCTCAAGGGAGAAAACGGTGTGCATCGCCTCGTGCGCGTGAGCCCGTTCAATGCCCAGGGCAAACGACAAACATCTTTCGCATCAGCCTTTGTTTACCCCCTCATTGAAAACGATGAAATTGAAATCGTGGTGAGCCCCGATGATATCAGATGGGATGTGTTCCGCGCCTCGGGCGCAGGCGGACAGCACGTGAACAGAACTGAATCCGCCGTCCGTGTCACGCACATTCCAACCGGTATTGTCGCCGAGTGCCAGGTGGACAGAAGCCAGCACAGAAACCGCGAAATCGCCATGAATCTGCTCAAAAGCCGTCTGTATGAACTCGAACTCCGAAAACGTCAGGCCGAAAAGGAGAAAATCGAGGCAGGCAAAAGCAAGATCGAATGGGGAAGCCAGATCCGTTCCTATGTGCTCGACGACCGCTGGGTGAAGGACCTGCGATCGGGTTACAAGGTACACAACCCTGAACCTGTTCTCAACGGCGAACTGGATGAATTCCTGAAAGCATATCTTATGTGGGAGCGAAATCCTACAGAAGGTGTGGAAGACGAGGACTGATCATTCAAAATCTTCCCTCAAGAAAGGCTCTGGCCTCGGATACCGTCCGCTCGGGATTTTCCTCCTGAGGCCAGTGCCCTGTATTGGGGTATATTCTCAAAGCTGATCCGGGAATATTCTGATGGAACTGGTAGGCGTGTTCCGGCGAGATGACGGCGTCCTCTGCCCCCCAGACAATCAGTGTGGGCGATTTGATTTCCCTGATAAATGACATCACCGGCGGCCTGTTGTCTTTCACAGATACCCGGTCTGTGTAGGCTTTTCTGTTGCCGGGATGCAACAGCAAATCGAAGTGCCGCTTCACCAGCGAGTCGGTCACAGCCTTGTCGTCAGCGTAAACTTGCTCCAGAAATATCCTTATTCCGGCTTCGGGGGTAATGCGCCAAAATAACCTGTTGAGCACTGGTGTACTCGACAGATAATCCATCGGAGTTTTCGATTTTGCCTCGAACCCGGGCGCATTCATCAGTATCAGTTTGTTTACTCTTTGCGGCTTTTCGGAGGCATACTGCCAGGCAATCTGGGCTCCAAGCCCATTTCCTGCCAGATGGAAACGCTCCAGTCCGAGCTTCACGGCCAGACTGTCCAGAAACTCAACATACATAAAGGCGCTGTAGCTCCCGCGCGGGTGCGGGCCCGTGAGTCCGAACCCGGGAAGATCAACGCTAACTACCCGGTAGTGTGGCCTCAGCGTATCAATCCAGCCATCCCAGGTGTGAAGCGAACTCTGGGCATCGTGCAACAACACCAGTGGATCGCCTGATCCTGACACCCTGCAGTGAACCATCATACCATTTACCTCAACAAATCGGGAGTCCGGAGTGGCATAAACTGTATTCAGTTGCGCGACAGGAATATCCGCGTGGGTATTTCTGAACAGCCACCATACGATGACTGTCAGGAATATCCACCTCAGGATACGGGAAAGCCCCCATATCTGTAGTCTGAAGCGCTCTTTCTTTTGTTTGTCAGGGTTGTAGCGCATACAGGGGTTACAATCTGTTTTTCACAAAAGTGACTATCCCCGCAGACAGTGCGAAGCCTCCAAGTGCACCAATAAACATCTGTGTGATGACGGGGCCCAGCGGCTGACGCGCAGGGTTGGCCAGACTGTTTTCGATTCCAATAATCTGGTCGCGAATGGCGTTGGCCTGTTGCGGGTCCCCCACTCCACCCTCCAGGTCTGCCTTCAGTCGCGCCAGTGCAGCCTGCAGTTCCATCGCGGTGAGCGAGCTGTCGTACAAATGCAGTCCGTAATCAAACAGCCAGAAACACAGATTTGTAATCAGAAAGGTGATAAACGGAATTTTGACCAGCTCTCTGAAATCGCGGGCTGAACCGTTCACACT
>CAILQK010000376.1 GCA_903836265.1 uncultured Bacteroidota bacterium | reverse complement strand
TGGGTGTGAGAGTGTGGGTGTGAGAGTGTGGGTGTGAGAGTGTGGGTGTGAGAGTGTGAGCGTGTGAGTGTGTGGGTGTGTGGGTGTGTGTGTGTGGACTTTGGACTTCCTCAGTATAGTGGAGACTAAGATAAGGTTAAGCAGCCAATTTTAGTGATTTTTCGTGGGAATGTTTGGGAATGTTCAGAAAAGTGTGTCATAATTTTTGGCGCGCAGCGCGGGCCGGGCCTACGGGCCAGGCCCCGCGCTGCGCGCTTCAATTTTCCGGTCACAGGCTGTTCTGCGAGCCGTACAGGCAATTAACGCTGAACATTATTCTGGCATGAGACATTTGGCTTCCGGTTTTTCCGCTACAGATACAGGAATACTGGCGGCCAGAACAAGTTTACAGGTTCAGGCTGTTGGCATCAGAGTGCTTAATCAATATAATATATGCCATTGAAAGACAAAAAGTCATTCAGCAGCCATATTTGCATTCAGTACATCAATAAGACTAACTAAAACAAAATAATAACAAACCTGAAGCCTAACAATCCAAACTTAAATTTTTAAAAGTTGATTTTTTGATAAAAAACTCCTTTTGTTCACACATAGTATTGCGATGACGTTCTACATTTGGGCCGTTGGATGGCGGTCTTGAACAGATAGTCTGTCATGTGCGACAAAAACATTTTTTGTACTCATACAAAGCTGGTGAACTTTGGGCCGGTTTTTTAATCTGAATCCTTTAATGCAATTTCAGCGGAAGCCTCTGTATCTGCTCTCATCGTATTGTCTCGCACCTGGCTGGGCGAACCCTCTTTCCTCATCATTTCTCTGTTTCAATTTTTTGCCAACAACGTTGGTGTCGCATAAGTGTGCTGTTATGCGAATAACCGCTTCAAATCATATCTCCAAAGCCATTCATTTTATCACCAAACCTAAACTAGTTTTTATGAAGTTCAATCAACTCAGCAAGCATGCGCTGCACATCGTTGTGCTGGTTCTGTTGAGTTCCTTCGGGTTGATGGCCCAGGGAACTTTGTCAGGCACAGTAAACGATGAGAACGGCCAGCCAGTAGTGGGCGCAACCGTGCGGGCCGTCGGGGCCGCCGATGGCACCACGACCGATCTGAATGGCGGTTTCAAAATGACCGTACCTCAAAGCGGTAAAATTGTAATTTCCTACACAGGTTATGCCTCTCAGGAGATCACCGTTGACGGCAAGTCGAGCGTACAGGTATCACTCGAGCCCGGCTCCAGCAATCTTCAGGAGGTAACGGTTACTGCACTTGGTATCAAGCGCGAGAAGAAGGCACTTGGATACTCTGCCCAGAACGTAAGTGGAGAAAATCTGGCGCTGGCGCGTGAAACCAACATTGCCAACTCTCTGAGTGGCAGGGTGGCAGGTCTGCAGATTACCCGCGCAGCGGGTGGTGTGGGCAGTTCCAGCCGCATAACAATCCGTGGCAACAACTCACTGGGTCGTAACAACCAGCCCCTGATTGTTGTTGACGGTGTCCCCATCAACAACTTCCAGACACAAAGTGGCAGTGAGTGGGGTGGATACGACCGCGGTAACGGTATCGGCGATGTAAACCCGGACGATGTGGAGTCTATTACGGTACTGAAAGGACCGGAGGCCACCGCACTTTACGGTGTCCAGGGTGGTAACGGAGCCATCCTTATCAATACCAAGAAAGGCAGTACACGCCGTGGACTTGGTGTACAGGTAAATTCCAACCTGACCTTTGAAAACCCGCTGGCACTCCCTGAAGTACAGACTCAGTATGCACAGGGTTCGGGTGGTCTGTTCGACATCAAGAGCAACAATGCCTGGGGTCCGCAGATTGCCGGTCAGCAGGTGGAAGACTGGCGCAATCCGGGCTCCACTACCCCACTTGCCTCTTATGGAAACCGCTTTGATGATTTTCTCCAGACCGGTCAGACATGGAACAATACCATCTCTCTGACAGGTGGCAGTGAAAAGACCAGCTTCTATGCGTCCTACACCAACACTTCCTCACAGGGTATGCTGCCTTCCAACACACTGGATCGCAATGTAGCCAACCTGCGCGTTGGCCATTCGCTGAACGACCGTGTAAGTGTTGACGCCAAAGTAACCTACATCAACTCCCGTGGCTACAATCGTCCGCGTCTCTCCGGAGATCCGGAGAATGCTTACGGGAGCGTACTTTTCCTCCCGGGCAACGTGAATGTAAATGATCTGGCACCCGGTTACGACGCCCTGCGCCGTGTTATGGTATGGAATCCGGGCGGCAGCAACGTCATCCAGAACCCATACTGGACGATGAACCTGAACACTACCGAAGACATCCGCGACCGTTTCCTGACGATGATTTCTTCCAATGTGAAAGTCACCGACTGGCTGACGCTGATGCTTCGCCACTCCATGGACTACTATGCCGACCAGAACGAGGGCCGCCTGGCTTACGGACAGCGTTACAACGAGCCAACGGGTAACTTCTACCAGGATCGCACCAACTCCCGCACATCGAACGCTGACTACCTGCTGACCGCCTACAAGCGCTTTGGCAAAATCGGTGCCAAGCTTAGCGCCGGTGGAAGCCGCTTCGACTTCAAGCACAGCTCTATCTATGGCGCCAACAACGGTAACCTTGTGGTTGATTTCTACAACCTCGGTACAGGTCTCAACGACCGCCGCTCTCTCTCCAACAGCATCATCCAGAAGCGCATCAACTCTGCCTACGCGCTTGCCAGCCTTGATTACAACAACTGGCTGTATCTGGAGGGAAGCTACCGCTCCGACTGGACATCTACCCTGCCGGTGGCCAACAGAAGATTTGACTACACTTCATTCAGCCTCTCTGCAGTGCTGTCTGAAACGCTTGATCTGCCAGAATTCATTTCTTTCCTGAAAGTGCGCGGTGCACTGGCACAGGCCGGTAACGACGCCGATCCTTACGAACTGGAGGCTACTTACGGTATTGGTTCCGGTGCCGGTGCTATCGTATCCGGTGTTCCGACAACAATTTACAACCCGGATCTGAAAAACGAGCTGATCAAGTCGAAAGAAGTTGGTCTGGAAGCACGTTTCTTCGGAAACCGTCTCGGATTTGAACTGTCGCTGTATCAGAAAAACGCGCTCAACCAGCGTATCTACCTGCCTGTTCCTCCGGGCAGCGGTTTTGCCAACAAGATTATCAATGGCGGCAATGTAGAGAACAAAGGTGTTGAATTCGTGCTGAACACCACACCGGTGAAGGCAGGTTCTTTCCGCTGGGATCTTGATCTGAACTACTCTGCCAACCGCAATCGCCTGATCGAGCTCAACGATGACACCAAGCGCTACCTTCAGTATGGTCCGCGCGCAGTGTTTATCGTGGCTGATGAGGGCGAACTCTTCGGCGATATCTATGGCCGCGGATTTGTACGCAACGACAATGGTGAAATAGTGGTTGATGCAGCGGGTCTGCCGAAACTGACCGATTCCAAGGATGTATTCCTGGGTAACGTACAGGCAAAATGGCTCGGAGGCCTGAGCAACACGCTCACCTACAAGTCATGGTCACTTAACTTCCTCGTGGATGCCCGCAAAGGCGGTGTAATCTACTCCGAAACAGAATCAATGCTGCACGCAACCGGTCTGTCGAACAACACCCTGAACAACCGCGATGGTGGCTGGGTAGTTGACGGCGTAACCGAAAGCGGAGAGCGCAACACCGTGGAGGTTTCTTCACAGCAGTACTGGGAGCGCGTGGCCGGTCCGAACAATACAGCCGAGCCGTTCGTTTACGATGCATCCAACGTCATGCTGAGAGAGGCCATCCTGAGCTACAAATTCCCGAACAAAATGTTCTCCAAGTCGAGCGTACGCGATCTGACAATCAGCTTCGTTGGTCGTAACCTGTTCATCATCAGCAAGAACGCAGACACACCGGCCTACATCCTGAACTCCTACATTTCAGTAGGCAACGATCAGGGTATGGAGAGCACTTCCATGCCTCAGGCGCGCAGCTTCGGTTTCAACGTTCGTCTGAACTTCTAATCTAAACTTCAACAAGTGCACAAACATTTTTTTGAAACATGAAAAAAATGAAATTTCAACTCTCCGGATTGCCCCTGCTGGCGCTCGGATTGCTCGTTTCAGGCGGTTTTTGGAGCTGTACCAAAGACTTTGACGAGATCAACAAGAATCCGAACGGCGTTACCGCCGACAAGGTGGATCCGAGCTTCCAGCTCACGAACGTGATGTTCGGAACGGGTATGGATGCTCACATTCACCAGCGTATTCAGAATCTGTACTGCGATATCTTCGCCCAGTACTTTGCCAACGAGGGCTTCAGCTCCCAGCGCTACATACCTGTTGACGGCTGGACGAACGATTACTGGAGCGCAGGCTACTACAATGGCTGGGTTGCCAATCTGAACGACATCATCCGCAACGAGGGTGCCAAGGACAACAAGAGCAATGCATACCACATCGCGCGCATATACAAGGCGCTCGTGGTAACACGTGCTACCGATCTATTTGGCGATATCCCCTACTTCAAAGCTGCCGATGGTACGGGTGAGAATCCGCCATACGACAAGGTACAGGACATTTACGCCGATCTTCTCCGCGAACTGAAAGAGGCTTCTGCAGGACTTTCTTCTGCCAACCTCAACATCCCGGCCAATCAGGACCTGATTTACCACGGCGATGTTTCCAAGTGGAAAAAATTCGCCAATTCGCTCCGTCTTCGCCTCGCCATGCGCCTGTCAGAGGTAGATCCTGCCACTGCAAAGCAGCATGCCGAAGAGGCGGTTGCTGCCGATGGAGGTGTGATGCAGAGTCGTGAAGACGCCTGTGTTATCCCGAAATCTCCCAGCTACGGCTGGGGTCGCGACAACGCACTGGGCAAATACTACGGCTGGGGCGGCATGACTATGAGCCGCACCATGGAAAACCTGATGGTGGGTCTCGGCGGACAGCCGTTCCCGGGCGGTTACACCACCGACGATCAGGGTATTCAGCTTTCTTCCAACGTGGAACATCCAACAGATCCGCGCGCCAACCGCTACCGCGTTGGTGTTCCTTCAAAAGTTGACCCGCGCGGTCCACTGATGTTTGAAGTGACAACAGCAGACAATGGTGGTGTTGAAAATGATGTGATTGACGGTCAGAATATTTCCACAGTTGGTCGCTGGGCGGGTATTCCGGCCGGTCTGCCATCCACAGCAAGTGGCCTTACGCAGTACTCCAACGTGAAGTACGCCCGTCTGGCAGCTCCTTTCCGCGATCCGGAATTCGACTATACCATGATGCCTTACGAGGAAGTGTGCTTCCTCCAGGCGGAAGGTGCTTACCGCGGCTGGAACATGGGCGGAAGTGCCAAGTCGTTCTACGAGTCAGGTGTCCGTGCTTCCATGGCCCGTTTCGGACTGTCGGGAGCTCCTGTAGATGCCTATCTGGCTTCCACCGATGAGAATACATACGGTACTACTGCCAACTACGACTTCAGAAGCGGAAAAACTTTCCTGGGCAAGCCGGCCGATGGCTCTCTCCAGAAAATCATGACGCAGAAGTACATCTCCATGTTCCCTGATGGTTCATGGGAAGCCTGGAACGACCACCGCCGCGTGGGTCTGCCTGTATGGGTTGCACCGGCGGCACCCGATGCAGGTGCGGTAACTGCCACAGATGGCAGTCCGGGCAACTTCATCAAGCGGATTGCCTACCCGACCGTTGAGGGCATCAACAATGCCGACGAATACGGAAAGGCCATAGCCAGTCAGGGGCCCGACAAAGTAAGTACCCGCCTGTGGTGGGATCTGAACGTCTGGTGGAATAAAGCCGACTAAACCGGCCCGTACATACACTTGAATCCTGTTGTCCTTCAGGACATTCGCCCCGCCCTCTCTGAAGGCGGGGCGTTTTTTTTGCGCCTGACAGCTATAACTTGTCAATCTGTTCTGCTGAGAGCCCAGTG
>CAILQK010000375.1 GCA_903836265.1 uncultured Bacteroidota bacterium | reverse complement strand
TGGAGCCACACACTCGCGCCCACACACTCACACTCACACTCACACTCTCACACTCACACTCTCACACACTCACACCCACACTCTCACACCCAGTCGAGGAGGAACTTCACGACTTCTACAGCCTTTCACCGAACCTTTCTTTCATGAGCTTGCTGAAATAATCAGGCGTTTTCATACCTACAGCGTAGCAAACCTCCGCAATTGTTCTGTGGTTGCCTGATTCGAGCAGGTGGCGACCCATTGAAAGGCGAGCCTCCTGAAGATACTGGCCGGGTGTAAGTCCTGTAAATGTAACTGTTTTGTTGTAAAGACTTCTCCTCGAAATTTGAAGTTGTTGTGCAAGATCATCCAGTGAGAGGTCGGCATTGCCCAGGTTGTCATTTACAACCTTTTCCAGTTCGCGAAGCCATTGCTGGTCAAATTTCATATCAATACCGGTGATATCAGTTTGCGCCTGCGCGCTTCTGCGTATATCGTAACGACCAATCAGATTTTTGAGTCGTGCCCTGAGCTCGTCTTCCAGAAAGGGTTTGGTGAGGTAGTCATCTACTCCCATGGTGAGTGCGGCGAGCCGGTCGGGGGTATCTGCACGGGCGGTGAGCATGATAAAGGGAATATCCTGATAGCGTTCCCTGACAGTTTTGAGAAGCTGCAGCCCATCCATCTCGGGCATCATGACGTCGGATAGTATCAGATCAACCGGCTTTTTTTCCAGAATTTGCAGTGCCTTGATGCCATTTTCTGCGATTAAAAGGTTATATTCGGCAGCAAGTATGCCCTGAACATAATTCGCCATATCCCGATCGTCTTCCACAACCAGCAGAGTACGCTGGTCGGCGCGGGGTGCCCCGTGATCAGGTGTTTCGGTAGCGTTTTCCATGAATACCGCTTCATCCAGCAAATCTGGCCGGGCTTTTTCATGAACGCGTTTTGCCGGGCAACGCAGTGTGAACCGGCTTCCCTCTCCCGCGTCACTTTCCACGCTGATTTCACCGCCAAACAACCGGATATATTCGCGACACAGCGAGAGTCCGATGCCGGCGCCGCCCTGTTGGGCCTGACTGGTTGTGCGCGCCTGATAATACCGGTCGAAGATATATGGCAGGTCTTCTGCATCAATACCAACGCCTGTATCCTCGACTGAAATACACAGCTCTTCACCGTTGATTTCCGCTGTGAGCGTAATCTTGCCACCACGGGGAGTAAATTTGATGGCATTATTCAACAGATTATTGACGATTTTCTCCCACTTTTGTACGTCCATCAGAAGTGTAACATCTTCCTGACAGTTGAATATCAGCTTCATACTGACCCCGCGATGCTCGGAATAGGGCGCAAATGCCGACATGGTGCGCGACAGGAATTGCTGCAGCCAGACCGGTTTTTCGTTCAGTGCCAGTTTGTTGGCTTCCATTCTCGACAAATCCAGCAGCTCCTCCACCAGGTTGAGCAACCTGACTCCGTTCCTCCGGATTGTTTGCAGGTAATCTCGCGTTTTAAATGGCAGCGATTCTGATTTGAGCATACTTTCTGCCGGACCAATGATGAGTGTTAGCGGCGTCCGCAGTTCATGGGTGATATTGGCAAAAAATCTGGATTTCACCTCGTCGAGCGACCGCAACTCCCGCGCCTGCTGTTCTATGACCTGCTTGTCGGACTCAATCTGCCGGGTTCTCTTTTTCACTTCTTCCTCCAGGGTGATGTTGGCCTTGCGCAGTTGCCGGGCTCTCCAGTTGCCAATGCCCGAGGCCAGGATCAATATCAGGGTAATCAAAAACAGCAGGAAGGACCAGCGAAGGTAGAACGGACGGGTTACCTCTATGGGTATCAGCAACTCGTTTTCCGACCAGATGTTTCCCTGGCTCGTGTACCGGATGCGCAGTGTATGCACACCATACGGCAGGTTGTACAGCCTGATCAGCGGCGACTGCTGCTGCACCCAGTTGTCGCTGTATCCGTCAATTTTCCAGGAATACCGGATGGTGTTTACTTCCTCGTATATAAGCGGTGAAACGCGTATATCCAGATAATCATCGTCCGGGGTCACCGGAACAGGTTTCCCGGCATCAGTTTTGGGAAGATGATTGATAAAATCACCCTGCTTTAACTGGAATGTACGCACCTCGATCAACCGGAGCCGGGGCGTACGTGCCTCTGACACAGGAATATCTTCGGGATTAAACAGGGTTATTCCGTTTATTCCCCCGAAAAACAGCCTGCCGTCATCCGTCCGGCAGTGTGAAAAACCGTTGAACTCACTGTCGGCGATGCCATCGCGCTTGAAAAATACCTGGATATTGCCTGTTTTCTTGTTCAGCCGCGTCAGTCCGTAATTACCGGGCAGCCAGAGGTAGCCCTGCCCGTCGGGATAAACGGCGTGTATATCGTTGTTGGATAATCCTTCTGCTGTGGTAAATTTACGAACAAGACCCTTTTGATCCGACCATTGCAGCAGTCCGCCTCCCCGGGTGGCCAGCCAGAAATCGCGGTTCTCGTCCTCGTATAAATGGGTAAGTTGTTCATACGTCAGCTCAGGCCCCGGCTGCAGGTATTGCTCCAGTATATTGCCCTGTTCGTCTATCAGCAGCAGCCCATTGGTGGTACATGCCCATACACCCCTGCCATTTCTGTACAGATAATTGATACCGATATCTCTCAGCAGGGTAGGTTTAACTGTCCGCGCAGTCGAATCAATGACGAACAGTCCGTTGGAAGTGCCCGCCAGAATTCCTGTTCCACAACGCAGCAGTGACAGTACGTCGGACAAATAACCGAGTGGATAATCTGTGCGACTTTGTTCAGGTGTGATGTATGCAAGCACTCCCCCATGCCCCCCCGCCCATAATCCTTTGCCACTGAGCAGTGTACAAATACCCTGTCCGTTGAGTATGTTGGTGTTGGAGATATCGAGATTGTCGAGGTTTACCCGGAAATCGCCCTTGTAGCTGTTGACATATAACTGATTGCCGATTTGTACCATTCCCCGGACACCGCGGTCGAGGCTCTCCTCACTCATCAGTGTCCTGAATCCGTTGTACCGATTCTTTACCAGGTGTATGATTTTGGTTTTGGTCGCCGTCCAGATGCCGCCTTCCCGATCGAAATAGAAATTGCCCGTAGAGCCAAGTTCCGGAAATTGCCTGTTCAATGCCACCGTACCGGAGCCATCGCTTCGGCTCAGGTACAAGGTGCCGCCAGTACTGCGCCATGTGTAACCGTAACGGTGTGGTGACGACTCCCGAGCCGATACGTTTTCGCCGATCCATTCAAATGTGGGCAGATGGTCGGTTCGGTAAACCAGTATTTTGCCGTTTTCATGCGTGATACGCCGGAACGAAGCCGGGGTTTCATCCGTGGCACTCCACAGGCTCAGCTTTTCATCCAGCCATATATATTGGCTGCCCGGTACACTGTCGAGCCGGTCACCTTCGTAATTTTCCAGATAAACAATGCTGTTTTTGCCACCTGGATAACTCCATACACCATTGGGCGCCGGGCACCACAAGTTGCTTCTCTTTCGGGGTGCATATATTTTTTGCCATTTACCGTCGTACAGATAGCCCTCTTCAAGCGTCCCCACCCATATTTTACCCACGTGATTGTGCAGCAGGATGATCTCGTCGCGCATCAGTATCTCGATGGGCTGCTCCTGACCCAGGAAGCGATGCAGCGGAACCACCGTTTCAGTTTTGGGATTCATCACATCAATCACAATCCGGCTGTTCCTGAATCCCATGATCCAGATATTGCCGTGCATATCTTCCGCCAGCCTGACTGTCCGGCTGGTGCTGAAGTGGTATTCACGCTGACTGTACACCTTGAAATTGTAGCCATCAAATGACACCACACCGGTAGTGGAGGCCATCCATATCAGTCCACGGCTGTCCTGCAGAAAACTTGTCGGATTGATGCTGGTATTGCCGATGGCAGTGCTCCACTCGAACTTGACCAGATCGAGCCGGTCGCTGTCAGACCGGTTGTATTCCTGCCCGCGCAACGCTCCCGTACACGCGAGAACTGCCAGGACAACAAGACATAATCTGAAGTGATTGATTTGCATGAAGTGCACCGATTAATTTTACTGTGCAAAAATACTTATTCCGCGCTTCCATCGGTGCGATGCTGCTCCCGGCCTCCCGTTGAACCCGAAATTTGCCATATCCTTCGGGTATTTGCCAATCTCTTTGGGTACACAGCACTGACCTTTGTTCCTGTGATTCTGACAGAACACAGCGCAGTTTTATACACTCGCCGGCTCCTGCCAGAACAGGTTCATCAACGTCATCAGTTAAACTGTTTTCCCATCATGAAATTCAAAATCCTAACTCTGCTTTTCGCTTTCCTGGCAGCAGCCTGTGAAGTTTACGCCCAGGCCACGCTCAGCGTACAGGGCACCATCCAGCGCTCCTTCGGCGGCGCCGTGGATGATGGCAAGTATTCGCTTACTTTCAAATTATATACGCAGGAATCGGGTGGTACACCGGTGTGGAGCGAAACCCAGGACGATATCGAAGTGATCGGCGGCGTATATAGCGCCCTCCTCGGCGAGGCCAACCCGCTCACCGCCG
The DNA here is from genome assembly GCA_903836265.1 of uncultured Bacteroidota bacterium. Lineage (GTDB taxonomy): Bacteria > Bacteroidota > Bacteroidia > Chitinophagales > Saprospiraceae > M3007. The sequence goes on along the minus strand of CAILQK010000375.1, from coordinate 1,498 downwards.
GCTTTGATCAGGTATATTACCTCGGTATCGCCGTGGACGGCGGCGCCGAACTTATCCCGCGCACCCGCCTCACCAGCGCCCCTTATGCCCTGTCGCTCATCGGACAGAGCAATACGTTCCCGTCGGCAGGTAGTGTAGGCGTAGGTACCGTTTCACCGCAGGCCAAACTGCATGTGAACAATTCAGATGGCGATGCGGTACAGTTTATTACTGCTCCCAACGATAATAATGCCAATCTGCGACTCAGCACAGGCGATCACACTGGCTATATGAACGTCAATCAGTACGCCTATCAGGTGGGTTCTGAAAACAAATCAATTAACATCGTACCTGCCGGTTCCGGCGGCAGGGTGCATATTTATGCAAATGGAGGATTAAAGGCCTACACTGATGAAGATGGTCTTGTAGTTAATGGAAGAATACATATCACCAATGGCAATATTAATACTGATGGCAATATACAGCTTATCAGAGGTGGTGACAGATACATGTTCCTGGGTGATGGTTACGCAAGATTTGACAAGTACCTGTATGTCCCGGGAGCACAAGGCCAATATTTTCCAAATGTCAATGTCATTTGGTCCGGTGGTTCGGCTACCGGCATTCCTTTTGCAAATCAGAACCATGGTATTTCCATTCGCAGCGATCAGAATATGGCCGCACCGAACTTTATAGCGTACTCCGATCGTCGCATCAAAAAAGACTTTCATTCAAGTTCGGGCAGTGAAGACCTCACTACCCTGATGCAGCTTGAAGTAACTGACTACCGTCATATTGATACACTTGCCAAAGGTTCCGGGGAGATAAAAGGATTCATTGCACAGCAGGTGGAGCAAATTTTCCCGCAGGCAGTAACCACCGGAGTGAATGTGATACCTGATATCTTCTCAAAACCTGCGGCCATGCAGGTAAACGGTACCGAAGCCACCCTGAATATGCCAGTTGCGCATCAACTCGAGGCGGGCAACCGTGTGCGCATCATGCAGGATGGCGGTACACAGATGGAATACGAAGTGATCAATGCGGATGGCAATGCTTTTACGGTAAAAGGCTGGAACGCTGAATTCACCCAGCCTGAGAAGGTTTTTGTTTATGGTAAGGAAGTGAATGACTTCCGTACGGTTGACTACGACAAAATCCACAACCTGAACGTCTCAGCCACCCAGGAGCTGGCACGCCGGGTTGCGCAACTGGAGGCGGCCAATGCGGGCCTGCTGCAGAAAAACAATGAACTGCAGCAGCAGAACAGGGGGCTGCAGCAAATGAACGAAGGATTGCGCGGCGATGTGAATGGTCTGTACGACCGACTGACCAAATTAGAGAAACTGCTGACGGCTGATTCGAAGCGCTGATCGCTTCCTTTCCATTCTCTGCATTGTTTCTGATCATCACATCAAAGCATTACAATCCATGCAAAAAATATATCTTTTCATCACAACGCTGTTGTTCCTGTCGGCAGCGTCGCTGTCTGCGCAGAACAGTCCGAACTGCACGACTG
>CAILQK010000374.1 GCA_903836265.1 uncultured Bacteroidota bacterium | reverse complement strand
GGTTACAGGTTCCTGAGTTTTAAAATTGTCCTTAATCCATAGTTCCAGTTCCTTGCTGCGCCATTGCATGAACTGTGCAATTACCTCCACTATGGAAGAGCAAATAACACTGAAGACGAAATAGATGAAAAATAATCCGATTACGAGGTCGAGAATGCCGATAATAGTCATAGTGATTGATGGTTAGAAGTTGACAGTGAGGTTAGCGGTCAATCGCATCTTCCGCACCCCCTCTACCAAAAGATCAGGAGTAAAAATTCCAGTAAGAGAGGAGTGAGAGGATATTTCTGTGGTTTTGGTTAAGGTTGAGGATTATTTTGGATCCATCGGGCAGGTGTAGTAAGTGAATGCCTACAAAAAGCTGAAAAACCCATCGAGTAGTTGGTGTTTTAGCAGGAAGACCTTTTTGATCCGGGATTGTGATTTCACTTTCTTGCAGCGTCTTTCGCAAGCGATGTTCCAGCGCGCAGTAAACCAAAAGACACGTGGTCATCACAAATGCAAGAGCAAGGGCCATGCAAGAGCAGCAATACGTTCCGGCTTTCTCACAAAAAACGAAGATACCACAATATTGGGGTCTTTAATGAATCTAAAGCCGCGTTCGACACTATGCTGTTCTTTACAGGTTTTTAGCAACTCCGCTTCATCCTGAGCATTGTTAACGGCCTGATTGGTAGCCAAAATAAACAGACTGCGCCGGAATATTTCAGCGTCATAGCTCGCTCGTTGTACGTCTATTTCAGCCTGTATGCGATAGGTGATTTCAGGTTTCTCATCCGATTTGGGGCGGCCAGCCTGGGCGTATTTTTTTTGCTGTAGAATTTCTGATTTCGTAATCACATGCCAGTTCCATTGTTCAGACCATGTCAACAGGGCCTGACGAGCATCTCCCTCGCAATGAAATTCTTGTTGTTCCAGTTTTTTAAGGGCCTTGCGGGCACTTTCTGATTCTTTTTTCAACTTCCTCTGAAGGCTGGCGGCCTCTCTATGGGCGGCATTTTGTGAGTGATACACCACCCATTGCTGGTCAACGCCTCCGTATTTGTAGGTGTAACTGCTGCTTTTATAGCCCTCAACGCCAATCTCTTCGAATTCACTTTCATCGCATCTTCCGCACCCCACTATCAAAAAACGGATAATTCCGCAGATATGAGTATTCTTGTGGGATGGAAATACAGGAATACACGAGTAAAACGCTGGATCATTTAGGTTTGGTGGCCGGCATGTGCCGTGAGATAGGGATAAGTGAGCTTATAGACGCTTACTGTCCCAGCGAAAGTGCGGATCAAATTGTTAGTACTGGCAAAGCGCTGGAAGCTATGATTCTGAATGGCTTGGGATTTGCCAATAAACGTCTTTACCTGATTTCGCATTTTTTTCAGGACAAGCCTGTAGAGTTTCTGCTTGGTGCGGGTTTAACGGCCGAACATTTCAATGATGATCGGCTGGGTCGAGCCCTGGACACGCTGTATGAAAAAGGACTGACGCTGTTGTTCAGCAAACTGAGCAGGCGCACTTTTGACGTATTGAATTATC
>CAILQK010000373.1 GCA_903836265.1 uncultured Bacteroidota bacterium | reverse complement strand
TTCAAAATGACACAAAAAAGCATAAAAACAGGAACCAAAAGCAGTTTTTTCATGAGATGGGTGTGGGCTTGATTTTGGAATAGCGGTATCTACACATGGGACCTCTGAACTCCCCCCATTCTTCGACAGCAAAAGTGCCCAAATTTCGCGGCAGCAATGATATTGATATACTCGAAACGGAGAGCAGTCTGGAAACGGCCCTTCTGTCAGGAATCCTGTGTTGGCTGGTTTGTGTATGCCATTTACCAGGGATTCACAACATCAACCTCCTCCCTGCAACGACTCCAGACTACCCCCATTTCCTCAGAACTCTGCTTCTGGTTATACTCGTACACACCCGTGAATTTGTACGAAGTGAGGCCCAAAATATCCTTCCGATGAAGAAACACTATCCGCTTCTGAGCCGTATCCTTGTGATTATGGTAGTGTTGTCTCCGTGTGTAGTCATCCTTGTGCGTTTCTGTGATAGTGGCGTCATTGTCACTGACCTCATTTACCCAGCTGTTACGCCCGGGTGATGTCGGCCACCAGATGACATAATCGCTGTTCCCGGGGTGCTGGATACCGCCACGCCGGAGAAAGCCTCTTTTTGTTTTGCCAAAATCAGCACCAAATATCGTACAAATGTCCTCGACGTTTCGGGCAGACAAGTTGTCGGTTACACTGATGTGCCCCATTTGACTCCAGTGTTTCGGATTGAATGTTGTGTCCGGATTGTTACGTTTTTGCCACAGCCGCGTGACAAAATAGTTTCCAATCCGCTTGTGACCTGTTTTCTGAAATAGTCGCGCGATGTAATCTGTTTTGAAATTCATTTTCTGACAATTTTGGAAAAGTTTGATTTTTGGGCTGGTCGGGCCAACCGTTATGGCAATATGTTATGATTTCTTCTTCTTCAACATCCAGTGATATACGTCTTTTTGTCCTGTGGTAACGACGTATGCCTGCAAAAATTCCTATCCGTCATTATCTTGAGTGCGGTCGCGCCCGACTGTTACATCTTTTACTCACAGCGGATGACACCAGCAGTGGGGTTTTCGTCATGCTGGCGATTCAGATCGTCGAACATGCGCACGTATATCTTGACTGGCCGGCGTCCGGCATCATTTTCAGGTACGAGACTGATGTTCTTTCATTTGTGCTGAAGGTGTCCCGGAGTATTTGTTGAGGCTCCCTGTATGGTACGAGGGCTTCTTTCCTGCTGCTGGCCAGACCTTTGCATCCGAGGTCAATGCAGGATTCGTCATTGCAGCAGGTTCACCTCAATCCTCTTCAATCTCAAACTCGGCGTCTTTCTCCCAGATCTCCATTTCGCAGGGCTTGCAGTTGAACTTGAGCTTGTACTCCACTTCCCCGTGCTTGAGCGTGAGCGGTTCGGCCAGTTTTTCACCCATGGTGTCGCGCTGGTATCGCGGACATTTGCCCAGTTCGTACTTCACACAGTATTTGGTGACCATCACACGCGATTTCCCCGGATCCCATTGCAGCTCAAATGCTTTTTCAATTTCTGTGACACCATGACGCCTGTAAAATTCACGGGCCAGCCTGTTGGATACATTATAGGTGTAGTCCAGCTGCTGAACAGGATACGGATGATCTGTCTTCTTTATCTGAATTTCCTCCCGATGGTACCCGTTGATCCTGACCTCCATCAGCATTTCCAGGGCAGAACGCCGGATTTCATTAACCCTGGAATTGGG
>CAILQK010000372.1 GCA_903836265.1 uncultured Bacteroidota bacterium | reverse complement strand
GAAGAATTCCCAGGAGGTATGGATGAAATTATTACCAGCCAGATCCGGGATATTGTCCACCTCGACGCGCAGCACCGTATTCTCGATGAAACGATTGGGTACATTGGGCACGATCACAATCTTGTCGCCCTGACAGGTAATGACCGCATCCACCAGTGCGTCTGTTTCAGCATTATACAGACCTATGTTGTTATTACTGAAGAAATCGGCCTGAATGAGCTGATCGCAGCGGATGGGTTCATTGAACCGGATACTGATTTCGTCGCCGGCGCTCAGTACCCCGTCGGCAGGTTCGGGGGTGCCGAGAATTTCGGGAGGTGTGCGTTCGATTTTACCTTTAACGACTTTGGATATACCCGGGTTTTGGGCGCCAAAACACTGGGAAACCGTACGGATTTCATACAGACCATCCTGCAGTCCCTGCGTATTCCATGGAACGATAGTGAATACCGGTCCGAGGTCAGCCTTTTGAATTTCGGCGATATTGATCCAGGCGCCGTCGCCCTGCGAGCGGCGGTACTGCACGCGCATCAGTTCAAGATCGGAGTCACTGATGTCATATTCCGCCACAGTGACATTCAGAATATCTCCACTGGCGGGCAGCAGTACCCAGTCCTGCAGCGGGAAAGATGTTTCCACCATACTGCAGGGTTCGAGGAAATAAACATCGAATTCAAGTTCACTGTAAAATTCGTTATCCGGATCAATACCCAGTGCATCGGCGCGTTCCACTTCACAATCAGAGAAATAGCCCACGCGCAGATCCTGGTAAGTAAATGCCACCGGGCCGCGGGCCACCGTCATAGTCACCTCTACGCTCTCTCCGAAAGGAACACCCACGTTCAGCGAGGCCTGTCCGTTGAAACGGATAATGGCGCCATCAGGGTTATTCTCCTGGAGGCCTTCCAGTGTGTAAAATCTGGTTTCTTCCGACTGACTGATATTACCCAGGAACAGCTTGAATACCGCCACATCATTCATCGGTATATTCACCGCCACCTGCTTGTCGGCAGAAAATGAAACGCCCTCGCGCGGCTGCGTGTTGGGCTCGTGCGGACACTGCGACTGACCACTCACCAGATCGAACACAGGGGTACCATATACTTTGTCCTTTTTGACATTGACCGTAAAGTTGTCACCGATATCATCGTCAGAGAGCGAAAAACCTACCGTTCGTGATGTGGTTTCCGTATTGGTGGTGCTTCCACTCTGTGAAGTGGTAACACCCATGGTGATACCACCACCAAGGCCCACGCCATTAACCTTCACACCGTATGCCTGAATGAAATCTGAACTGAATTCGACCTGCCATTCATTGGTAATGGATTTGGTCACCTCGGTGGTCTCGGATTCCTCGTAAATGATACCGGCATCGAAGGACAGATTTTTGGAGAAGATCGCCTCGTTTTTCAACTTTTCATTCATATCGATAATCTCCTGCCAGCGATCGGCGCTTTTCTGGTCGCCAATTGTGATCAGGTTCGGAATGACCACATTTCTGATCTGGTATTCTGAATAGATAAATGTGGTGGCAAAACCGTCGGGGAATACATACAACCCCTTGTCGAGGTAATAGGCGCAGGCAAAAGTATCCCAGAGCAGTTCATCTGTGATACCGAAAATATAGTTGATAGCACCACCCATATATACGTCGCCACCCATCCGGCTACCCACAATCAGGTCATTGTCGCCGGTTGAAATAACCTGATTGGTAGTGATACAGGTTTCCGACTCGTTGGTGGTCAGATTGGAATAGCTGGTAGAAGTGGACAGGGTGAAATCAGCAGTAGTTTCAATTTCGAGCTCCACCTCGGCACCCAGACCAACACTGGTAGTCAGCTTGGGACCAAGCGAGAGCGTCACTTCCCCTCCCAGGTTGTCGCCGAAAGCAGCCGAATATGACCAGGACTGACATGTTGTTTCCCCTTTTTCTATGAAGGCAGTACTTGCATCGCCGGGAGGATCCCGCAGGATGAGTGTGGGGATAGACGGAGAGGTGGAAGCAAAAGTGGATTGCCGCGGTCGTCGTCCAAGCACCACTGTACTTACTGTTTCGGTGGCGAATTCATTGTGTGCCTCCGCAGTAACCTGAAGGGACTTCTGATACGGACTTACGATATTGGGCTCGCCAGCCTTGAAATTGTATTTGAATTGTCCTTCCGTCATCAGTGTGTCGAACTGAGACAGATCGGCAATTTCGTTGTTGATGGTCAGTTTGGCTGTATCCAGGTAGCAAACACCGCCATCGTAGCTTTCATATACTTTGACAATGACCTGCTCGGGACTCACCGGATTCAGCATGGGCTGTCCGCAGGCGTTCATCGTCAGAGGAGACAACTCCACTTCAGGTGGCGCCAGATAAATGAAGTCAACTGTGTCATTGTCCATTTTCAAGTCCAGTGTGTATCCCCCTTTGTTCTGGAAGTAATTATATATCACCGGATTGGAATGTTCCACTACTGATACCGTGAGTGAATCAGGCGGCAAACCATCAAACTTGAACTTGCCATTCGGGTTTTCCAGCTGAAGCACTTTTTCGTAACAACCGTTCAGGGTAGCTACCTTGACCTTGACAACAGATCCGTTCGGGATAATGGACTTCCGGCAGGTTTCATTGCCCGCCAGCTGACCGGCAATGATCCGTTTTGTCTGATTCCGGAAGAGGATGCCTGCCACAGGGGTTGAAAGCGCGCTCAGTTCCCAGAATGCAGGAAAGAAAACATGCTCTTCAAATTTGGGAGTCAGCATTACACTTACGCCCGGTTCGAAATCAACTGAAAATTTGCCGTCTTCATCGGTGAATATCTGCGGAATATTCGACTTGCCATTCACCAGGATTTCCACTTTTTTCTGGAAACAGTCGGTGTTTTCAAAACGCACATAACCGCTCACAGGAATAGTGCTCTGGTCGGTGAAGTCCACCTGATCCACGCTGGTGTTTGAGGGGTTAAGCGTCACCAGACGGCTTGAGGGAGTAAAAATGTGTGGTTCTTCTTCCGCAATGGCAACAACAGTGCTGTAGGTGGCGCCGAAAGAAGTACCATTACCCGTAAGCGAGAAACCGTAATCCTTCAGTTTGTCGCCGCTTCCTTCGTTGAGCGGGAAATAGTTCATCAGGTCGCTGCGTCTCAGATCGGTACCCACCGATGCCGCCAGCTGAAGGTCGGGCAGCGAAACCAGACTGCTGTAAAATACAACATCGTCTATCAGTCCGGAGAAAAAATTGACCCGCGAACTGCCGCTGCGGCGGGCACCAAGTGTCCAGGGTGTTCCACCCGAAAAATCGGAGGCCACGCCACTGAAGGTGTTTGACCCCACCAGACTGCCATTCCGGTACATCCGGACAGTGGCAGAGGAGCTGCCGGCAGGCTTGTCAATCACAAACGACAGGCGATGGAACCCCATGGTCAATGCCCCGAAATTATACTGGCTGCTTCCCATTTCAAGAATGACGTTGCCGGCATTCAGACACAGGTTGAAATGAGTGGTACTGCCATTCTGTTTGGACAGGATACACTGGTTGCCGGAAAAATCAAAAGCTTTAACCGTTATCTCCACCGTGGCACTGTCGGCGAGGTCAAAATCGGTGAGATTGGCATACTGCTGGTTGACCGAATTGAACTCCAGCGACTGGTTGAAGTAGAAATTTTTGGAGGCTTTTGCCACGAATGTGTTGCCGGCCTTGTAGTTGATACCGGGTATTTCATAGAACCCGCTTTCATCTGTCATGCCCGCGTTCAGTACATCGGGCTTGTCTGCCGACCAGCTGGCGCCGCAGAAGTACATCACCTCCTTGTTGGCGGTGAGGTAGAATTATACTGGACGGCAATTGGTGGATTAGCTATGTCAGCAATTATGTTATTTGCTGGTTGGTTCCATTACCATAAAGCAGCACCAAAATTAGAATG
>CAILQK010000371.1 GCA_903836265.1 uncultured Bacteroidota bacterium | reverse complement strand
GAACTATTCATCAGACAGGTCATACAGCGAGTTCATTTTTGATTCCGGACCGGAAGCCGAAATCATCGAATCGGAGGAATTCAGCTTCAGGTTTGAGGGGAATGCTGACAACGTTGAAACGATTGAATCGGGCGATAAAATTACGTTCAGGGGAAAAAGCGGCCGTTCCTCCGACAAAGTAAAAGTTGTCATCGAAACTCCCGAATTCAACTCATTGTACGCGCTGAGCGGTTCAATTGTTACAATAAGGGGATTCAACGTGTTCGAGGGCTCTGTCGTTGCCCGTGATGGCAGCATCATCAGGAGTTTTCTCGACGCCCGCGACAAACTTGATATCATTCTGTCTGACGGATCCATTATGGATCTCTCGGGCAAAGGGGGCGAACTGAATGCCACCCTGACCGATGGCTCTGTTCTGAATGCGAACAGCTGGTTTGCCGAAAACGCCAGAGTATCGGTCTCTGACGGCTCCATTGCAAGGGTACATTCGAGGAACAACCCTGAAATATCGGGCGACAGTTCCGGAAAGGTGGAAAACAAATAGAGATTTCGAATAAAATTTCCGGGTGCAGGAGCCTCATAAATCAGCTCCTGCACCCGGAAACCCATTTTTTGTTAATGTATTGAAAAACGATGTATTGCAGAGACAAGTCATTGTACATTTGTACTGACCAATTAGTCAAACCATGGAGTCAGTATTGTTATCTGCCGATGTAGAGGAGCGCATTCTTGCAGCGGCCCGGAAGGAATTTGAAGCCAAGGGGTACGCGGGTGCGCGCATGCAGGCGATAGCAGATGAAGCAGATATCAGCAAGGCTTCGCTTCATTATTACTTTCGCAGCAAGGATGGTATTTTTCAACGGATTTTTGATGAAGCTTTTGATGAGTACCTTTCCATTATCAGCAAGCTGACGGTTGAAACGCCCGACTGGGAAAATCAGATCAGGGAGTTCACGGGGGTACTGTTTGACTACATTCGTTGCGGACGCGTTTTGTTTCTGGTAAGGGAAATCAACCGCGATCCGGATCTGATCAGCAAAAGACTTGAGAAAAAGAAAAAAAGTGAGCAGGTTGCCTACTTTGAACGGCTTCAGGCAACAGGAAAAATCACTGATACGAACCCTGGGCTCCTGTTTATTTTTCTCAATTCTCTGTGCTCGTTTCCGGTTATGAACGGGGTAATGTTCCAGAAGGCACTCCGCATGAACCAGAAGGAATACGATCACCTGATGAGTAACTATGCAAGGTCTGTTTGTGATTTTTTCATTCAGGCTATCAGGAAATAAATAAAAATGATCTGGAGAATCCCGGCGGCGACCGTTTTGACGTTTCTGTTTTCAGCAACCTGTATTGCCCAACAAAAGACACTGACCCTCGAAGAAGCCATCAAACAGGCAGAGAGCAATTATCCAACGCTCAGGCAAAGAGAGCTGGTCGCCGCCAGAGGGGAAGAAAAGATAAGGATACCGGGTCATGCAGCGTACCCGCAAACCAGTATTGTCGTCAAAGGTATTCCTGTCTGCAAATAAAAATCCCGCATCCTTCGAATGAAGAATGCGGGATACTTTTTTGGTGGTTACGGGTCAGTCAATTACTGAGCCCACCACATTTTATTTCCGAAGATACCGGTTGCATCAACGCTCTGGGCCTGAATGGCGGCTTCGAGGTTGGCCTTGTTGTTGCCGGTTTCGCTTGTCGGATAGGCAAAGCGACGTGGTACACCCTGACCAGGGAAAGCACTCTTTGGTACTTCCACTACTTCAGCAGGATAACCGGTGCGACGGAACTCGGAGTACGCCTCGCAGCCGTCGCCGAACAGAGCAACCCACTTGTGCGTTGCACGGGCGCGGGTAGCATTGGCGTCATAGGCAGCGCCTGCAGTTCCGAGGAATGCAGCATCTGCAGTTACACCATGCTGCTCGCAGGAAGCGGCGATGGCATCCAGATAGGCTTGCCTGTCGTTGTTTGCTTCAGACTTGATGAAGAGAACTTCAGCGTAAGTGAACAGGTAAGAAGGATTGGTTGGATCGTCGCGGAACGCTGTTCCAATCTGGGATACTGCAGAGAACGGGTTGGGTTCTATTGTACCGTTTGGCTGGCCAACATAAACGCCGGCGTTATTCACGTCAGCAAATACCGGAAGGCGCGGATCACCGGTCATCAGATCCACCAGCGTCTTGCTTACAGCGTGGTCGTTACGGCCATCGTTGTTCTTGTTGCTGTAAATCGGATTGGAAGCGCCTGGTGTGGCATCAGGATATCCCATTTTTGCATTTTCGGCATTGCTGCTGATCAGGTTAGCCGGATTGCTCAACAGGGTCTGGAGTTCTGTAGCGTAAGCTGCATTCTTGCCTTTTGCGCG
>CAILQK010000370.1 GCA_903836265.1 uncultured Bacteroidota bacterium | reverse complement strand
TCCATCGTCGCGATCATCCCAATGATTACGATATGGACCTGGACGGCTGATCTGCGAAAGGAAAACCGCCGCCTGAAGCAGACCCTTCAGACGGTGTCGCAGGAAGTCCCCCTGCCCCGTGAACCGACCGTTATTCAGGTGCCAACCGACGATGGCCGATTTGCCGCCGAAACGGCCGCCATGAATCTCCGGCTAAAGGAACTCTCTAACCTGTACCCGAAAATCATGGCTGAAATCCGGAACATGGACATTAAGCCCGAACGAACGGTGCAGGTGACGAACCACTACACGGAGAACGAAAAACACATCACCACGCTCGTCAGGGATACGATTATCCGCGATACGGTGCGGGTACGGGTGTTTGACTACGAAGACGGCTATTATTCGGTGAAAGGCATTGCGGAGGCAGACACCCAGCGGGTCAGTATCACCAGCCGCGATACGCTCATGCAGGTGGTATTCCGGGGTAAACGGGAAAAGCCGAGGCGCTGGATATTCTCTCCCAGACAACTGGAGCAGCGTGTGGCCCTCAAAAATCCGAATGCCGTGGTGGAATACAGTCAGATCATTCAGTTGATGGACAAGTAATTCAAAAAGGTAGGATCAATGAAAAACCTGCTTTTACCCGCCGCGATTGTTGCGGCCATTGCAGCCCTGCTGATGAGCGGCAGCGACGATGAAAAGCCCGTCAACGCCGCACAAAAACAGAATCGAAAAATCAATTTCATTAAAGCGTAACCCCATGTCAGACCTGCAAGTACCTGTACCGATGACGCAGCGGCTGTTTTACCCATCCAGCGCTGTTCCGCAGAACCGGACGAAGATCGGCGAGATCGCCTCGCGCTGGTATCAGGAGATACGGCAGGCAGAGCAACTGACCAACGTACCGGGGAGCATTATAGTGGCGGTTATCTTCACGGAAAGTGCAGGAAACCCTTCCATTGTAAGCTCCGCCGGTGCGGTGGGGCTTATGCAGCTCAAACCGCAAACGGGCAACGATGTCATTCACCTGGAAAAGAAAGCAGGCAGACTGACGGAAGCGGAAACGGCTGTCCTGCGAAAGCACCTCGGTGCGAGGCTCGATGGCCCACTCAAACAGAAATATCTCTCCCACAAAATCCGGGAGAACAACTATACGGGCAATGTAATGACCAGGGCAGACCTCCAGAAACCGGAGTTGAATATCCTGCTCGGTGCCATGTACCTCGGCATTCTCATTGACCAGCATTATGAAAACGGAATCCTGCGTCTTGACAAGGTTGTCATGCGCTATAACCAGGGCTATTTTTTCAAAATACCCGCAGGGAACGTGGAGGCAACGCTCGACTTCGCCAAGGGAAAAAGCAAGGAAGCCTACACCTACGCCCTCAAGGTAATCGGCAAAAACGGCCTGATTGAATCGCAGGCGTGATTTAAAGTACCCCCATGAACCAGTACGAACTCAATAAAGCCATCGAAGCCTTTATCGCCGAACGGGATGCCCGCTCTGGCGGGTATTCGCCCGATGAAAAGGCGTACATACGCCGCTATGAGGGTGCTGGTGGACAAGGCAGTCGCGGAGCCAGTGGCGAAGGGGTGCTGTACGAGTTCTACACACCCGATTATGTGGTAAATCTCATGTGGGAGCTGGCCAAACAATACGGATTTGACGGCAAGGGCACCATCCTGGAGCCGGGACTGGGCACGGGCCGACTACTTGACCCCGCGCCCGACAAGTCGCGATGCTACGGATTTGAAATCAATCCTGTGACGCGCAGGATTGCACAGATAATACACCCGGGGGCGCGCATCTACGAAGGCTACTTTGAGACGGCCTTCCTGGAGCCGCCCCGCTTCACCCGCCGACTCACTGACCGCCTTACCTGGCTGGAAGGATACCCCTTCTCGCTGGTGATTGGCAATCCGCCCTACGGCAAGTACCGCAACCGGTATAGCGCCTACGTCCCCAAACCCAAAATGCCCCAGATTGAGCTGTTTTTCATGTACTACGGACTGCGACTGCTTCGCCCCGGCGGACTGCTCGTGTACCTGACTTCCAGCAATTTTATGCGCAATGGCTGGAGCTATCAGGGTGAGAAGTTCGATATGGAGGCGCTGGCCGACCTGATGGACGCCTACCGGCTGCCCCCAGTG
>CAILQK010000369.1 GCA_903836265.1 uncultured Bacteroidota bacterium | reverse complement strand
GTATGGCGCTTTCGAACTCGTTTTTGAATTCAGACTGACAGATGGCGCCAATTCGGGTGTCAAATATTTCGTGAATGAAGACTACGATTCCGGCGGCAAATCGGGAATTGGCCTGGAATACCAGATTCTCGACGATGAAAGGCATCCCGATGCGAAACAGGGCGTGGTGGGTAACCGTACACTGGCCAGTCTGTACGATCTGATACCCTCCTACAAGCCCGAAAAGCGCTTCCAGCGTAAAATGGGTGACTGGAATCAGGGTCGTATTGTCGTACGGCCCGACAATACAGTACAACACTGGCTGAACGGCTTCAAAGTGGTGGAATACGAACGAAAATCCAATATTTTCAAAGCGCTGGTTGCGCGCAGCAAATATGAAAAATGGGAAGGATTCGGCATGAACGACCGGGGACCTGTGCTTTTGCAGGATCACGGAGATCAGGTCAGTTTCCGCAGTATCAAAATCAGGACACTAAACTGACTAAAAAATGAGCACAAGAAGACAATTTATCCGCAACAGTGCCATCGTTGCAGGTGGCGCCATGGCCTTCAGCGCCAAAAGTTATGCGCGTATCCTCGGCGCCAATGACCGGGTCAGGGTGGGTATCATCGGTTTTTCCGATCGCTTCAAAAACTCGCTGCTTCCGCCATTCACTGCGCTGGGCAAGGAGATGAACTTTGAAATTGTGGCGCTTTCAGATATCTGGAACCTGCGCCGGGATGCCGGCAAAGCCCATCTGAAGGAAAAAACCGGCAATGATGTCCGGATTTTTGAAAACAACGAGGCCCTGTACGATGCACGCGTGGCCGATGCCGTCTTTATCAGTACAGCCGATTTCCAGCACGCTGTACATACCATACAGGCGGTAAATGCCGGCTGCGACGCCTACACCGAGAAGCCGCTGGCTGAAACCATGGAAGATGCCCGCGCAGTACTGAAAGCTGTGAAGGAGAGCGGGAAGATTGTCCAGATCGGCTCCCAGCGCCGGAGCGGCGACAATTACCGGGAGGCGGCAAACTACATACAGTCGGGGAAATTCGGCCCCATCGTGATGGTAGAGCTCATGTGGAACGTGAACCAGCCAGGCCGCTGGCGCCGGCCGGCGCTGGTGAACAATCTGAAGGAGTCGGATGTGGACTGGAAGCGCTTCCTGGCCAACCGGCCTTATGAACCCTTCGATCCGCGCAAGTATGTGGAATACAGGCTGTTCTGGCCCTACTCTTCCGGTATTCCAGGACAGTGGATGAGTCATCAGATAGATACTGTCCACTGGTTTTCCGGACTGCAGTATCCGCGCAGCGTCGTGGCCAACGGCGGTATTTACCAGTGGAAAGATGGCCGTACCAATGCAGACACCCTCACCGTTGTGTTCGATTACGGACCTGCCGACGACCCCTCCACCGGATTTCAGGTGCAGTTCACTTCCCGGTTTTCCAATTCAGCCGGTGATACCAAAGAGCTGTATTACTCCAACGCCGGCATGATCAATCTCGACACCAACGAAATCAGCGACCGCGGCGGACTGAAGGAGGCTGAAGCTTCGGCAATGGGCATGAAACCCAATCTGCTGGCAGCGGGCAAGCTGGAAGGGCCCGGAGTGGTGTATGATGCCAATACTGGTTCTGATACACACACCTTCAACCATGTTAAAAACTGGATGGAGTGCGTCAGGAGCAGGAAACAGCCCAATGCACCTGTGGAGGCAGGGTATCAGCATTCCATTGCCAATATCATGGCCACGGCAGCCTGGCGTACGGGCATGCGCGTGACCTTCGATCCGGCAAAGCAGGAGGTGATGGCCGGAAAAAAGCCCTTTAAACCCTTTTAAGTCTCCTTTATGACCGGAAAATACCGCTGGACCATCTGTGCGCTGCTCTTTTTTGCCACCACGGTCAACTATCTCGACCGGGCTGTCATCAGTCTGGTAAAGGAATACCTGGATGTCGAGTTCAGCTGGACGAAAACAGACTATGCCAACGTAACGGTAGCCTTTCAGTTGTCGTATGCTCTTGCAAACGTACTCGCAGGCCGGCTGATTGATCGTCTGGGTACAAAAACCGGGTACGCACTCTCCCTGCTCACCTGGAGCGCCGCGGCGATGGGGCATTTTTTTGCACGATCATACTTCGGACTCATCCTGGCCCGTATCGGACTGGGTATCACTGAAGCGGGCAATTTCCCGGCTGCGATCAAAGCCGTATCGGAGTGGTTTCCCAAAAAAGAACGCGCCTTTGCCACAGGAGTACTCAATGCCGGCACCAATGCGGGTGCCATTATTGCTCCGCTGATAGTTCCTTTCATCGCTATCCTGTACGGCTGGAGAGGCGCTTTCCTGATTATCGGCGCAACGGGGCTGATCTGGTTGTATTTCTGGTACCGGTTCTATGATACCCCGAAGAAACAAAAACGTCTTTCACAGCAGGAACTCGACTATATACAGAGCGATGCTGACCGGGAGCCCGAAGAGGCTGACGCCACGCCCGTCAGCTGGAAGAGACTGCTCGGACTGCGCCAGACCTGGGCATTCGGCGTGGGCAAGTTCATGACCGATGGTATCTGGTGGTTTTATCTGTTCTGGCTTCCCGATTTCCTGAAGGAGCAATATGGCCTGTCAAAAACCGGGCTGTCGGCGCCCGTGGCAACGGTTTATATTATTGCCATGGCTGGCAGTGTGCTCGGTGGCTGGCTCCCGCTCCGACTCGTCAACAAAGGCTGGCCTGTATTTCACGCACGCCGCAGATCCATGTTCATCTATGCGTGTTGCGCGACACCCGTTGTGGCGGCACAAACACTGGGTGAGTACAACATGTGGTTGAGCGTGCTGATGATCGGACTGGCAACGGCTGCCCATCAGGCGTGGAGTGCCAACATTTTCACAACAGTCAGCGACATGTTTCCCCGCAAAACAGTGGGGTTTGTTACGGGCTTCGGCGGACTGACAGGTACCCTCGGGGCAGTTATCATCGCCAAATCGGCGGGCTACCTGTTTGACTATTACAAGGGACTCGGGCACATACAAACTGGTTATTATATCATGTTTCTGATCAGTGGATCGGCCTATTTGTGTGCGTGGTTCGCGATGCGTGCGCTGGTACCCGAAATGAAAAAAGCAGATATATAATATGTTGTATGACCCTCTTTTCGATCTGAGTGGCAAGGTAGCTGTCATTACCGGAGGTGCCGGCATACTGTGCAGCGCCATAGCCCGCGAATACGCCGTCCGTGGTGTTCGGGTGGCTCTGCTTGGCCGTACCCTTTCCCGTCTGGAAGCGACGGCTGCGGCCATCACAGCCCTTGGGGGAGAAGCGATGGCCATTCAGGCCGATGTACTCGACCAGGCGGCGCTGGAGGTCGCGCGTACCCGTGTACTCGACGCGTGGGGACAAATTGACATCCTGATCAACGGCGCCGGGGGTAATATTCCGGGAGGGACAGTCGGTCCGCAGGAGAATTTCTTCGATCACCACTCATTTGAACATTTCAAACAGGTGTTGAATCTCAACCTCGATGGTACGGTGTTGCCGTCCATGGTATTTGGCAAGGCGATGGCCAACCGCGGTCGGGGTGCTGTTCTGAATATAACCTCCATGAGTGCTACCCGTGCGATTACGCGGGTGGCGGGTTATTCCACCGCCAAATCGGGTATAGAGGCCTTTACCCGATGGCTGGCTGTAGAGGCTGCGCTCAAATTCGGGGAGGGTATTCGCGTGAATGCCATTTCACCCGGATTTTTCATCACCGAGCAGAACAGGGCGC
This sequence comes from uncultured Bacteroidota bacterium, assembly GCA_903836265.1. Classification (GTDB taxonomy): domain Bacteria; phylum Bacteroidota; class Bacteroidia; order Chitinophagales; family Saprospiraceae; genus M3007. Next base: position 12,973 of record CAILQK010000369.1, on the reverse strand, counting down.
TGCTGACCAATCCCGATGGCTCATTCACCGAGCGGGGCGAACATGTCATCAGAAATACACCGCTTCGCCGTTTTGGCGTGCCGGAAGAACTGATTGGCGCCTGCATCTGGCTTTGCTCGGATGCATCGCGCTTTGTCACCGGTGCGGTGATACCTGTTGATGGCGGTTTTTCGGCGTGGACGGGGGTGTGACATCGCTCATCAGAATACGATATCCGTACAGACGCGATTCATCGCGTCTCCATGCCAAGCCACACCACAATATTCGGCGTTCATTACAATATTCTGCCTGAATTTCGTGCGGTAGAGACGCGATTCATCGCGTCTCTACGTGTGGGGCCGTGTGAGACGCGATAAATCGCGTCTGTACGTGTGGGCCGTGTGAGACGCGATGAATCGCGTCTGTACGTGTGAGCCGTGTGAGACGCGATGAATCGCGTCTGTACGTGTGGGCCGTGTGAGACGCGATGAATCGCGTCTCTACGTGTGGGGCCGTGTGAGACGCGATAAATCGCGTCTGTACGGGGGGTATTGTGCCTTTATGGGGCATATTTAGGGTTTTTTATGTCCTTTCGGCACCCGTCGCTGCAATATTTCACCTCCTCCCATACCTTTTCCCATTTCTTTCGCCACGTGAACGGACGCTGGCAAACAGGACAAATTTTGGTGGGCAAATGCTCTTTTTTTACGTTTTTCATACCTTGAGTGTGCTCATCCCGCCATCAGCGTGAAGGATTTGTCCGGTAATCCAGGCGGTGGAGGGCGACAGCAGGAAGGCGCCGAGTGCGGCTATTTCTGCGGGGTCGCCTGCTTTTTTCATCGGGTGACGTGCGGCTGCAGCAGCCATTTTTTCTTCAGTATTCAGGAGGCGTGCAGCCAGCGGGGTATTCGTCAGTGAAGGGGCTATACAGTTCACGCGCACCTGTGGAGCCAGCTCTGCAGCCAGCGCGCGCGCAAGGCCTTCAACGGCACCTTTGGCAGCAGCAATTCCGGAGTGGAAGGGCATGCCCACACCCACCGCCACGGTGCTGAACAGCAGTACGGATGCGCCCGGAGTCTGTTTCAGCGTTTTCAGTGCAGCCTGTATGCAGCGTATCGCTCCCACGCAGTTGATCTCGAATTCATCCCTGAACTGCTCCGGCCTGATAGTATTGAACCCCTTCAGGTTGATGCTGCCGGGCATGTAGGCCAGCCCGTGCAGCTCCGCCGGGAGTATGGCCGCCGGAAATTCATCCTGCAGGACGTCGAAAGCGTGATACTCCACTCCTGGCAAACCGGCCAGCCCGCCCGGGTGGCGGCTGAGCGCTATGACCCGGTGTCCGTCTGAAGTGAGTTGCTTTGCCAGTTCGAGACCGATTCCCTGACTGGCCCCGACGAGTAAGTATGTCCTGTTCATGCTGTTCTTTTTTTTTAGTTAAAACCTCTTTTCCTGCAGATTGTTTAGATAAATCATGTCTGTTAACTGCAATATAGTCTGGTTCAAACGCGATTTGCGACTCTCTGACCACGAGCCGCTCAAGGAGGCCATCCGCGCAGGCGAGCCTGTGCTGATGCTGCACTGCTTCGAACCATCGTGGATGCAGGCCCCCGACAGCGACAGGCGGCACTGGCGGTTTGTGTGGCAGAGTATCTGTGAAATGCAGGATACGCTGGCCCGGCGGAATATCAGATTCTACAGTTTTCACGCCGAGTTCACGGATGTACTGGAGGCTTTGCGTGCACATTTGCACATCAATACGATTTTCTCCAGCGTGGAAACCGGCAACAGGGTCACTTTCAACCGCGACCTTCGGGTGGCTGAATATACCGCCCGCCATGGTATCGGATGGCGTGAGTACCAGACAAACGGGGTGCAGCGCAGGCTCCGACACCGGAAAACCTGGGATGGGGACTACCACCGACATCTGGAGGCTCCACCCGATCACCCCGACTGGCCTGCTTTTCGCGGTGTTGAATTGCCTCCCGGATTCGGCGAAAAATGGAATATTGAATCACTTCCCCCTGGCATCCGGACAACCAGCACCTCCATGCAGCCGGGGGGCGAACGTGCAGCACTGGCATATTTGCGCTCTTTTCTGTCAGACAGGAGCAAATTTTACATGCGCAATATTTCAAAGCCTGAAGCTGCGCGTTTTCATTGCAGCCGTATATCACCGTATCTGACCTGGGGCAATGTGAGTGCCCGGCAGGTTTATCAGGCCACGAGGGCAGTCATATCAGAGCGGGGGGGCGACAGAAACCTGGAACAGTTTGTCAGCCGGCTGTTCTGGCAAAGCCATTTCATCCAGAAATTTGAGACAGCCTGCAATATGGAATTCCGGAACCTGAATCCGGGTTTCGACAGTGTGCGGACGGAACAGGACGATATGCTGGTTACTGCCTGGAAAGAAGGCCGTACAGGCTTCCCGCTTGTGGATGCGTGCATGCGTTGCGTGCGCGAAACCGGCTACCTGAATTTCAGAATGAGGGCCATGCTCGTCTCATTCCTGACGCATCACCTGTGGCAGCCCTGGCAGGCGGGCGTTCATCACCTGGCACGACTCTTCCTCGACTATGAACCGGGAATACATTACCCGCAGTTCCAGATGCAGGCCGGGGTAATGGGCGTGAATACTATCCGTATCTATAATCCGGTAAAGCAGTCGCAGGAACACGATCCGGAGGGCGTTTTCATCCGAAAATGGCTGCCGGAGCTTGCAGGATTGCCGTTACCACTGTTGCACGAGCCCTGGCTGACGACTCCGCTCGACTCCATGATGTATGGAACCTGCGATTATCCGGCGCCAGTTATTGATCTTGCGCGCTCGCATGCGCACGCGCGTGATCAGCTCTGGAAATTACGCGGCTCGGCTGAAGTGAGAAGGTATAACCAAAAAATCCTGCAGGTACACACCAGATCGCGACGAACGGAAGCACATGACGAATAGAGTCTGGCAGAAAATTCCGTGTGTGTTCATAGATTTGCTCCCTCAAATTCTGATATCATGCTCGAACAAACATGGCGCTGGTTCGGCCCTTCCGATCCGATCACGCTGCAGGATATTCGTCAAACCGGCGCTACCGGTATTGTCTCGGCGCTCCACCACGTTCCCAACGGCGAGGTCTGGACAAAGGACGCCATTCTTGAAAGGAAAAAACTGATCGAGGCAGCCGGACTACGCTGGTCGGTTATAGAGAGTATTCCTGTACACGAGGATATCAAACGTCGTACGGGGAATTTTGAGTTTTACATTGAAAACTACAAAGAAAGTCTGCGAAATGCTGCTGCCTGCGGTATTCCGGTAGTTTGTTACAATTTCATGCCGGTGCTCGACTGGACCCGAACAGACCTGGCATTTCAGGTAGAGGATGGTTCAGAGGCGCTTCGTTTTGATATGTCTGAAGTGGCTGCGTTCGATATTTTTCTGTTGAAAAGGCCCGGGGCCGAGTTGGCATATTCCGGTGAAACAGTAAAGAGGGCAGGGGAATGGTATACAGGAGCAGACAGTGCTGCACGCGAGCGGCTCGTTGCAAATATTATTGCCGGTCTGCCCGGTTCTGAAGAGTCCTACACCATTGAATCATTCAGGCAGAAACTTGAAACCTATAAGGATATTGACGCCACAAAGTTGCGTCAGAATCTGGTACTTTTCCTCCGTGAAATTGTTCCTGTGGCTGAAAATGTCCGTATTCGCCTTGCTATCCATCCCGACGATCCGCCTTTCGGTATTTTTGGTTTGCCGCGGGTGGTATCAGACATCAGCGATGCCCTGACTGTTATCAAAGCCTGTGATTCTGAATATAACGGATTATGTTTTTGTACGGGCAGCTTTGGCGCCCGTGCCGACAATGATATGCCAGCCATGATCGGGACGCTGGGTCACAGGATCAATTTTCTTCATTTCAGGAGTGTACAGCTGGAGCCCGATGGCTCATTTTACGAGGCCAGCCACCTGGAAGGATCGGCCAACATGCCCGCCGTTATGAAAGCCGTTTTGCAGGAGGTCGCGCGGCGTGCACGCGAGGGAAGAACTGATCTGTCTATCCCGTACCGGCCCGATCACGGTCACCGCATGATGGGCGATCTGGTGTCAGACCGCCAGTCGAATCCGGGTTACTCCCTGTATGGGCGCATGCGCGGACTGGCGGAGCTGCGGGGGCTGGAGATGGGTTGTGAGGTATATATCAGAAAAACGTCTTGCTAAAGCGCAGCGACGGGCATCCTCTGTACCGATGTGGAGAAACTGGCCTGTCAAAAGTGTTTATTCAAAATAAATTTACTGTTTTTCAATAAATTTTTAATTTTTATCATTAAAAATATACCTTTGCAGATCACACTCAACTCTTCTGTGTATGATTCGAAGAAATGATGTTGTACGCAAGCTGATTCACATAGTCTGCTGGCTGATTTTTGTTGGTTATTGCATCCAGACAGGTGCTTTGCTGTTCAACTATATATACAGTTTGTTCAGACCGATTGCTGCTCACAATCTGTATGAGGGACTAAACCTTGCCCTCCTGTATACTGAGAGCAGAGCTGCGTACAGCCTGATGTTTCTGGTGTCAATTCTGATTTCCGCTCTGAAGGCCTATGTCTTTTATCTGGTTCTCGGGCTGTTCAAAGTCTTGGATATGGTAAAACCGTTCAGTGAAAATATTTCCCGGATCATTTCCGGAATCACAACTTTTTCCTTCGCGACAGGTATTGCAAGCATGATTGCCCGTCAATTTGTCGAAAGACTCATGGAAAAAGGATACGACGCCAGTGCCATGGAAAGATTCTGGAACGATAGTGGTGCTTACCTGATGATGTCTGCTGTGCTGTTTGTTGTTTCTCTGGTTTTCCGGAAGGGACTTGAATTGCAAAATGAAACTGATCTTACCGTATAATGCCAGTCGTTGTTAATCTCGATGTAATGATGGCCAGGCGCAAAATGTCGCTGAATGAGCTGTCGGAAAGGGTTGGAATTACGCTCTCTAATCTTTCCATACTGAAAACCGGAAAGGCAAAGGCCATGCGGTTCAGCACACTGGAGGCTATATGCAAGGCGCTTGACTGTCAGCCGGGTGATATTCTGGAATACGTATCTGAACCGGAAACCTGAGGTTGTTTTCCCTGTTCATCCTCATTGGCTTCTTTGGCAGACGGTGCTGCTGCGCTTGCAGATCGGGTGCCGTTCATAAAAAAAGCCGCCAGGGCTCTTGCCACAGGCGACCTCAACGGGATATAACTGATTAAGAAAAAAGGAATGTTCTTTTGAATCACAGAGGCTGCTCAATACATGACCAGTTTTCTGCTGGCGGCGCCGAATGGTGTTTCCAGCCGGCAGGTATAAAAGCCCGGTTCCTGAAAGTCAGATCTGTGAAGGATAATATGCTGTTCACCGGATTGATACTGACCTGTTCTGGTATTTACCTCTTTACCGCTGGAGTCAAAAATGCGGAGCATGATTTGTGCAGCGTCGGGCAAACGGAACCAGAGAAGCGTCATCTCGATGAATGGATTAGGAGCGTTTTGGAGCAACTCTACTTTGCCGGAGACACCGGACGGGAAGTCCTGGATGTCGTGATTATAAACTGTCATGATGATTAGGTTATCCGGTGCCAATCAATTTTATAAACACCGGAATTAAGGTGAATGTGTGGAAGGATTACGCGGAAATCTGATCAATACATTACAAGTATCGTGCCAAACAGGATTTTACTCCAGAATTATTCGGACGCTCTCCTGTTTTTTTCTCCCGGCTACCAGATCTATGACCTGGACTTTCACACCATCATTGACCGAGATCATGGCAGAATTGGGTTCTGCCTTGCCGAAATCGTCGGCAAAAACGGTGATATAGTGTTCTTTTCCGGGTGGCAGCTCGATATCAAATTCCTGCGGCTTCAGTCGGAGGCGCAGGTGATCCACCACTTTTACGTCATTTACAAATACAGATATTATATCTCCGTCTTCTACCTGACTGTCCCACACTTTCAGTTTGATTTTTTTATTTTTTACCTTCAGTTCGTCTCCGACTTCCACTGCCCGCCCGCCGATACTTTCGGGTTTTGTTGTTTTTTTCGCTATCGTTGGTGATGGAGGTTTGGGAGTTGTTTTTTTGACCGCTGTTTTTGCCTGCGGCTTTTCCTGATCGCAGGGCATGAAAGCTGTTCCGGTAAAGCGCAGGGTGAAACCCGGGCCTCTTGAGCTCACGTTGCTCACCAGCAGCACGTAAATTTCTCCTTTGTTCACTTGCAGGGGAGCCAGCCAGGCATTATCTCCGGAGTCATTGCATCCGGCGTCCACACTGCTGTCGGTTTCGCCTTCACGGAGGCCGGTTTCGCCGAGGCACGGACTGATGCCGGCGGCGATACCGGGGTCGCCGGCTGCATTGCACCGGACGATCTTTTTATTGTTGCAGGTACCGTCGGTGAGCCGGTAAACGATAAAATCAAGGTCGTCGTCGTACCGGTCGGGCGTGAGGGTGAAGGCAAGACTTCCGCTTTTTTCTATCTCGAAGCGGATCCAGATGGAGTTTTCTTCGGCCTGTCCGTCATTTTCACTGCCCATGAAGCAGGCGATGAGGTCTGCCTCTGACTTGTCGCGGCCTTCTCCCGAAAGATGATCAATGTGATACGTTTTTTTCTCGCAGATCTGCATGGCTGAGATGCAGTCTGCGTGTTCCTGTGCATTCAGACAGGCGGGGGCTGCTCCGGGGAGCATGAACAGCAGGGTAAAAAGGGTATTTCGCATAATTTGCCGTTTTGGTGCATCAAAGTAACGGCAAATTATGCGAAATCGTTTAGAGGATACTGATCAAAAAGTCTGGTACTCAGGCGAGTACATGATAGCTGTAATGAGCCGTTCGAGCGGAATCTTCACTTCCGAGTCATTATTTGTTGTCAGGTAGTTCTCCCACTCGTATGTCCAGTCGGCAGGAGGCAGGTTGTCGAGGAATACCGTATCGTGGAAATAGGCGAACCTGTCGGCGTCCACTGTTTCGGGGAGCATATACCGGAGCAGTTCCTGTACGAGTACCCAGGAGTCGGATGGATCGGTTACTGCGCTGCCGCTTTTAATCCATGGTGCCACATTCAGTTTGATGCCAAGTGCGGTGTTTACCGTTCCGCCGATGGTCAGTTTGCCGCTGATCAGCATGGTGGGCACCTTGTATCGTGCGATGATGGTACTGGAGTTGAACCAGGCCCGGCTGTAGTCGGGGTACTGGTAAAATCCGGGGTACCCTGCCACATCGCTGGGCTGGAACGGATTGAAATTGGCCATGGTGAACATCCGCTGTGCGAGACCTCTTTCGTGGAAAAGGAAGTTGTTGCCGGGTTGTGTGGATATGGAAACTGGTTGCAGGCCGAAAAACGAGAGCGACTGGTAGGCGAGTTCGAGTGGCGATTTGATGATACTTCCGATAATTTCGTCCTTGTTATCGGAGTCATCCTCGTCGAAGAAATGCTCGCTTTGCAGCAGTTTGAGCAGAATTGGTTTCACCTCGTAGCCATTTGCCATCAGGTTGGCAGCGAGTGGAGCGATGATATCGTTTTCTATTTCTTCTGTGATATTTCTGCTGACAAAGAATCTGTACAGTCTGCGGCACAGATTTCTTGCTGTTTCTTCCTGTGCGAATACCATATTCACGAAATTGTTCAGTTCAATCCACATACCTGCGGCATTCGTTGCGCCCTGGATAACTGTATTCTGGAACTTGCTGCTGAACTGTTTGGGGCCGGTGGCGTGTGCGGAGAAAAGCGTTGTGCCGCGCGGGATACCGGTTTCTGTATCTATTACCGTTCTTCCGGTGGATGCCCGGAATCCGGTGAATACTTTTGCTGCCTGTACAATGTCATCTTCTGTATAGTTGGTATAGTCGCCGGGGCCAATCTGAGGGCCTTTTCCGATGGTAAAAAGTTCGAAAAATTCACGGGCGAAGTTTTCGTTGGGGTTGGTGGCTGTATTCTGGTGATTGTTCAGGTACAGCAGCATGACATTGTCGGTGACCATTTTTGTGGCCAGTTTTTTGAAGTTGCCGAGTGCTCCCCACCTCAGAAGCCAGAGGTGGTCGAAGTAATGTTTGCTGCCGAGCGTCTGAATGGAAGTTGCCAGGTACTGATGCCAGAAGATCATCATTTTATGGGTGATCCCCGGGTCTCTCATGGCTTCATTTGACCACCAGCTGATGACATATCTGCGAAGTACAAAATCCTGTGCGGGCAGGTTGGCATTGTCGGCGCCGGGAAGGGGGAGTACCCAGGTGGCAGCTTCGTTGGTGGTGGTGGCCGGGTCGTCGTAGATGGGTTGTTCAGCAGAGAGGCTGTATGCTGTGAGCAGACTGTTCAGTGCCTGGGCAGCTGTCTGGCTGGCCATCTGATTGACTCTGGATGCCGAATACACATAACTGGTACGGCGAAGCAGGTGAGCAGCTCTTCGCTGACCGAGAATACCCGTGAATGCTTGCAAAGATGCCATAAGCGATGAATTAAGCGATGAAACATATCCCTGACACACCCTTTTGATGCCATGGTTTCACATTTGACCTAAAAGTACGAAGCCGGTTTAATAACTGGTTGAAATGGAGTAAAAAATAATAAAAAAAGACGGGGCCGGCAGATTACTGCCGGCCCCGTCAGGATAGAACCGAAAGGTATGATCAGTGTTTGACCACTACTTTCCTGGTAGCGAACTGATTGCCCAGATTCAGGCGTGCGATGTACATGCCGTCAGCCAGATCAGCCACGTTCATGTTCACTACACCTTCGCCTGCGCTTGCAGTAACCGGTGCAGTAGTACGTACTGCGCGGCCCTGCATGTCGTACAGTGTCACCCAGCTTTCCTGTGTGCGGTCGGAGTTGAACTGGAGTACGATACGGTCGCTGGCCGGATTTGGAACAGCTGTGAATTTCATTGTTTCGGCTGGTACGTTCACGGTGTTGGTGAGTGCCCAGTTGGCCGGGTAGCCAACGTAGCGGATGCTGTTGTCACCTGCTTCTGTGTCTGTATCAGGGCTGTTCAGGAACGTCAGCGGAGAGTAGTCGGCCTGGAACAGTACGTGTACTTTATCGTCAACAAAGCGTGCAGCAGAGTTGAAGATGCACTCTAGGAAAGGAACTTCGGTAGAGTCTGAATCAAGGAGGAGCGGGTTCAGGAGTGCCTGTGGAGCAGTCCAGGTCTGGCCGGCATCTGCAGATGCGCAGATCCATGGCTGACGGAAGTTGTAGTTGCTGTTGGCATCAACATACAGTTCATGTACGGTAGAATACACAACGTAGATATTGCCATTGGCATCGGCTGCACCGGCGGGGTGTGTGCTCAGACCGAGACCGTAGTTGGAGATATCTGTAACGCTCAGTACACCATCGCTGTCAACGTCGGGGCAGTATCCGGAGATAAATCCGGAGTTGTCATCCATCAGGCTGTTGAAGTAAACGATACCGATGTTGGTGCCGGGGTAGAAAGACCAGCCTGTATCATCAATGATAGAGTCATTTACATAGGTTGCACCATAGAACATGTGCGCGATACCCTGGTCGTCCATGATGACGTCAACGGTACCATCCGTAGTGAAGATGTCATAGATGCTGGATGGCTGGCCCGGATCAACCGGAAGGGTAGCGGGGTCGTAGCCTGTGTTCACCACGTAGCGATCGAGCGGGAAGTCGTTGGCCACTTTTTTCTCCCAGGTGGTACCGTTGTCTGAAGAAGTGTAAAGCAGGCAGTCGTTCCATGTGTTAACCACTGCGATAGCCACATTGTTGCCGTTGGCATCAATGGCGTAACCCTCTACTTCTGTGCCGAGGAAGGTGGTGCTGTCAATACCTGGCAGCAGGGCACCCTGGATATCCCATGTATTGCCGCCGTCCTGTGAGCGGTGGTAGATCACCACGCCGTCCATACCCTGGAAAGCAGTTCCTCCGTTTCCGGTAGGCATAGTGGAAGTGATCATGTGTACAGTTTTTCCATCGGCTCCACCTACAGCGAGGCGGCTCCACAGAACAGTGGTTGGGCTCGGGATATCAATCTGATCCCAGGTGCTGGAGCCAGCTGCACGACGTGACAGGCGGATTTTGCCTGCTCCGAGGTGTGAGGTTGTGTATTCGGTACCGTCGGAACCCACAGAGAGGTTGGTGAAGCCGGTACGGGCATTCTCGATACGGGCAGCCGGAGCTGCACCCCATACGCCGCCTGTAGCTGTATTGTAACCGGTACCGCGGTCGGGGTAGCCGGAAGAGTTCAGGCTGATAGTGAATACACCGGAGAGGTTGCCGTTGCCGTAGTTGTGCAGACGGTGGCCTGAACCGCCGTTGGACTGAAGGTCATAAACCGTGTTGCCAACAATACCCAGTACAGAACCGGCTGCCGGCGGAACAGATTCTGCCCACTGACCGTCGTGCGCCTCAAAACCGGTGAAGTTTGTCTTCACAGCAGGAACTGCCTTTGCCGGTTGAGCCAGCTGAGCCTTCGGCAGGTTGGAGAACCGCTGCGCAAAAACCATCCCGCAACTGAGGACGAAAAGGAAAGTGAGTAAAAAGTTACGTTTCATGTTTAAAAGCAAGTTTTAGTTAATCTTCAACAAAAAGAGCACACGAATTGAACACTGAACATCGGACTCTCAAGGCCAAAGGTATTAAACACGATTAAAATAACTTCATATTTGAGACCTATAAAATAGTCGTATTTTTGCAAACGACAAGTTAAATTTGACTGTGAGGGCCTTTCTGGAAGAATTAATTTATTGAATTACAATAATTTAATAAAAAAAGACTGCTTCAGGTGAACCTTTCCTGAAACAGCCTTTTTAGTATGTACAACGTGTTCCCAAGAACTTTTTCTACTGTGCAAGTATATGCGACATGCGCAGAAGATCTTTGTTGAGCGACTTCCTTCTGGTAATGGCTTCGTGGAATGGCGTATAGTGAATACTGTTGTTTTTAATACCAACCATCATGCCTGTTTTGCCCTGCAAAAGGGCTTCAACGGCCGAAAAACCGAGTATGGAAGCGAGTACCCTGTCAAATGAGGATGGTGATCCGCCGCGCTGCAGGTGGCCAATGACAGTTACTTTGATGTCGTCGTAAATATCTATCTGTTCTTCCACTTTTTTGGCGATGTCATATACCGTTCCCATGTGATTGCCCTCGGCTACAATAACAATGCTGAACAGTTTGGCGCGTTTGGCGCCGCGTTTCAGCAGTCTGACGAGGTCGTCAATTGTGGTTTCTTCTTCCGGGATTAGCACGCCGCCGGCTCCGCCTCCTATGCCTGTATGAAGGGCAATATAACCTGAGTGGCGTCCCATTACCTCCACAAAGAAAAGCCGGTTGTGGGAGTCTGCTGTGTCGCGTATCTTGTCAACTGCCTGAACGGATGTATTCACTGCCGTATCAAAGCCGATGGTGAAGTCGGTGCCGTACAGGTCGTTGTCTATGGTACCCGGCAATCCGAGAATCGGCACATTCGGATATTCCTCCATGAACTTGACTGCTCCGGTGAATGTACCATTGCCGCCGATGGCTATAAGCGCATCTATATCATTGTCAATCAGGTTTTCATAGGCTTTTTTACGCCCCTCCGGCGTGAGAAACCGCTGGCTGCGAGCTGTTTTCAGTATGGTGCCACCCCGGTGAATGATATTGCTGACATCGGTCGTTTCAAGTCGGCGGATGTTGCCGTCTATCATACCCTCATAGCCGCGCATGATACCGTATATGTGCAGGTCGTTGTGCACGGCGTTTCTGACGATGGCACGTACTGCAGCGTTCATGCCGGGTGCGTCGCCACCTGACGTGAACACGGCAATTCTCTTGATTTCTTTCGTCGGTGTTATCTTATTTTCTGTCATGCTCCCAGATCATTTTCCTGCAGATGGTAGTCTGCCAGCGGGTAAATCGGTTTTCTTGTAACAACACCCATCTTCAATTTGCGCTCGTCCATACATTTTTCCAGCACTCCGCGGAAATGATGCGCAATGGAACCCACAAAGTGAACAGGGACGTGCTGATAACCATTGTATTTCAATACGTGGCGGTCCAGAAATTCACCCAGACTGGCAGATACAAGTCCCTGAACGAACGGGTGACTGATGTTGTCGCCCAGAAAACGGGTGAAAGACGCCAGGAATGCGTTGGCACCTTTTTCATATACACGATCCTTCACGGCATCCTGTCCTTCCGGACATACGGCATTGAATGCCGTATTCAGATCGGCAGGCAGTTCCCGGTAAAACCAGGCCCGGAGCAGTGCTTTGCCCAGATGGGTGCCGCTGCCCTCATCACCCAGCAACCAGCCGAGTGAAGGCACATTGTCGAGTATGTCCTTGCCGTCGTAATAGCAACTGTTTGAACCCGTACCAAGTATGCAGGCTATACCCGCATTGCGACCGCAAACCGAACGGGCAGCACCAAGTAAATCGTGCTCCACTTCAATCCGGGCATTGGTGAAAATAGAACTCAGTGCATCGCTGACAATTCCTGCCCGGTAGTCGTCATGCACACCGGTACCGTAAAAATATACTTCCTTTACCAGTTCGGCATTCAGTTTCGGAACAAGCTGTTCAGCCACGATTGCCCTGATCTCGTCGGCATTGTGGAAGAAAGGGCTGAAACCTACTGTATTTTCGAGCTGTTGATCACGGCCCCCGTGTACCAGCAGCCAGTCACACTTGGTCGAGCCGCAATCTGCAATTATGACCATGTTGTTAGTTTTATTTGACAAATGACTTCTTGTAAAAAATACACGAATTGCCGCAAATGTACTTCAATATGTATGAATCAAGTTCGTTTGTACCTAACTCTTTTATCCGGGAAATACTGTTTGGTATTTTCCTGTTTATTTTTCAGGCTTTTGACTGTTTTTTTCATCCTTTTTCCGGTACGGACAGTGGCGGCAGCCGTTTTTGCAACAGTAGCCTCTTTTCAGGTGGTAATGTTCGGTGAAAACCAGATAGCCCCGCTCGATGTAGTAGTCAAGGTTCTCCACCAGCGGGGATTCGGGGTTCGTCGGT
>CAILQK010000368.1 GCA_903836265.1 uncultured Bacteroidota bacterium | reverse complement strand
TTCAAAAATGCCGCAACTACTTTCCCAACGGTTCAACAGTGGCTTCCTGTACCCAAAATGGAAGTCTCTTCAGGTGCTAAACAGAAGAAAGCCGACTATATCTTCGAACCAGATCAGCAGCAATTGCTCGAACACCTGGTACCCAGTATTCTCCAGCTCTCTTTCCACAAATGCCTGCTCGATACCCTCGCTTCTGAACACGGCTCGCGTATGACGGCTATGGACAAGGCGACAGAAAACGCCGAGGAACTCCTCAAGGCACTGCGTATCAACTATAACAAGGCCCGTCAGGAAGCTATCACCAAGGAACTCGGTGAAATCGTCGGCGGTGTTGCAGCACTCGAAGGCTAATCCCTTCCGATGGGTTCATCACCCGCCCGCCTGCATAAATCCCTTCGCTGCCATACGGCTGTGAAGGGATTTTTTGTCAGTATTATCGCAATATCAGCCACCGGATACTCGTTTCCTGCCGGATATTAATTTTCCTGACCTTTTCCCAAAACCCGGTCAATCATGCATTTCTGTAAATACCAGGGCGCCGGTAACGACTTCGTGATGCTCGACCAGCGCACACACCGATGGATTACCCGCGATGATACAGATCAGATCGCGCGCCTGTGTGACAGAAGGTACGGTATCGGCGCCGACGGACTTATCCTGCTGCAATCGGTGGAAGGACACGATTTTGAGATGGTTTATTTCAACTCTGATGGCAGGCAAAGTACACTCTGCGGCAATGGCGGAAGATGTATTGCTGCATTCGCCCGGGATATCGGAGTAACAGGCAGCGAATGTCGCTTCCTCGCTGTTGATGGTCCACATGAAGCAGTTATTACCTCGGGAAATATCGGGGAGCTGTCGGAAGTTTCACTTAAAATGGCCGATGTAAGGCATGTAACACGAGAGGGTAATTCGTTTGTACTGAATACCGGTTCTCCTCACTTTGTCCGTTTTGATGAGTCAATAGACACGGCAGATATGGTTGCGGAGGGCAGGGCTGTCCGTTACTCACAGCGGTTTCGAGCAGAGGGTATCAACGTGAATCTGGTGAGCTCGCTGAACGGTGATCCGGATCGGCTTAAAATAAGAACCTATGAGCGTGGTGTAGAGGATGAAACACTTGCCTGCGGTACTGGAGTAACCGCGGCAGCAATCGCTTCTCATCAGCTTCGGGGGTTGCCACCCGGAAAATACCATATTCCTGTGCAGGCACCGGGAGGAAACATGTCGGTCAGATTTACAGCTCATACCGATGACTCATTTACTGATATATGGCTCTGCGGTCCGGCCGCCTATGTATTTGAGGGTGATATTCAGTTGTGAATACTGTTACTGACATTTCAGTCCTATCGGTCCGGCCTTTATCTCGTTGCTGATATTGCCAGCCCGGTCCCTGATGCGAATGAAATAATACAGGGTGTCATACAGGAATGAAGGCGGAACATTTTCACAAGCCAGTTTGATGCCTTCAGGTGTTTCAAAAATACAGCAACTGGTGGGTATTACAATGGAAACCTGACCTGAAATGCCGTTTCCGGCACCCTGCGGATCTACATAAGGCAGTTTGTATCTGAACTTGACGAAAGAATCTCTGTTGTCTTTCACCAGAATACTCGTCGTTGTATCTGATTTCGGGTATCCCAGGTCGCCATCTCCATCGGTATAGAAAAACGAAATAATCACACTGTCGCCCTCCGAACGCCCTTGCTGCATGACACTCTTCGACAAACCTGTGAAGCTGATTTCGGGTGTGTCAGGATAATTGGGCGGTTTTATGCAGAACTGCGCCGATAATGCGAGAAGGATCGCTGCCGTGAGTAGAATCAGATGTTTTTTCATACCTCAAAAATAAACTTCCAAACGCAATTAACCTGTGAAAATTGTAGTCTCCGGTTTTATGCGAACTTTCAACCTGACGCTAAAATGCAAACACTTCTCAGGAACGAATTGCTGGCAATGATCCCGGATCAGGGGCTCACCGACGAGGTTGTTCGAAAACTTTTCTTTTACCAGCGGGAAAATAACCTGCTTTATGGCCGCTTCGTTGAACTGCTGGGAGAAAAGAAGATGTATCCCTTCCTTCCTGTCTCATTCTTCAAGTCGCATGAAATCAGGTCGGGCAACTGGTCGGCAGAAACCTGGTTCGAAAGCAGCGGTACAACCGGACAGACAAGTTCGATACATCTGGTAAGGGATTTGAACTGGTATCTGACCAATGCTGAACGCGGCTTTTCCGGCTTTTATGGCCATTCCCGCGAATGGTGTATTCTCGGATTGCTGCCCAGTTATCTGGAGCGTGGCCATTCTTCACTGGTGGCCATGGTCAATTATATGACAGAATTGTCGGTGTATCCGGAAAGTGGCTTCTTTCTTGACGATTTTGAAAGATTGCGGGATACTCTCGTCCGGTGCCAAAATGCAGGCGTCCCCGTTTTGCTTTTGGGTGTTACCTATGCCCTGCTCGACTTTGCCGAAAGATATCCGATGAATCTGCAGGGAGTCACTATTATGGAAACGGGCGGCATGAAGGGGCGCAGAAAAGAAATGACCCGAACGGAGGTACATCAGGTGCTGATGGAGGCTTTTGGTGTTGATTGTATCCATTCTGAATATGGAATGACCGAGCTGTTTTCACAGGCTTATGCAAGAGGTGGCACTATTTTTGCCCCCTCCGATACCATGAAAGTGGTGGCTACGGAAATAAATGATCCGTTTTGC
This sequence comes from uncultured Bacteroidota bacterium, assembly GCA_903836265.1. Taxonomy (GTDB): domain Bacteria; phylum Bacteroidota; class Bacteroidia; order Chitinophagales; family Saprospiraceae; genus M3007. The sequence continues at coordinate 14,553 of CAILQK010000368.1, read as the reverse complement.
GCCGTGAATCCGGGTAAAACGGGTGTACTCAACATAATTGATCTGGCTAATCTTGATACTGTCAGTTTTATACAAACGGAAGATATCGGAAGGGTTCACCCGGATGGTACTTTCGAGGTGCTCGGCAGGCTTGATACCGCCGAGTTGCGTGGCTGTAATCTGATGGTCGAATAACTTGAACCGGTTTATGTCTTCATTACTTGTCCGGAATATCCGGACGCTCGTTTCAGCTGAAAATACTCCCCGACACATAGTCAGAGGAGCTGAAATGGCCAGTCTGCCAGTTGTCAACGATGCCTGGCTTTTGGCTGAAAATGGCAGAATTGCCGCTTTCGGTACTATGGACAACTGTCCCGAACGAGCGGATACCGTTCTGGATGCCACCGGCCGGTTTGTTCTCCCGGCCTGGTGCGACTCTCATACGCACATCGTATTCGCAGCTACCCGGGAGGAGGAATTCGTTGATCGTATTCGCGGCCTGTCTTACGAAGAGATAGCGCGCCGCGGGGGAGGAATTCTTAATTCTGCCCGAAAGATGCAGGAGGCAACCGAGGATGAGCTGCTCGCAGGCGCCCGTGCCCGCCTGTATGAGGTAATCAGTACCGGAACCGGCGCCATCGAGATTAAAAGCGGATATGGCCTGACTTTCGGAAGTGAAATGAAAATGTTGCGTGTAATACGCAAACTGAAAGAGGAAAGCCCGATACCGGTAAAAGCCACTTTCCTGGGAGCCCATGCTGTTCCTCTGGAATACAGAGAACGCCGAAATGATTATATTTCACTGATTATCAACGAAATGCTGCCCGCTGTGGCTGGCGAGGGGCTGGCAGACTATTGCGATGTGTTTTGTGACAAGGGTTTTTTCACACCCGATGAAACAGACAGAATCCTGAAAGCAGCATCCGTTTACGGACTGAAGGCCAAAATTCACGCCAACGAGCTGGGTATAACGGGAGGCGTACAGGTTGGTATTGCCAATCATGCGCTGTCAGTTGATCATCTCGAATATACCGGAGATGAAGAGATAGAGGCACTGCTGAACAGCAGTACAATACCTGCACTGCTGCCCAATTGTGCCTTTTTCCTGGGGATCCCCTACCCAAACGCACGTGGCATGATAGATGCCGGGCTCCCTGTTGCGCTGGCCTCGGATTTCAATCCCGGCTCCGCTCCATCGGGCAATATGCAGTTCGTTATTTCGCTGGCCTGTATCAGAATGAAAATGCTGCCCGAAGAAGCTGTCAATGCGGCTACTGTCAATGGTGCCAGAGCGATGGAGCTCGAAAACGAAGCAGGTTCTGTAGCGGTCGGCAAACTCGCAAACCTGATGATTTCCCGTCCGATGAGCAGTCTGGCAGTTTTGCCCTATCATTTCGGGAGTCAAATGGCTGAAACAGTGATTGTAAACGGAAAGGTGTTTGAGAATGAACTTTCCGGCCCGACAATAAAAACAACTGATTAATCGTTAGTCTGCACCCGCCCCTCATTTTGTTAACATGCAAATTTGTTGCGATTTTGGCCGAAAAGTTGGTAATTTTGCGGCCGTTCTGCTTCAGAATACACTTCATGACACAAATCTTTCCTCCATGAGCGATAATCGGACACACGCAATAAACCGATGCGCCGCACGTCTTTTCCCTGCTAACAATCTTTTCCATCAACCATTGTTAAATTTCAACATCCTGATGCAAAAACTTCTAATCCCGATCTTTGCGTTCATTTTTGTCGCAAATGCTTTCGAGTCGTCGGCCCAGACGGCTCAGCAGATAGGTCTGCCTGCCGAACCGATCAAATTTACAACTCCCGCTACTGGCAGCAACCCCGAGTCTGTCTGCAATTTTGCCGGTTCCTTCACACTGGCCCAGTTTATCGGAAACAGTAACGACCGGGATCTGCCCGAACTCTTCCTCTGTGCCGGTGATTCGTTCCTGCTGAGGCATAACGGTGATGCTGTACTGAATGGCGATCCCGTCCCGGCCACAACCCCCGGTATCGCTTATGCGCTTTACGAGTGCCCGCCAACTGTTTCGGGTGACAATCTGCAGGCAATCAGCCTGGTGCCGGGTCCCGGCGATCAGTGTCTGTGGTCCACCCCTTTCCCTTTCAACGGTTTTTATATAACAGAGGGCGTACCCAATGGCGGCGACAGCTGGTTTTTCAATAATGGCGGTATCAACGCTGCCTTTAATGCCAACCAGCCCACCGAACTCTATTTCGCCCCCATCACACTTGACGAGATAACCCCTCCGTCCGGCTTCGAGGCAACGCCCAATGGCCCTCCCGGCCCGTGCGTCAACGTAAATACCCTCGAAACATTCAAGGTGATTTACCTGAACCCTATCGTCGCGGATGGTATCAATACCAATTCAAATAACGACTGTCTCGGCCGTTTCACCATCAAGGGCGGATACCCGGAGTACAATACTTCGTCAACTTATGATATCGAAATATACCTGACTTCCAATCCGAATGTCAAGGCGGTAATTCAGACACAGAAATCCCAGTTGTTCCATCTGGCTCCTGTGGTGTTTTCGGTGCCTCAGTCCGGAAACTATACTGTTGTCGTTTCTGACGGGAAGGCATGCCCGGCATCTTTCACCATCAATATGTCAACCTGTGATCCTTCAGACAATGTCATTCTGACTGTTCAGGATACAGTTGTGAATCCCGGTACGACAAATCTCTGCGTACCGATTACCGCAGAAAATTTTGAAATTGTTTCCGCTTCATTCTCCATCAACTGGGATCCGGCGGTATTGTCATATATAGGTATTTCAGACCTGAATCCTGTGCTTGATCCGTTCACCTCCTCTACGCTCAACGAGGCGGACGCGCTGATTGGACAAATTGGTCTTATTATTTATGATCTCGATTTTCTCGGCAATACATTGCTTATTCCCAATGGCGAAGCACTGTTTTCTGTTTGCTTCGATGTGATCGGTGCGCTGGGTGATTGCTCGGATATGAGTATCACAAACAGCCCGACCGCCATCGGATTTGAAGATGAATTCGGACTTCCCCTTGCATTGAACCAGATTCCCGGTGCTGTGTGTGTCGGGTTCCAGCCCCTTGACTACACGGTCTTTGTTACGGATACCACGTGTCTGGGTACTGCTTCTGTGGTGGTAACTGCTACCGGCGGGGCCGGGCCTTATGATGTGGTCGTTCAGCAGTTCGACCCCACCAGTGGCCCGACTTATTTTGACGTGATAGACTCTCTTGGAAAGAGTGTAACCTTCACCGGTATCGGAAACTCCAGCAATATCGCTGCTACATACTCGGTTTGTATCAACGATCGCAATAACAACACGCTTTGTGATACCATTACACTTGATATTCCCACGCTGGGCTCGCAGATTTCCTTTATTCAGGAGCCAAGCTGCAACGGATCCGATGATGGCATCATCAAGGCCGTTGTACTGGTGGGTGGCGTCGCAGTCCAGAACCCCGGTCCACAGTTCACTTTCCAGTGGTCTCCGCTGACGCTCCCTGCGCCTACGGGAATTCTGCAGGATGGTGCTGCTTTTGGCGGTGTTCCTTCCGGAAACTATACCCTGGTTGTAAGGGATACACTCAGAAATTGTTTCGCGCCTGTGGCATCAGGCTTCCTCGGCCAGCCACTTGGTATTACCAGAAAATCGGTAAGCGTAACGAACGCATCGTGCTCCGGTGTTTCAAACGGCTCGATTACATACGAAGCGCAGGGTGGTGCTCCTACCGCCGCCGGCGAATACACATACACATGGGAAAATGCCAGCGGAGTACTCGTTGGTGTTCCTACAACTGCCAATCCGATTACTGTAAACAATCTCGCAGAGGGAACATACCGGGTTACTATCACAGACAGTAACGGTTGTACCCGCACGGATGTAGTCACAGTCGGAGCGCAAAAGTCTGTAACCCTCGAGCCATCGCTCACGCAAATCAGTGTGTCATGCTTCGGATTGAGCGACGGAGGGGCCGCTGTTACTGTGGACGAGTTTCCGGTTACTTTTGGAAGTGTTTACGGCTTCACCTGGTCACCCTCGATCCCGGGTGCATCTGTCAGCAACCTGAACAAATCTTCAGCCTACACCAATATCCCGGCCGGTGATTATACTGTAACGGCTACGGATGCCAACGGATGCCGTGCAACCACAACGATAACAGTTTTCCAGCCTGCCGAACTGAATATCATCACCCTCGGTCAGGTAAATCCAATTTGTGGCCAGCCCAACTCCGGCTCTATCAGTGTAGTGGCACTGGGTGGCAACGGTGGTCCGAACTACAACTATCAGTGGAGTATTCCGGGCAACGGCCAGTCGCAGTCGGGCCTGAGTGCGGGTACTTATTCTGTAACCGTAACTGATGTAAAAGGGTGCAGCGATTCCATGACCTTCACCCTTACTGCTCCGGCACCTCCCAATATCAGTGTTTCAGTAACTCCTGTTCGTTGTGGCAACGACGGTTCACTGACGGCCAACGTAGTCAATGCCGCTTCTTATGAGTGGATAGAGGTGGGTACAGGTTTCACAGTAGGTAATAACCAGACAGTAACCGGTCTCGGCGGCGGAATTTACTCTGTTACCGTCACTGATCTTTTCGGTTGCGTGGCTACGTCCACTGCACAGCTGAATAATGTGATTCCGCTTTCTTTCGCAGATACTTCACTTGTTCAGCCAACGTGTTTCGGTGGCAGCAACGGGGTACTGGGTGTTGTGGTTCAAAACGGACAGGCTCCCTATGTGAATTACAGCTGGTCGCCCGCACAGTCAAACAGTCCGACTATTTTCTCGCTGAAAGCGGGAGCTTACGCCGTGACGGTTACCGACAATGCAGGCTGTACACTCACCGGCTCTTTCACGCTCAACCAGCCCCCGCAGGTCCTGAATACTGTAACTGGTATTCAGGGTGTTTCCTGTTTCGGCCTCTGCAACGGAACAGCCACTGCTTCAGCCTCTTATGGTACCGTGCCGCCATCATCGGGCACTTTCAACTATATATGGAATGATGGCTTTATCGGAGCAGGCAGAAACAATCTGTGCGCAGGTGTTTATACGGTAACCGCAGCTGATCCAAACAATTGCAGCAACACGGACACCATCACCATCACCAGCCCTACAGCGGTATCCTCTGCTTCCACCAATACCATTGATGCATCCTGCTTCGGACAGTCAAACGGAACAGCTTCTGTTATCGGAACAGGCGGTAACGGAGCACCCTACACAGTTCTATGGAGCAATGGTACCGCAGGTAACACAGCAACCGGCCTCGCAGCAGGTACTTACAGGGCAACCATTACCGATGCCAGTGGCTGTACAGGTGTTGTTTCAAATATTGTTGTCAATCAGCCACCCCAGATATCTCTCTCGCAGGATCTAATCCAGACTGAAGCACCCAAATGCTTTGGCGACAGCGATGGTATGATTGCAGTTGATGTGACTGGCGGGAATACCGGCCAGGTAAGTTATAAATGGTTTAATGCCTCCGGTACCGCTGTTGGCAGCGATCGTATTCTCGAGGATGTTCCTGCGGGTGATTATACGGTGGTTGTAACCGATAGCGAAGGTTGCTCGAGCAGTGCTTCCTTCACCCTGCAGAATCCGCCTCCGGTAACCGGCAAATTCGACCTGCCCTCGGTTCTCTCCTGCTTTGGAGATGAGACAACGCTGCGTGTTGATACCATTTATGGCGGTAACGGCGGCCCATACCAGTTCAGCGTTGATTTTGGAGCAGTCCTGTCACCCGGATTCCCGGTGACTGTCGGTGGCGGCGACCATTACGTAACTTACTACGATATCACCGGCTGTTATCTCACTGATACAGTTACTATCGTTGAACCTGCCAAAATAGAGGTTGTTTTCGACCCTGATGTGTTCGAAATTGAGCTTGGAGATTCTACATACAGACTCAAACCCCTGATCTCCGGCGCTGCTATTGATACCTTCTTCTGGAACCCGGCCAATCTGGTAAGTAACCCCGGTATTCTCAACCCGAAAGTCAATATTACTTCCGATCAGCGGTTCACCCTGCAGGTAGTGGATGAGAACGGCTGCACGGGCGAGGGCTCCATTCTTATTGAAGTGGATCCCAACAGAAACATCTATGTCCCCAATGTTTTCAAGCCGGGCTTCGGAGGTGAAAATGATCATTTCAATGTTTATGCCGGACTTGGAGTAAAGCTGATCAGTTATATGCGTGTATTCGACCGCTGGGGTAACCTGATGTTCAATCGGGAGGGTTTCTTCCCCGACAACAACAACCTGGCCGACGGATGGGATGGCAAATTCAACGGACAGTATGTAAATCCGGGTGTGTTTGTTTACATCATTGAAGTTCAATTCCTCGACGGCAAGGTGCTCCTTTACCGCGGTGACGTTACAGTGGTGAGGTAATTTTAGCCGCACACAACATATACGGAAGCCGTTACACTGCATAATTTTGCGGCGTAGCGGCTTTCTCATTATTCAAATCATCCTGTTTTACATTATGCTGCGTAAACTTGCCAGATTTTTACACCCCCGATTCCAGACGCTTTTCCTGGAATATAAAGTTGATTTCAAACCACGGTATGGTCACGGACTCCCCGCACACCCCGGATTGCTCGGTATTGTCGAGGCCAATCGCAGCGAATACGAAGAATGGATGCGACTGATTCAGAGTCATGCCCCTGCTTTTCATCAGATTCAACCGGCGGCCAGTGAGTCCGATAACACGAAACCCGGCTGGAATAACGGGTTTCTCCCCGGACTCGATATCATGGCACTTTATACGATTGTTGCCGAAACCAAACCTGCCCGATATGTGGAGGTAGGATCCGGAAATTCAACGCGTGTGGCCTGCAAGGCGGTCAGGGAACATTCTCCCAATACCCGAATTATTTCCATAGACCCGCATCCGCGTGCTGAAATTGACCACCTGGCCGACGAAATCATCCGTAAACCGTTTGAAAATGCTGACACCGGGTGGCTGTCGGAACTCGAACCCGGCGATATATTATTTATTGACAACTCTCACAGGATGCTTCCAAACTCGGATTCAACGGTGTTTTATCTGGAAACACTGCCACTGCTGAAACCGGGGGTTATCGTTCATATACATGATATTTATATACCGCATGATTATCCGCAATTCATGTGCGACCGGTTCTATTCGGAGCAATACGGTCTCGCCATCAACCTGCTGGCAAACCCTCAGCGGTATCATACCATTTTTCCGGCCTGGTTTATTTCGGAGGATGATGAACTGCGCAATATTATAAGTACTGTATGGGAGCATCCCAACCTGAAGCATGTAGAAAGACACGGAGGCTCCTACTGGCTGAAAATTCAGTGAAATGGCCCGTTCTATTCGTCCGCTGTACGACCAGTACGGAGCTGAGGGTTATTATCAGGCGCAGGGTGACTCCTACGAGAACCCTCATCTGCCGCTCATAGAACGCCTGCTGGAGCAGAACTGCCAGCGTCTGGATCTGACGGGATGTGTTCTCGACTTTGCAGCTGGTGGAGGGGAAGTCACGCGTGCGCTCATACGTATGGGCGCGCAGCGGGTGGAGGGTAGCGATCCCTTCACCCGGTCTCTTTACGAGAAGAATACCGGTCTGACATGCCATCCGTACTCATTCATGGATGTAGTAAAAAACGGAATTGAAGGTGCCTACTCCACCATCATCTGTTCTTTTGCCATGCATCTTTGTCCCCGGAAAGACCTCTTCTCTCTGACATGGAACCTGTTTCAGGCTGCACCGCTTCTGATAATAATTACTCCGCACAAGCGGCCCGAACTGGAGCTGCTCCCGGGTATTGAGTTGCTCTGGCAGGATGTTGCTGAAGACGATCGCGGAAAAAAAGTACGCATGAAGGCATATATCCTAGCCGGGCATCAGGTTGAACTGTAACCGGGCAAGACTGGAGTACACTCCGTCCACTTTTGCGGAAAGTTCTGCATGTGTGCCCTGTTCAACAATCCTGCCACCCTCCAGCACATAAATGCAGTCAACCTCCCTGATGGTAGCCAGTCTGTGGGCAATGATGATGCTCGTACGCCCCTTCATCAGGTTTTCAAGTGCTTCCTGTACCAGCCTCTCTGATTCAGCATCAAGCGAAGAGGTAGCCTCATCAAGCAGCAGTATGCTGGGGTTTCTCAGGATAGCGCGGGCGATGGCAATACGCTGTCGCTGTCCGCCTGACAGCTTGAGACCACGCTCGCCGACAATGGTGTCCAGCCCTTCCGGAAATCTGGATATGAACTCCCAGGCATTGGCCTGGCGTGCAGCAGCCTCGATCTCCTCTTCCGTTGCACCAGGTTTTCCATACAGGATATTTTCCCTGATAGTCCCACCAAACAGAATTACTTCCTGCGGTACAAGGGCAAAGTTTTCCCGGTAAGAAGCCAGTTCGTAATCCTGAATATCCCGGCCGTCTGCCAGCACTCTGCCCGAGTCGGGGCGGTGGAACTGGAGAAGCAGTTGCATGACAGTAGATTTTCCAGCGCCGCTTTGTCCGACAAGCGCCACTTTGCTGCCTGAAGAGATAGTCATGTCAACACTTTTCAATACCGGCATATCCGGTCGGGTAGGATAGGCAAATCCGATATTTTCAAGTGTCAGGTCACCTTTTAAACGTCCTGCTTTCAGATTTGTCTGCGGACGTTCTTCTATTTCCGAAGGTGTATCCATTATTTCAAGAATACGCTCGGAAGCGCCGATAGCGCCAACCAGTTCCGTAAAAAAATTGCTGAGAGCGGCAATGGAAGCACCAACAACGGCGGTAAACGTAACGAAAGAAACCAGCTGCCCGGCCGAAACCTCGCCCGACTGAATCATGCGCATTCCCATCCATATCACAAAAAACAGGGCGCCAAACAGCAGGGTAATAACAAATACGGTGAAAATAGCCCTGCTGGCGGCAAATTTCATCGAAACCTGAACCACATCTTCATTGGAACGTCTATAGCGATTATTTTCGAACAACTCGTTGCTGAAAGCTTTCACTGCGTGGATTGTCTGTAGCGTTTCATCCAGTATTGTATTGCTGTCGCCCAGTACTTTTTGTCTGTTTTTGGATAGTGCGCGAATCCAGCGGCCAAAAACAATGGCCGCAATGATCAGTACCGGAATGGTCAGCATCATGATGCCGGCCAGCTTGGGTGTCTGCCACAACAGAAAAATGGCGCCCCCCGCCAGGAATATCAACTGACGCACAAATTCCGCGAGTATAAAGGAAAAAGTGCTGTAGATACGGCCAATATCGTTGGTAAGGCGACTGTTCAACTCGCCGGCTCTGTTTTCCTCAAAAAATACAATGGGAAGGGAGATGATCTTCGAATACAGTGCCTGACGGATATCAGCAGTACCTTTTTCACTAATCTGGGCGAATAACATCACCCTTACATAGGAAATGACACCCTGTACCAGCAAGATAACAATAATGGCAAGTCCCATCTCAACCAGTCCCAGATCGAACTCCGGACGCACCCTGCCCTGGGCTACATCCAGCATAAGGCCCATCCCGAAAGGGAAAACCATGAATACACCACTGGAAATGAACAGAAGCAGGAGACCAATAATAAACTGCCAGCGGTAAGGACGTATAAACTGGAAGATACGGAGCGCCTCTTTCAGGCTGCTCATGGAAAATTTGGGACGAGGAACTGAATTTTCTGACATAAGGGCGCAAAGTTCCCCCACAGAACGCATATTAACCAGTAATGTTGATGAATATTTGTTGACTTGCAACTAATTAACAATATGGGGTTCAGGATTGAAATTGGCTGCCCGGCCGTACTTTTGCAGCGATGAAAAACTATTTGTCTCTGATAAAATTCAGCCACACTGTCTTTGCGCTTCCATTTGCGCTGGTTGGTTTCACCATTGCCGCCACTACCCGTCCGCAGGGTGACATCTGGTTAAAGTTGTTCCTGGTGCTGATATGTATGGTGATGGCCCGCAGTGCCGCCATGGCTTTCAACCGCTATCTCGACCGCGACATTGACGCTGCCAACGAGCGTACCGCTTCCCGGGAGATTCCATCCGGCGTTATTACACCCCGGCGGGCACTCTTGTTTGTAATGCTGAACTGTATCGGCTTTGTGACTGCCACCGCTTTTATCAATACTCTTTGTTTCTGGCTCTCTCCGGTCGCCCTGCTGGTAGTACTGGGCTACAGTTACACCAAGCGCTTCACCTGGCTCTGTCACGCAGTGCTGGGTCTTGGCCTTGCACTCGCCCCCGTGGGCTCCTGGATTGCAGTTTCAGGCAGCTTTCAGTTGATCCCCGTCATCTACGGATTAGCAGTGCTGTTCTGGACTGCCGGTTTTGATGTAATATATGCGCTGCAGGACGAATCTTTTGACAGAGAGCACGGTCTTTATTCCATGCCCGCCTGGTTTGGCCGGGAAAAAGCCCTCAGGATATCTGAATGGATGCACCTTGGCACAGCTTTTCTGATGGTACTGGCTGCGCGACTGGTTTTCAGCGAAGTGCCACAAACAGGCTGGCTGCTCTGGACGGGTACTGCCGTGTTTCTGATTCTGCTGGCGTGGCAGCATTTTCTGGTGAAACCCGACGACCTGAGTCGCGTTAATCTGGCATTTTTTACCACCAACGGTGTTGCCAGTATTATTTTCGGTGCATTTGCCATCATTGATCTTCTTTTCTGAAACACATGGACAAAAGAATGAATATTGCCATTTTTGCTTCAGGAAGCGGCTCCAATGCCCGGAAAATCATGGAGCATTTCCAGTCGTCCGGGGTAGCAAGGGTAGCGCTTGTTGTGTGCAACAGGAAGAATGCAGGGGTCATCGGCATTGCCGCGGGATTCGGTGTTCCGGTACAGATGATTGACAGAAATATGTTCTGCGAGTCAGAGCATTTGCTGGATATACTCAAAAGCCACGGGACTGATTTTATCGCTCTTGCCGGTTTTTTGTGGCTCATCCCCGATTATCTGATAAAAGCCTATCCTGAAAGAATTGTCAATATTCACCCGGCACTGTTACCCAAATATGGTGGTCATGGCATGTACGGTCACCACGTTCACGAGGCCGTGAAGGCAGCCGGCGAGCAGGAGAGTGGAATGACTGTACATTACGTAAATGGACAATACGACGAGGGGGATATTATTTTTCAGGCATCCTGCCGGCTGAACCCCGACGATACACCCGAAGACATAGCCCGGAAAGTACTGGCACTGGAACACGAGCATTATCCGCAAGTCATCGAGCAGATACTGCTCAGTCAGGGATAACCGTGCCGAAGATCCTGAGCGTTTCCGGCTTTCGCTGTTTGTCGAAGAATACTTTGATTTTTTTGTCGAATCCGCCCTGCTGCCAGGCATCGTACTCTATCCTGACCTCCCCCTTCCCGCCCGCAGGTACCGGCGCTTCAGTCCAGCTGGTAGCCGTACAGCCGCAGGTGGTTCTTACTGTTTGCAGCAGCAACGGAGAATCTGATATGTTTCTGAACGAGAAAACAACGGAGACGGGCCTGTTGTGACCAATTTCTCCAAAATCGTATTCCTTCGGATCGAGCCATTCCACCACAGGAGGAGGGGTATTGCCCGGAAAGAAGGGCAGGAACCATAATAACAGAGATATCATAGGACAGAAATGTTTGAGTTGTCAGGAATGTATGCTGATTGGCGAAAGCAGATTTTTACCAGATCAGCTGATATTTCGAATGATGTATAACCGGCGGTTCCTTCCGGTATTGACGGCGCCTTCACGCCACCGCCCAGCGTTTGCCTGCTTTCAAGAATCCTGATTTCATCCCACAGTCCCTCCCTGACAAATTGTTCCAGCACTTGCGGGCCGCCCTCAACATACAGTATACCGATATTTTCCCTGAAAAGCACATCCGCAACTTCCCGTACGTGCGTGTGCGCATTGGTGCCTGTGAATCGTTTGCTGGCAGGAAGACCCGGCTGGTAGGGCCCGAAAACAATTGTTTCCCGCTCATCGGACAACAGACTGATGTGCGCCGGGACGCTTCCGCTGCCATCGAGCAATACCCGGATCGGGCTTTTGCCGAAGTAGAACCGGGTATCCAGCGAAGGGTTGTCGGTTGTGGCGGTAGCTGCTCCAACCAGAATAGCATCTGCCTCACTGCGCCACCGGTGGGCCAGCCTGAGCGCTGCCGGGCCTGAGACAGCCGTTCTCTGGCCTTTCTTTCCCATAAATCCGTCGGCAGATTGTGCCCATTTCAGGATAATGTAGGGCCTTTGTTCCATTATATTGGTGAAAAAAGCCCTGTTCAGAAACCGGCCTTCATGTTCGAGTATTCCTGTTTCCACCTGAATACCTGCCTGTCTGATCAGTTCTGTTCCGCGGCCTGATACCAGCGGATTGGGATCCATGTTGGCAATAACCAGTCGTTTTACACCCTTTTTCACCACCAGATCGGCGCAGGGAGGTGTTTTCCCGTGGTGAGAGCAGGGCTCGAGGTTGCAGTAAAGGACAGACCCGGCCACGAGTTTCTCATCTGAATGAGCAACAGCACGGAAGCAGTTCACTTCGGCATGCGGGCCTCCCCATCCTTCATGCCAGCCTTCGGCGATGATCCGGTTTTCATGGACAAGCACAGCGCCCACCATCGGATTGGGAGATACAGCACCTGCGCCCCGCCGGGCGAGTTCGAAGCATCGTTTCATCCATATTTCATCGGAACTGCAGGTCATGGGTATCAGAGGAAAGGGGCCATTTCGGACTGGAGCTTTCTGGCCTCTTCGGCTGCTTTTTCGGCAAAATGAATACTGTTGTCGGCGTAAATAATACCGCGTGATGAATTGATCAGCAGTCCGGTTTCACTGTTGAGACCGTACCGGCAGGTGGCAGCCAGGTCACCGCCCTGCGCTCCCACACCGGGAACCAGCAGAAAATTGTCCGGCACGATCTCCCGCACGCGTGCGAACGCATCCGGGTGCGTGGCGCCTACAACAAACATCATGTTTTCGGGGGAGCCCCATCGGGCCGTTTCGCGCAGAACCGTCTCCCAGAGTGGCTCGCCTGCCGATAATTGCAGTCGCTGGAAATCATTGCTGCCTTTATTGGACGTCAGTGCCAGAACAACAGCCCATTTTTCGGGCGTTTCCAGGAAGGGCGACAAACTGTCTTCGCCCATGTAGGGTGCTACAGTAACGGCATCGCAGCCATACTGGTTAAAAAAGGCATCGGCGTACATGCGGCTTGTATTGCCGATGTCTCCGCGCTTGGCATCGGCGATAACAAAGTGACTTTTGCCGATGTGGCTCACGGTACGCTCAAAGGAAACCCATCCGGCCGGCCCCAGCGCCTCGAAGAAAGCGAGATTGGGTTTGTATGCCACACAATAGTCGCGGGTGGCGTCAATAATCTGGCGGTTGAACTCGAAAACGGGGTCTTCAGTATCCAGCAGGTGGGGAGGAAGTTTCGACAGTTCCGGATCGAGGCCCACGCACAGGAAAGATTTTCTTTCGTGAATATGACTGACAAGTTCTGCTTTTTTCATGCTGCGAAGTTACTCGATTCGGTTCGGGCATACGCAGTGAGCAAGGCAATTTTTGAGAATCTCTTTCGTTTTGATGGTCAATTGCTGATAAAACACGAACTGAAGAACATGAAGATGCGAGTCGTACTCATAGCGCTCACAATCGGTCTGGCTGTTGGCGCCAGTGCCCAGAAAACGAAGCTCGCGGGTGTACTTACCCCTGAAAACAGCGCAAAAATCCACGAAATCGAGGATACACTGGCCATTCTTGGTTTTGTTGTTGTCAATGATTCGATTGAACAGGAGCGGTTTGCTGCCTGCCGGCAACTGATTACCACCCTCGTCAGGGCGCTGAAAATTGAAAACTCTTTCAGGTATCCATTTGAACGCCTCAGAAGTATGTCTGTTCTGGCCCCTCCCGACAGCAGTTTCAGGATATTCACCTGGCAGTTGTTTGTGAATGATTCTACTTACCGGCACTATGGGGCCATTCAGATGAATCATAAAGAACTGAAGCTGTTTGCTCTCCGCGACAAGAGCTTCGAGATAGACAATCCTGCGCCTGTACACGAAGTACTATCGCCGGATCGGTGGTACGGCGCCGTTTACTATGGTATCCGGGAGTTTGATACACGGGAGGGCAGGAAGTATCTGTTGCTTGGATTCGATGCCTTTGAATTTTACCAGCGGAGAAAAGTAATTGAAGTACTGTCTTTCGATGCGAAGACCGGTGTGCCTGTTTTCGGTTCACCTGTTTTCGGGAAAGAGCGTCAGGAAGACCGGCGTCTGATATTTGAATATTCGGCCGAGGCATCCATTCGGGTGAACTGGGATGAGCAGTACCAGATGATATTGTTCGATCATCTGATAGAGTATCCCAGTCCTTTCGGTCGCGGAATAACATACGTGCCGGATGGCAGCTACGACGGACTGAAGCAGGAGAAGAATGGCTGGAGTTTCGTGGAACACGTGTTCAGGGGTGATTTTCAGGAAGCTCCCCCATTTCCGTCGCCGGTACTGGACACACGGAAAGAAAAAGATATCATGGGGAGGTCCAGAAAGAAAACCAATTAATCTATGATTATCAGCTCTTTGTATTGTACTTTGGAGGT
>CAILQK010000367.1 GCA_903836265.1 uncultured Bacteroidota bacterium | reverse complement strand
TCTTATTTCACCGACGGGGGAAACATAAGCACCCGGCAGGGCAGCTGTGAGTCTGGCGCTGATGGCATCTGCCAGTTCGTCGGCAGCATCGAGGTGGAGCTTGCCCTTGCTTTTCTGGTAATAATCGAGCTTTTTAAGAAGTTCTTCCTGTGTTTTCAGGCCAAATCCCCGGTATTCCACCAGTCTGTTTTCATTACAGGCGTACCAGAGCTCGCCGATACTTTCGATACCCATTTCCTGCCACACCTGCCTTACCTTTTTTGGGCCGAATCCGTTCAGTTCGAGCATTTCCTGCACTCCGTGAGGCGTCTTGTCCCTGTATTTTTGAAGGTTGGTCATTTGGCCGGTATCCAGCAACTCCCTTATTTTGGCGGCGATGGCGTTGCCGACACCCTTGATGGATTTTATTTCAACATCCTTCATCTCTCCAAGGGGAGCATCAAGTTTCCTGATAGTCAGGTACGCATTTTTATAGGATTTGATTCTGAAATCATCTTCCCCGTGCAGTTCCATCAGGCTGGCGAGTTCATCAAAAGCGTAGGCTATTTCCTTGTTTGTCATGATTTATTTTCTGTTCATGTAGTCCAGCGTGAGGTTGCAGAAGGCCTTCACACCGAGGCTGAATCCGCTTTCATCCAGATAAAAATCGGGTGTATGGTGAGCTGCAACATTTTTGGGATTCTCACCGGGCTTCATTCCACCCAGAAAAAAGAAAAAACAGGGTATTTTTTGTCCATAGAAACCGAAGTCTTCTGCTCCGGTTTTGGGGTTGTGTTCCTCCACAAAATCATTGCCGGCTGCCTCTCTGAGCGACGGCAAGGCCCACTTTGTCAGTTCGGGGTTATTGTACGTTACCGGTGTTTTGTTGTCAATCCTTACTTCGGCCGTAGCGCCGGCGCTTTCTGCAATTTTTCGGGCTGTCAGATCCAGTTTCTGGTGGATCAATTGCTGCATGGATGTATCCAGTGTGCGGATGGTACCTACCATTTCTGCGATTTCCGGAATGATATTGGCCCTTACGCCACTTTCTATTTTACCCACGGTAACAACTGCCGGGTGTTCGGTGAGATCCACCTGACGGCTCACTATGGTTTGCAGTCCCTGGATAATTTCTGCTGAAACAACTATCGGGTCAATACCGCTCCATGGTTGTGAACCGTGCGATTGTTTGCCATGCACCGTGATATAGAACCAGTCGGAAGCGGCCATGGCGCCACCCGAACGGTATGCTATTCTGCCCGATTCAGTTTGGGAGTTGATGTGCAGGCCGAACATGACCTCAATTACCGGATTGTCGAGCAGACCTTCTTTTATCATCAGCGGGGCACCTCCTTCCTCTCCTGCAGGTGGCCCTTCTTCTGCGGGCTGGAAAACAAAAACGACAGTTCCTGCCAGTTGTTTGCGCATGGAGGCGAGAACTTCTGCTGTTCCCATCAGGATCGCCACGTGCGCGTCGTGCCCGCAAGCGTGCATGACACTGACTTCCTCTCCGTTGTAATCTGATTTTACCGCTGAGCGAAAAGGCACATTTACCCGCTCCTGCACGGGCAGTGCATCCATATCTGCTCTCAAACCGATAACCGGTCCGGGTTTGTCACCACGAAGAATACCGACCACACCGGTTTTGGCGACCCCGGTTCTCACCTCTATCCCCAGCTTTCGCAGGTGGTTCGCCACTATTTCAGCAGTTCGGAATTCGCGGTTGGAGAGTTCCGGATTGCGGTGAAAATCGCGCCGCCACTCCACGAGTTTGCCCTGTAACTGGTCGGCCATGGCTGCTGCCTGCTTTTTCAGATTTGACTGGGCACTGGATGAGACGTAACTGAAAAGTTGTGCAACAAGCAGAACGGGCAAAAAAAATCTCGGGAAAGACATTTTGAATATGTTGAAAGGTACCCGACAAAAGTAGCTAATAGGTAAATAGGAAATCCGGGATACGCATTAAAAAAAATCCCGGGCAACCTGCTGACAGGCGCCCGGGACTGATTTTGTATGCAGATGGAATTACATCATATCCATTCCGCCGCCCATTCCGGGGTGTGCATGACCGCCACCGGCTTCTTTTTTGGGCTTCTCGCTGATAACGCACTCGGTTGTGAGAACGAGCGCAGCTATGGAGGCAGCATTTTCGAGGGCTATGCGTGCCACCTTGGTCGGATCAATGATACCGGCCTTTTTCATGTCCTGATATTCGTCGGTGCGGGCATTGTAACCGAAATCACCCTTGCCTTCAGCCACCTTGTGGAATACGAGGGAGCCGTCAACGCCGGCATTTTCAGCGATGATACGGATTGGGGCCTCGAGCGCCTTGCGCACGATAGCAACACCGTACTCTTCGTCGTCGTTTGCACCTTTCACTTTTTTGAGGCTGTCGATGGCGCGTACGAGAGCCACACCACCGCCTGGCACGATACCTTCTTCGATGGCTGCGCGTGTTGCGTGCAGGGCATCGTCAACGCGGTCTTTCTTCTCTTTCATTTCTACCTCTGTGGCGGCACCTACATAGAGAACAGCCACACCGCCTGCCAGTTTGGCGAGGCGTTCCTGCAGTTTCTCGCGGTCGTAGTCGCTTGTGGTAGCCTCGATTTGCTGTTTGATCTGGGCGATACGGGCCTTGATATTGGCCGCTGTACCTTTACCGCCAACTACAGTGGTGTTGTCTTTGTCCACGGTG
>CAILQK010000366.1 GCA_903836265.1 uncultured Bacteroidota bacterium | reverse complement strand
GGAGGTATGGTTCTTCGACAAGGAAACTTCAACAATGCAGGTCCGTATCCTCGGTATCGCTCCGATGATTGATGTGCGCGATAATGAAGGCAACTTCCGTTTCGAAAAACCCATGTTCTGGGTGTATTACCCGCATGCCCGCGAACTCTTCGCGCGCCACCGGGTATATACCATGGGCGGCAATATGAATGCCACTATCTCCTGGGACGACTACTTCGAAATGCGTTACTTCGCAAGTTACGTTTACAAAGAGTCAAACGTGTATGACCGCAAGCTGGAAGACTACATCCCGCCAAGCGTTGATCTTCAGATGGAATCAGAGCGTATCAAAGCCGAGATTTTCAACTGGGAACACGACCTCTGGCAGTATTGATTTTCCCTTTGCCCAACACTTGTCCCGGATTTTCATTCTTTGAAGATCCGGGATTTTTTTTTATCATCAAAGATTATCCCGTACAGGTGTCAGCCACCTGTTTTAATATAACCGGTGTGTAATATTTTCTGCTGTATCTTATATTTTGATGATTGATGAAGTTGTTTTTGTTTGAAATACGTCGTTGTCCATTTTTATTATATTTGCAGTGGGACTTCAGGCTGCTACCCTGACATCGCCCGGTTTCTGTCCATCTTTCAAAACGAAAATTTGCCTTATGACCGCTTTTCTTTCACTCGGCCGATACTTTTTTGTGATCCCGTTCGCCGTATTCGGAATGTTTCACCTGCTGAAAGCAGATGACATGGCCGGGATGGTACCCGCTTATATGCCGGTGAAGACAGTATGGGTATATCTGTCGGGTGCAGGGATGATTGCGACAGCGGTATCCATTCTGCTGGGCAAGTACGACAAACTGGCCGCTGCCTCGCTGAGTATCATATTGCTGCTTTTTGCTGTCATGATTCAGGCCCCGGGTGCCATGTCTGGCGGGGATGCAGCCCGATTGAGCATGATCAATTTTCTGCGCGACCTCAGCCATGCCGGCGCTGCCATGCTGTACGCTGCCAACCTGGCCAAAGATCGCTCTGTTATCGGCTGATCCGACATTCAAAAGGCGTCAGGCGCCTCAAAAGCCATCTGTACACCACTCGCCGGATGGGTAAATTGCAGGCGATCGGCGTGCAGATGTAGTCTTGCCCCCCCTGTGCCATATAACTCGTCACCTTCGATTGGTGTGTCAAGCCCATCCGGATGAGCTGCATGTACCCTCAGCTGATGGGTGCGCCCGGTTACGGGAAAAAAAAGTATCCTTGTTTTTCCTGCCTCGTACCCGCTCACGTGCCAGTGCGTGCGCGCCGCTTTCCCGTGCGTATGGCATACCATTTGTCTCGGACGATCGTCGAGATCAACCCTGAGTGGAAGATCAATGGTTCCCCCCTGCTCTCTGATTATCCCGTCGAGCAGGGCAGTGTATCGTTTTTTCACGTCCCTTGTCAGAAACTGCTGCTGAAGTATCCTGTGTGCCTCTGCATCAAGTGCGATCAACATCAGTCCTGAAGTGGACATGTCAAGCCGGTGCACAATGACTGACCCTTTTGCGTCGGGATACCTTTTTCTGATCCTTGTGTAAACGGAATCGCTTTCCTCTTTTCCAGGCACCGACAGCAGTCCGGAGGGTTTGTTGATTACCACAATATGTTCATCCTCATAAAGAATGGCGAGATCGTCTGAAATATAATCCCTGTTGCCTGTGTGTTCAATCTCCATTCCTTTGAGCATGTGGCCAAGGATAGGCAGGCATTTCCCGCGGCAGGCCGGATAAAAATGGCCATGCCTCCTGATCTCGCCGACAGGAGAGGCTCCCCACCAGAATTCGGCCATGGCGACCGGTTTCAGTCGGTGAACAAATGCGTACTGGAGCAACTTGGGGCCCGCGCACTCGCCTGCGCCGGCAGGTGGTTGTACGCCTGAATATTGCATAAATATTTCTCCCAGGCTCTTTCGCTCTCCCAGCACATTCAGAAAGGAATAATGGTCGAATATCTGTTGCTGCAGCGCGGCAGACCCGCTCCGTCTCTTTTCTTTCAGTTCATTTAACCGGGCAGTGTACTTCTCCAGATTACCGCTTGTTTCTTCAATTCGGATTTTCCAGTACCGCTTGAGATCTTTCATTTCGAAATGATCACGAGCGCTTTCTTTTCGCAACTGCTCCATTCCGGCCTCATCGGCATGCATCCTTCTGGTATCCCGGCCGGCTTTTGCTGTCCGGTGCGTTTCTTTCAGTTGTCTGATGCAGGTATCTGCCTCTGATATTTCTTTCTGCAGTTTTTGTTGCAACAGGAGAAGTGTTTCGCTGTTTTCAAGCTGTTCCGTTTCCCGGTTTATTTCGTTGAGTATGGCCTCACCCCTGCGAAAGAATCCGGTATCTTCAAGTATATCAAAAACGGGCGGCACAAAACCACGGTGATGATTACTGCCTGCAAGTTTTCCGGAAAAGGCGGCGAGATATCCGGTCTCTCCGGTGTCGTGTTTTTGCACAATCAGTACCCCGAACATTTTTCCGCAAATATCCCGATCCGACTTGTTTCCTGTTCCGAAATCATGTATCGTTTCAATCGCCTGCAGTCCGGGCTCCAGTTCCCGTATGGCTCTCAGGCACAACGGATGTGGCTGATAACTGAAAGGGTCGTTGAAGTACTGCGGTATATCTTCCTGTGAAACCGGACCGTCAAAGGGAATGAAACAGGCTGCTGGATTTTTGTCGCAGTTCATAGCTGTATTGGGTAAACAAAGATCGGGGCGGTTTTTGGGGCCTGCAGCAACCTGTACCTGCCTCAGGGTGTCGTTTGGTATATATTCCGGCAAGTTGACAGATATTGATGCTTTTTTGCGTCAATATGGTATCTTTAGCGCGAAATTAATTCAAATATGCGTTTTCTTACATTCTTTCTGCTCTTTTTACTGCGGTCGCAGCTGTTTTTTGCACAGGAACACCAGTCTTACACCCCGGATCCGGATCCGGCAATCCGGCAGCGGCTGGAAGAATGGCAGGATCTCAAATTTGGCTTGCTGATGCACTGGGGTGCATACAGCCAGTGGGGTATTGTTGAAAGCTGGAGTATCTGTCCGGAAGATCTCGGTTGGGCTACTGGCGCCAGAAAACCCGGAGTGTCTGATAACTACAATGATTACGTCAGGGCTTATGAAAATCTGAAAACCACCTTCAATCCTACAAAATTCAATCCGGAA
This sequence comes from uncultured Bacteroidota bacterium, assembly GCA_903836265.1. Classification (GTDB taxonomy): domain Bacteria; phylum Bacteroidota; class Bacteroidia; order Chitinophagales; family Saprospiraceae; genus M3007. Next base: position 465 of record CAILQK010000366.1, on the reverse strand, counting down.
AGGTGGGCCGCTGCCGCCAGGGAGGCCGGTATGAAGTATGTGGTGTTCACAACCAAGCATCACGATGGCTTCTGCATGTTTGATTCCGATCAGACGGATTACAAGATAACAGATCCGGGTTGCCCCTTTTCTTCCAGTCCGCGCAGTAACGTGGCAAAGGAGGTTTTCAGTGCTTTCAGGAAGGAAGGGTTGTGGACTGGAGCCTACTTTTCCAAACCGGACTGGCACTGCGATTCCTACTGGTGGAAGAAGTTTCCTGCCTCCGACAGAAATTGCAACTATTCTATTGCCAAATATCCCGAACAATGGGAAAAATACGTCCAATATACGCATAACCAGATAGATGAACTGATGTCAGATTATGGCAAATTGGACATACTGTGGCTCGATGGCGGCTGGGTACGTACCAAAACACAGGCTGAAACAATGGCCGAGCTTACAGAAGTGTATGAGGGTAGTCGCTGG
>CAILQK010000365.1 GCA_903836265.1 uncultured Bacteroidota bacterium | reverse complement strand
GAGGCTGCATTGCCACAGGCCATGAAAGCCATGGAAAAGTTCGGGGTACCCCGCAAAATTGTGTCTTTTGTGCTTCCAACGGGCTACTCTTTCAATCTGGACGGCTCCACACTGTATCTCGCGCTGGCATCCATGTTTTGCGCCCAGGCAGCCGGACTTATTGACCAGTTTACCTGGGAAAAACAGCTGGTGATGATGGCCACGCTGCTGCTGACTTCCAAGGGTGTGGCAGCTGTACCGCGGGCTTCCCTTGTCATTCTAACCGCCACTGTTGGCCAGTTTGGAATTCCCGAGTGGCCCATCGCTGTTATTCTCGGCGTGGATGCGCTGATGGATATGGGACGCACTTCCGTCAACCTGATCGGAAACTGCCTTGCCTCTGCTGTTGTAGCACGGTGGGAGGGTGAGTTCGACGATGAAAAGGCCGGTGCCTGATTTACATCATGATTTCTGCCATCATACAGCGCGCTGAACCTCCTCCGTAGCGCTCTATGGTGTCTATCGGCACGCTGAGCAGTTTTGTGTGCGCCTGCAGTCTTTCGATCTGCTCAGGTCTCAATGAATGGTGTGCAGTTTCCGACATGACCAGTATGCGGTCGCCCGCCGTGTTTTGTACCTGCAGCATGTTGCCCGCAAACCGGTTCATCTGGTTCAGTGTGATGTCCACAATTTCTTTGTCTGTATTGCTGAAAAGCCCTTCCAGCATACTTCGCTCCCGAGGGTCGCGCACGCTGTCGAGGCAAATGACCACGAAGGTTTCCCCCAGTGCCATCATGACATTGGTGTGGTATATTTCCTGTCCGCCGGCGTCAACGGAATGAAAAACGACCTTCCTGTAACCCAGTTCAGCACACAATTGTTCCAGCAGGCCCGCGTCTGTACGCGGGCTCAGGCACGCGTACGCAAGGCGGTTCCGGTGATCGAATATAATACTTCCGGTACCTTCCAGAAAAACACCCTTTTGCTCGCTTTCTTCCAGATGAACGCGGCGGGCCACCGGGAATCCGGATGCTGCAACCTGCTCAATGATATCTTCACGGCGCTCGATCCGGCGAGAGGGGGCAAACATGGGGTACGTAACAATCAGACCCTCCTGATGAAAAGTTACCCAGTTATTCGGGAAAACGGCATCCGGCCGGGCAGGGGAGGGGGTATCCTCCGCAACGACAACATGAACCCCTGCTTCGCGGAGCAGCGCAACGAATCCGTCGAATTCGGCGAGGGCACGCTGCCGCATTTCATCGGCACTCATGGCGCCATCGCGCGACTGGAAAGCGTTGTTTTCTGCGGTTTCGGCGTTGAAGGCAAAGTTGGCCGGACGAACCATCAGTATGTGTGGTGTGGTCTGAAGACGCATAATATGGCTGGTTTTACTGGATGCAAAGGTAGGGACTGCACGGTAAAATATACAAAAAACGGTCACCGGGCGCGCAGTTCGCTCCGGCTTGCTATTTTTGCTCCCCTAAAAGTACATCCCGGATCGTTTTCCGATAACACAAGAATATCATGTCGAAGAAAAAGGCTTCTGTACCGGCATCCAGACCGGCATCCAAATCCAGACCGGTTGTTTTTACAACTTCCGAATCAGTGCTTCCCGCCGGCTGGCTCAATTTTGCACTCGTCGTGCTGGTGATTACTGCTGCCTGCTACTTCCCCAGTTTGTCGAACGGACTGGTCAACTGGGACGATGACCCGAATATCACGGAAAACGTCAACCTCGAGATGGTCGGAAAGGGTGAAAAATGGGGCACCACCATATCCAACCTTTTCGACATCAACAAAGGCGCGGTGATCGGGAACTACAATCCGCTGCCTATTCTGACTTTCGCCATCGAAAAGTCTGTCACCGGTGGCGACTTCGATGCAGACTTTGTCAGAATGGTACACACCGACAACCTGTTGCTTCACCTGCTGACCGTGTTTCTTGTCATGCGCTTCATGCTGGTACTGGGTTTCGGCAACTGGGGTGCTTTCCTCGGTGGCCTCCTCTTCGGTATCCATCCCATGCGCGTGGAATCGGTAGCCTGGGCAACAGAGCGCAAAGACGTACTTTTCGCCGCGTTTTTCTTCGCCGCACTGCTTTATTATGTGAAATGGTTAAAACAGGGCGAAAAAAATGAAAACCGCACAGGGACTTACATGCTGATGGTCATCATGGCACTCCTGTCGGGTTTCTCCAAGGTACAGGCTGTCACGCTGGTGCTTTCCATGGTGGTCGTGGACTACTGGTTCAGAAGGCCGCTGAAAATGAATCTTGTCTGGGAAAAACTGCCTTTTTGGGCAATATCTGTTGCTTTCGGTCTGATCAACCTCTACACCCTGAAACAGCAGGGCTCTACCACGGATGATCTGACCAATTTCAATTTCCTTGACCGCCTGTGCATCGGCGCCTACTCACTTTGCGTGTATCTGTACAAGCTGTTAATACCGTATCCGATGTCGCCGCTGTACCCTTATCCCAAACCGCTCCCTGTAACGGTCTATATAGCGCCCCTGGCTTTTTTCGGACTGGTTTATCTGCTGTGGAGAGCCTGGAAGGCCGAAAGCCGGATATGGGTGGCAGGAAGCCTGTTTTTCTTCTTCAATGTCATGTTTCTGCTCCAGGTACTCGGCGCCGGTCAGGGCTTTCTGGCCGACCGATTCACTTATGTGCCTTACTTTGGTCTGTTCGCCGTTGCTGCATGGTACTTCGACAAGGCTATGGCAGATGAATCGAAAAAAATGCTCATGCAGGTGCTGCTTGCGGTAGTTGGTATCGGTTATGCTGTCTGGACTGTCAAACAGATTGCCATCTGGAAAAACGGCGAAACGCTGTGGACGCACGTGATGAAATATGAAAAGGATACCAACTCGCTCCCGTACTGGAACCGCGGCCAGTTCTACCGCAATCAGGGCAATTATGACCAGGCACTGAAAGATTACTCGGAGGCTATACGTATCAACCCGAAAAATCCGGAATTGCTGAACAGCCGTGGCAAAACGTATTTCGATATGGCTATGTCGGGCAAGTTCAACAACCAGCAAAAGGAGTTCGTCGGCAAGGCCATCGCTGATTATACCGAGGCCCTGACAAAACCCGCCAAAAACAAATCGCGGGCCGAAACACTGGTCAACCGCGGCGCTGCCAACGGGGCCACCGGCAATTACGAACAGGCACTGAAGGATCTCACCGAAGGGCTTTCCATTGATCCGGCCAACAAAAATGGTTATTTCAACCGTTCTATTGTCTATTTCAACGTGCGCCAGTTCGATAACGCACTGAAAGACTATCAGGAATACCTGAAATATGATCCTAACAATGGCAATATCTGGTATGAACAGGGTATGCTGCTCAGGAGCATGAACAGAAGTGCAGAAGCCATTCCGTGCCTCGACAATGCCATCAGACTCAAACCCGATATGGGTATCGCGTACATAGAGCGCGCCCGCGCCAGGGCACAAAACGGCGACAAAGCCGGAGCTTCTCAGGATTATCAGCGCGCCGCCCGGCTCGGCATGAAGACCAGCG
>CAILQK010000364.1 GCA_903836265.1 uncultured Bacteroidota bacterium | reverse complement strand
TGTCAGTACAGCAGCGGTTACGATCACAACGAGGGTACTCTCCTGCAACTGTTCGGCAGTTGGCCAGGAGACATTTTTTACAAGCTCGTTGTAGCTTTCTTTCAGGTATAGCGTCAGTTTTTCCATCAGAGAAAGTGTGTGTTATCGGGGTACTCTTTTGTTAAAAAAAGTTCGCTATCCGTTTGACGGCTAACGAACGTTCGGTTTGCTTGCAGGGGCAGCAGGGCTCGAACCCGCAGCCTGAGGTTTTGGAGACCTCCACTCTACCAATTGAGCTATGCCCCTAAGTTTGAGTGAAATCAAAAAAATATAGTGTGGGTCCGGGGGAACCCGAACCCACACTGAAGCGACAATCAGTCGATAATTTCAGTTACCTGACCAGCGCCGACTGTACGGCCACCTTCGCGGATAGCGAAGCGGAGACCTTTTTCCATAGCGATGGTGTTCAGCAGTTTAACCTCGAGTTCGATATTATCGCCGGGCATTACCATTTCAACGTTTGCAGGCAGCTTCACGTCGCCGGTTACGTCAGTTGTACGGAAGTAGAACTGTGGACGGTAGCCGTTGAAGAACGGAGTGTGACGACCGCCTTCTTCTTTGGAGAGAACGTAAACGGAGCACTTGAAGTTCTTGTGTGGCTTGACGGAACCTGGCTTGCAGATTACCATACCGCGACGGATTTGATCCTTGTCGACACCACGGAGAAGAAGACCGGCGTTGTCACCAGCTTCACCGCGATCGAGCAGCTTGCGGAACATTTCGACACCTGTTACGGTAGAAGTGATTGGCTTCTCGTCAGGCTTCATCATACCGATGATCTCGACGGGCTCGTTCACGTTGATAACACCGCGCTCGATACGACCTGTGGCAACAGTACCACGACCAGTGATCGTGAATACGTCTTCTACAGGCATAAGGAACGGCTTGTCAACTTCGCGGACAGGCTCCGGAATATCGGTGTCGCATGCATCCATCAGCTCCATGATTTTGGCTGTGTAATGAGCGTCACCTTCGAGTGCCTTCAGAGCGGAACCCTGAATAATGCTTGCATTGTCGCCGTCGAACTGATAAGAACTCAGCAGTTCGCGGAGTTCCATTTCAACGAGCTCGAGCATCTCGGGATCTTCAACGATGTCAACCTTGTTCATGAAGACAACGATTTTGGGTACACCTACCTGACGGGCGAGCAGGATGTGCTCACGAGTCTGGGGCATAGGACCGTCAGTTGCTGCGCAAACCAGGATAGCACCGTCCATCTGGGCGGCACCCGTGATCATGTTCTTCACATAGTCAGCGTGACCCGGGCAGTCAACGTGCGCATAGTGGCGCTTCTCGGTTTCGTATTCTACGTGAGCGGTGTTGATGGTGATACCACGCTCTTTCTCTTCCGGTGCGGCGTCAATGGCATCGTAGTCCGTTTTCTTAGCCAGACCTTTTTGTGAAAGAACGTAAGTAATGGCAGCCGTCAGCGTCGTTTTGCCGTGGTCAACGTGACCAATCGTGCCAATATTTACGTGCGGCTTGGTGCGAACAAATGTCTCTTTTGCCATTGGTTTAGAATTGTATCAGAAACGTTAGTGAAAAAAATCAAAAAAAAAATCGAGCTGTTGATGAGATTTGAACTCACGACCTCTTCCTTACCAAGGAAGTGCTCTACCCCTGAGCTACAACAGCAAAACCGTTGCTCGCCCGGGCGCATCACCCTTCAACCATCGGGAGGAAGATGTGACAAACCTTCAACGCACAACGAACACAGAGCGGCGGACGAGATTCGAACTCGCGACATTCAGCTTGGAAGGCTGACACTCTACCAACTGAGTTACCACCGCAATTGGGTCAATGTGTGGGGGTGGTGGGATTCGAACCTACTCAGCGGTAAAGCACCAGATTTACAGTCTGGCCCGGCTCTCCGACTCCGGGGCACCCCCTTGACGACATAAAACTCAAAAATTACCAGATCATTAAAATCTGAATGGAGCCACTGGAGGGACTCGAACCCCCGACCAGCTGATTACAAATCAGCTGCTCTACCAACTGAGCTACAGTGGCTTGAAATAAAGCCGTCTAGGGCTTTCTATTGTCAAATAACTTTACTTTTGTGCAGAAGTGAAACCCCCTTTTCAAAAGCGAGTGCAAAGATACAATCAAACTTTTATTGACAAAAAGAATTTCAAAAAAAATCATAAAAAAAATTGTGCTCGCGCTTAAGTACGTTCTTTTGCGGTCACAAACACCGATTTAATCACAAAAGCACCACTTATGCTTCCTCGTTTATCAGAACTGGATTACTGTTTGGCCCATACATCGCCCCAGTCGGCTCTGCTGGAGTCTCTGGAGAGAGAAACGAACCTGAAAACACTCAGTCCGCAGATGCTGAGCGGGGCCTTTCAGGGAAGCATGCTGCGATTTGTAAGCCGGATGCTCGTGCCGTCCAGAATTCTTGAAATAGGCACCTTTACAGGTTACTCCACGATCTGTCTGGCCAGCGGGCTTTCAGACAACGGCCTGCTGCACACCATTGAGGTGAATGACGAGCTTGGATGGATTATTGGCAAGTACATTCATCTTGCCGGACTTGACAGCAAAGTGGTTCTGCATTTTGGTGATGCATCAGAAATAGTGCCGACACTGGATGAGGTATTTGACCTGGTTTTTCTGGATGCGGGGAAGCTGGATTATCATCGTCATTATAATATGGTGTTACCAATGGTCAGAGCGGGAGGAATTATTCTTGCCGACAACGTTTTATGGGATGGCAAGGTGGCGGGGGGCGACATGAAGGATGAGACCGCGCGGGTACTGCGTGAGTTCAATGCTTTCGTACATGCTGACGAGCGTGTGGAGAACATGATTTTACCGTTGCGGGACGGATTGATGATGATCAGAAAAATATAGCAACTTTCCGGGGGTCGCATCCGGTATAAAACTATTGTCATACACGGATGCACCCCCCGGATTGCCAGGCTACCTCACAACTGCTATTTTTTTCATTTTCACTCCGAACGGCGTTTCCAGAAAATACCAGTAAACACCATTGTATTCCCTCATATCAAACACCTCTGTGTTAATACCGGCAGGATAGTCGCGTTTCAGATTCAGTATTGCCCTGCCATTCATATCAGTTATTCTCCACAGGGCGGTACATGCTTCAGGCAATGTAAAACGGATATTCGTCTGATCGGAAGCCGGATTGGGTATGTTTTGATCCAGGCTGAATTCTGTTACATCGTCACTACTTTCCTGATTTCTGGTATTTGTATCCGTTGGTAAAAACGAAGAACCGGGAACAAATACCCAGACGGAGCCGTTATTGGAGGCATCTGCAGGGCCACCAAGCAAGGCAGTATGACCGTTGGCGCTGATCGCTATTGAAGTGCCCTGGCGGGCCGGGCCCGTGGCTCCGCTTCCGATCAGCTTTGAAACCTTCTGTTCCCATACGTTACCCGTGCGTTTGTACACCCACATGGCACCAGTGTTGGTACTATCGCCAAAACCACCCCAGACTGCCATGTTACCATCGGCGCTGAGTGCCACCGCGCTACCCTGACGCGATGCTGCAGTTGAGTTGGCACCCACCTGTTTGCTGCCTTGTTGCGACCATACGCCTCCGTTCCGGGTGAATATCCACACCGCTCCGGTATGGTTGGTTGCGTCATTTGGTGCACCAATCAGCGCGGTACCTCCATCAGCGCTGATTGCCACGGAGTAACCCTGAAAAGCTACAGACGAAGCACCTGTACCGACCAGTTTGCCACCTTGCTGGATCCAGGCACTTCCGTTGCGTACAAATACCCAGGATGCACCTTTCCTGTCATTGTCATTGTATGCACCAACGATGAGATTTCTGCCGTTAGCGGAGAGTGCAACCGAGCAACCCTGTCGGCCGTTACTGCCCGTTGCGCCGGTTCCAACCAGCTTTCCACCCTGTTGCGTCCAGACGCTGCCCGAGCGCACGAATATCCAGGCAGCACCAGCAAAAGAATTATCGGCGATTCCGCCCAGAGCGATCGTATTTCCATCAGCGCTGATACTCACCGCTGTTCCCTGCTGCGCGTTCCCGACAGCACCTGTACCCCTCAACTTGCTTCCCTGCTGCGACCAACTGGCACCTGTTCGGGTGAACACCCATACCGACCCAGCGGATACATTATCCAGGGGCGCACCTGCAGCTACGGTATTTCCATCAGCACTGATGGCTACTGATGTTCCCTGCTTGCCTGGTCCAAACGCGCCGGTCCCGACCAGTTTTCCGCCTTGCTGTGTCCAGATACCGGCATTTCGAACGAAGATGAATACAGCGCCCTGATTGGTATTATCAGACGGTACGCCAACTGCTGCTGTATTTCCGTCTGCACTTATTGCTAACGACGAGCCCTGCATTGACTGCACAGAAACTCCCAATCCGACCAGTTTTGTTCCCTGCTGAATACCCGGGAAGGGTGTCGCCTCTGTTGTAAAAATACCGACAGAAGTGAAAATACCGATTCCTGTAACCAATTTGACCGGACCAGTGGGTGTGTTTGGCATCAAAAAAAACGTTACCGTATTAGCTGTATTTGAAAGAATCAGCTGAGAAACACCCCCTATGGTAACTGACTGAGCACCATCCATATTCAATCCGGAAACCGTAACTATTGTACCCGGCGAACCTGACGTGGGGCTGAATGAACTGATTGACAAGGCGTTGGCAGAAAAGTTTGCCGCAGCACACGGGTTAGTGACGCTTGCTGTGGTCAAACTGCCGCCAAAAGGCATTGTAACGTTAATCTGTGCAGGACTGATCACAGTAAACGACGGACAATTAACCCCATTGAGTTTTACCTGGGTGGTGCCGGTAAAATTGGTCCCGGCAATGGTCACTACAGTTCCGATTGACCCTGAAACGGGTGATACCCCGGATATAACAGGGGAAGCGGTTACGGTTACGGTTGTACTTCCGGTAGCAGTACAGCCACTCGTGCCAGTAACTGTAACTGTGTAGGTGGTTGTTGATACAGGGTTTACAGTAACGGCCGTCGCGGTGCTGCCGTCACTCCACAAATAGGCAGAACCGGTACCTGCAGTGAGTGTTGTACTGCTTCCGTTACATGATGTGGTATTGCCACTGACTGATACGGTTGGCGACTGGTTTACGGTTACTGTAGCGGTTTCACTATCTGTACAGCCATTGGTGTCTGTTACTGTAACAGTATAACTTGTTGTGCTTGAAGGGGATACTGTGATTGTAGCATTGTTGCCGGGGCTGTTGGACCACGCATACACGCCCGCACCTGAAGCTGTCAGGATTGTACTGTTACTGCTGCATATAGTAGTTAGACCACCAATGCCTGCCGTGGGTAGCGAATTTACGGTTACTGTAGCGGTTTCACTATCTGTACAGCCATTCCCGTTTGTCACCGTCACCGTGTATGTGGTGGTAATAACAGGGGAAACCGTAATTGAAGTATTGCCGCCAAGGTTGTTCGACCAGATAAATACACCTGCGCCAGAAGCTACAAGGGTCGTACTGCTATTCCGGCAGATAGTTGTTATGCCGCTGATTACTGCCAGAGGTGACTGATTCACCTGTACCGTTACCGATTCGGTATCGGTACAGCCGTTACCGTTGCTCACAGTTACTGTATAGGTGGTTGTGACCGGGGGAGTAACTGTGATTACTGCATTACTTCCATGGCCATTCGACCAGGTGTATGTATTGGCACCTGAGGCTGCAAGCGTAGTGCTGTTGCCTGCACATATTGTTGTTATGCCGGTAATGGCAGCTACGGGAGGAAGTGTTACCGACACCGTGGCTGTCTCGCTGTCGGTGCAGCCGTTGGCATCAGTTACCGTTACTGTATAACTTGTATTTGTTACAGGTGAAACCGTGATACCTGCATTGCTGCCCAGGCTGTTCGACCACGCGTACAAACCTGCGCCGGAAGCTGTCAGGGTGGTACTTGTACCGTTACAGACAGTTGTTATTCCACTGATGGCAGCAAGGGGGGGCGAATTTACAGTCACAGTAGCAGTCTCACTGTCGGTACAGCCGTTACTGTTTGTCACGGTTACTGTATATGTGGCAGTAACATCCGGAGATACATTGACGACAATATTGTTACCGAGCCCGCCAGACCAGGCATATGTACTCGCGCCGGAGGCTGTCAGGATAGCGCTGGCACCGTTACATATTGATGTGGCGCCACTGATAACAGCTGTTGGGAGCGTATTCACAACCACGGTAGCAATCCCGACATCAGTACAACTGTTGGAATCAGTTATAGTCACCGTGTAAACAGTAGTAACACCGGGAGATATATTGATAGCCGGGCTATTGCCAAGATTATTCGACCACGTGTACATATTGGCACTGGAAGCTGTCAGGGTGGTACTATTTCCGCTGCATATAGTCGTGATACCGCTGATTACAGCTGTTGGAGACTGATTTACTGTCACAGAAACCGTTTCGGTATCAGAGCAGCCATTACTATTAGTCACGGTTACTGTATAATCAGCAGAGGAAGCGGGTGAAACAATGATGGAAGCGCTGCTACCCAGATTATTTGACCAATTATAAATATCTGCACCGGAAGCCGTCAGCGTGGTACTCTTTCCACTACATATAGTTATAGTACCACTGATGGAGGCCGTCGGGAGTGTATTTACAAAGACCGAGACGGTTTCCGTGTCCGTACAACCGTTATTATCAGTTATCGTTACGGTATAACTGCTTGTGGTGGCTGGAGATACCGTGATCACCGCATTACCTCCAAGATTATCAGACCATGTATAATTATTGGCACCTGAAGCCGTCAGCGCAGTACTGTTACCGCTGCATATTGTTAATACACCGCTGACAGAGGCTACTGGAGGAGTATTTACTGTTACCGTTACCGATTCACTGTCGGTACAGCCACTTCCGTTGGTTACCGTTACCGTGTAGCTGGTGGTAGTATTGGGAGATACAGCGACGACAGCATTTGTACCAAGCCCACCCGACCACATATAAATTCCCGCACCGGAGGCCGTCAGCGTGGTACTGCTGCTATTACAGATTGCCGTTGTGCCACTGATGACTGCTGTGGGAATGGCATTCACAATCACAGTTGCCGATTCACTGTCGGTACAGCCATTCCCATTGGTTACGGTTACCGTATAGGTGGTTGTGATATTGGGGGAGACACTCACTATGACATTATTTCCCAACCCGTTCGACCAGGAATAAGTATTTGCACCGGAGGCTGTCAATGTTGTGCTGTTCCCATTGCAGACAGTCATTACGCCACTGATTATCGCTGTGGGAAGTGAATTCACGACGACAGTTGCTGTTTCACTATCCGTACAACCGTTTCCGTTGGTAATTGTCACCGTGTATGTAGTAGTGGTGGCAGGTGAAACCGAAACAGCAGCGTTGTTTCCAAGGTTATTTGACCAGGTGAATATTCCTGCACCGGATGCAGCAAGTATTGTACTGTTACCGCTACAGATTGTGGTAACACCACTGATTGACGCTACAGGAAGGGCATTGACGACGACTGTGACGCTTTCGCTGTCCGTACAGCCGTTTCCGTTGGTCACCGTTACCGTGTAAGTTGTATTCACAGCAGGTGATACCGAGATGGCAGCATTGTTTCCAAGACCGTTTGACCAGGAAAATATATCTGCACCGGAACCAGTAAGTGTAGTACTGCCGCCATTGCAAATCGTTGTTATCCCGCCGATGGCAGCTACAGGAAGCGCATTCACAACCACTGTAACAGTTTCACTGTCGGTACAACCATTGCCATTGGTTACGGTAACCGAATATACAGTATTGATGGCAGGCAATACTGAAACCACAGCACTGGTACCGAGATTATTCGACCAGGTGTAATTAAGTCCACCGGAAGCAGTGAGCGTGGTACTGTTACCAGAGCAGATCGTTGTGACCCCACCGATGGAAGCCACAGGAAGCGAGTTTACTGTAACCGTTGCACTCTCCGTGTCTGTACAGCCGTCTGTATTGGTGATCGTGACTGTATAGGTAGTGGTGGCGGAGGGTGAAACCGTGACCGAAGAATTACTGCCAAGACTGTTCGACCACGTATAAATACCAGCGCCGGAGGCCGTCAGCGTGGTACTCTCGCCGTTACAGATCGTTGTGACACCGCTGATGGAGGCAACCGGAAGTGCATTCACCGTAACCGTTGCACTCTCCGTGTCTGTGCAGCCATTTATATTGGTGATCGTGACTGTATAGGTAGTGCTGGCGGAAGGAGAAACCGTGACCGCAGAATTACTGCCAAGACTGTTCGACCATGCGTACACGCTCGCGCCGGAGGCCGTCAGCGTGATACTCTCGCCGTTACAGATCGTTGTGATACCGCTGATGGAAGCCGCGGGGAGTGCGTTCACCGTAACCGTTGCACTCTCCGTATCTGTACAGCCATTTGTATTGGTGATCGTGACTGTATAGGTAGTGCTGGCGGAAGGAGAAACCGTGACCGCAGAATTACTGCCAAGACTGTTCGACCAC
>CAILQK010000363.1 GCA_903836265.1 uncultured Bacteroidota bacterium | reverse complement strand
ATCGAAAGCTACGGATGTCAGATGAATTTCAGCGACTCCGAGATTGTGGCCAGCATTCTTGGCGAGGCGGGTTACGCACCAACCCGCAATATGGAAGAAAGTGATCTGATATTGATCAACACCTGCTCAATCCGTGAAAAAGCCGAGGAAACAGTCAGGAAGCGACTGAAAACTTTCGAACAGGTGAAGTCCGGCAATCCGGGACTGAAAGTGGGTGTACTGGGCTGCATGGCCGAGCGCCTGAAAAAGAAATGGCTTGAGGAAGAAAAGCTGGTGGATCTGGTTGTGGGCCCCGATGCCTACCGCGACCTGCCCAATCTGATCGGAGCTGCTGAAGAGGGTAACCGCATGGTGAATGTACTGCTCAGCCGTGAAGAAACGTATGCCGATATCAATCCGGTAAGGCTCGAAACGAATGGTGTAACCGCATTTATTTCGATCATGCGCGGATGCGACAATATGTGCTCCTTCTGTGTCGTTCCGTTTACCCGCGGGCGCGAGCGCTCGCGCGACCCGTTCAGTATTGTAGCGGAAGCACGTGACCTGTTCAGCAGAGGGTACCGGGAGGTCACGCTGCTTGGCCAGAATGTTGATTCATACAAGTGGGACAATCCGGAAACCGGCGAACACACCGATTTCGCCGATTTGCTTGAAATGACAGCCCTCGTTGATCCCGACCTGCGTGTGCGATTCAGCACCAGCCACCCCAAAGACATGACAGACAAAGTGCTGCATACCATGGCACGCCACGAAAATATCTGCGAATATATTCACCTGCCCGTTCAATCGGGCAATTCCAGGATTCTGGATCTGATGAACCGGACGTACGACCGCGAATGGTACATGGAGCGCATTGACAGTATCCGCAGAATTCTGCCAGAGGCCGCTGTTTCGAGCGATGTTATCACCGGATTCTGTTCAGAAACGGAAGAAGAACATCAGGATACGCTCTCAATCATGGAATATGCCAATTTTTCCATGTCATATATGTTTGCATACTCAGAACGCCCGGGTACGCTCGCAGCGCGCAAATTTGCCGATGATATTCCTGAAGATATCAAAAAGCGCAGACTGAACGAGGTGATCAGACTGCAAACTGCCCTGGCACACAGGAACAATCAGCAGGATATCGGAAAAACTTTCAGGGTGCTGGTTGAACGCGACTCAAGCCGTTCGAGTGCCGACCACTGCGGCCGCAATTCTCAGAATAAAATGTGTGTATTTCCTAAAAAAGAAGGGGTGAAACCGGGGGATTATGTCATGGTCAGGATTCACGATGCCACCAGCGCTACCCTGCTGGGCGAAATTGTCTGACCGCTACCCTTCACTAAAAATTAAAAGTCCGTACACAACTGTGGCAAATAACCTGCAATCTATAAAAGCCCGTTTCGGAATCATTGGTGCATCCCGGCTGCTCGATTCTGCCATTGAAACGGCAGTAAGAGTAGCCCCTACCGATTTGACCGTCTGTATTTTCGGTGAAAGTGGTGTGGGGAAGGAGGCTTTTTCCAAAATCATTCACGGACTGTCAGCCAGGAAACACAATGATTTCATCGCTGTAAACTGCGGAGCCATACCGGAAGGTACGATCAACTCGGAACTCTTTGGTCACGAAAAAGGCTCGTTTACAGGCGCTTCAGCCGACAGGAAAGGGTACTTTGAAACAGTAAACGGCGGTACAATTTTTCTGGATGAAATTGCCGAAATGCCACTTGATACACAGGCATTGCTCCTCAGGGTACTCGAATCCGGTGAATTCATCCGTGTCGGGGCCAGCAAGGTTCAGAAAACGGATGTGCGGGTGGTGGCTGCCACCAATGTTGACCTGCAGGAAAGGGTACAAAAGGGCAAATTCAGGGAAGACCTGTATTACCGACTCAATACGGTTCCAATCAGGGTTCCTTCACTTCAGGAGCGAAGGGAGGATATTACCCTTCTGTTCAGGAAGTTTGCACACGATTTTGCAGAAAAATACCGAATGCAGGCAGTCAGGCTCGATGAACGTGCCGAACTGGCGCTGGAAAATTATCGCTGGCCGGGAAATATACGGGAACTGAAAAATGTGGCTGAACAATTGTCGGTCCTGTCGGAAGACAGACTGATTACCGCCCAGCATCTGCAGCAAAATATGCCCCAACTCTTCAACAGGCATCTGCCGGTACCAACCGGAAAGCCGGGCAGCGGCAGTGACTATCAGGAAAGAGAACTGCTGTACAAGTTCCTTTTTGATATGAAAAAGGATCTGAACGACCTTAAAAACATGTTTTTTGAACTGGTGCAGCGAAACAATCTGCACATGCCTGATGTCAGCACCTTGCGAACGATGCCTCCGGCGCTACCGGTTTCAGGATTTCAGCCTGATGAACACGATACCTTGAGCAATACCGGCTACACCGAACGCGACTTTTATCAGACGAGGCAACCCGATAACAACTCAAGACCAATTATCATAGACCAGCAGAGCAGAACTGGCAACTATAACCAGAGCGAGGAGGAATACGCCCCGCTTGCCATGGAGGAAATCGAAAAGGACGCTATAAAACGCGCACTTTCAAAGTACAAGGGACGAAGAAAAGAGGCTGCCGAAGAGCTGAAAATCTCGGAAAGAACGCTCTACAGAAAAATCAAGGAATACGACCTGTAATTAGCCTCGAAACCGCTATCTGCCGCAATACCCCCCGGTCAATACATACTCGTTGTCAGAAACCTTGCTTGACTGAAGTCCGTATGCGACTTCCAGTACTCTCAGCACCTCCTCCAGCGGAGAGTTGGTTAGCGGTGCAGTATGCAGACAGGTATTGAGTTCACTGTTCTTCATTGTAATTTTCACCTGATAAAACTGCTCCAGGTCTTCAATCACCTTCGACAGCGGAGTGGATACAAATTCCAGTCCGCCCGTATGCCATGAAAGTTCATTCATGCTTGCGGCCCCTTTAATCGTGAGCCTCGAGTCTTTTTTGCTGAAAACAGCCTTTTGACTGGCCGTTAGCACCGGATAATCACCTTTTGTGGGAGAAAACCGCACTTTTCCGGATTTGACAAGCACACTGGTACCGGAGTCTGTCTGTGAAATATTGAACTCGGTACCCAGCACCTCAACGGTACCCCCTCCATCCAGCTCTACCCTGAAAGGCACGTCAGGATTGTGGGCAACTTCAAAGTAACCATCGCCGGAAAGCCTGACTTTACGCTGCGAGCGGCCTCCTTCCGGGGTATGATACATAAGTTTGCTGCCATTTCTGAGCCAGACTACCGTTCCATCGGCGAGATGAAAGGCCTGATTTTCAACAGTGGCTGTTGCCGACTGATCAAAATCAGTATCGCCGGTACCATTTCTGAACAGGAGCAGCGAAACGAGCAGAACAGCAGAGACCGCAGCAATTCGGGTCAGGTAGTAAATACGGTTTCCTGCACGAAGAAGAGGAGCAGGAAGCCCCGCTTTCTGACGAACCCTGGAATAGGCAGCCTCCATATCAATATGAAGGGATGGATCAAAACTGCCTGATCGCTCCCACACAAGTGCATACGCCCTGAACTGCGATTCATTTGCAGGAGATGCCTGTCGCCAGAACTTGACAGCAGCCTGTTCTTCAGGACTTGCCTTTCCTGAAAAACAGGCTGCCAATACAGCTTCCGTCACATTGATTTGATTCTGATTCATCAGATTTTTGAAATTGTTATTTCCGCCTTTCAGACAACCGTAAAAAGAAAACCCCCTATCTGCCCGTTCCTAACTTGAATGATTTGCCAGCGTACGACAATTCGCGCCCCTTCAGGTGGTGTCGCGAAGCGATGCTCTCAGCAATTTCATTGCTTTGGTTATCTGGTTTTCTATGGTTTTGACCGAAATGCCGAGTCGCTCGGAAATCTCGCTGTGGGAAAGATCCTCGAATCTGCTCAGGGCAAAAACAGCCCTGCAGCGTTCAGGAAGCCTCTCAATCGCCTCGTTGAGCCGCGATTCCAGTTCTTCTTTTTGTTCTGCCGAAACTGCGTCAATATCAACAACATCGGCCGCGTCAGGAAGTTCAGCCGATGCGTCAACTACATTCCGGTTCCTGGACTTTAAATAATTGAGTGCCCTGTTCAAAGCTGCCCTGTTCAGATAGGCACCCAGAGAGCTGTGGATATCCAGGCTGTCACGTCTGTTCCACAATGCCACGATGACATCCTGCGCAATATCCTGACAGGTATCCGGGTCAGGGATAATACGCAATACACGCGATACCAGATCCGGGTAAAAAGCGTCGAAGATCTTTCTCAGCGCAGCTTCATCGCCTTCCTTCAGGCGTTCGAGCCAGTATTTTTCTTCATTTTCAGCCAAGTCAACAGATTATACCACAAAGATGGGGCAAATTTGAAATCCGAAAGATTTTTTATTGCGCGCATAGGGGATTTTCCCCTGCAGGTTGTCTCTAATACGGATACGATATCTGATTGAAAAGTATTCACCGATATCAAAAAGAGATGAATCATGAATCCAGACAACGCAATCAAACTACTCGAAACAAGTCCGCTTTTTGCGGTCCTCAATCCTGAAGAACTCGCATTGCTTAACCGCGATGCTCATATTCAGACTTATGGAAAACACGCCGTACTGTACAGGCCGGGTCAGAATTCCGACAGGCTTTACTTCATACTGAAAGGTACGGTGAAAGTGACGGTACATGCCGAAAGGAAGGACATTATCAAATATATGGTGCGTCCGGGTGGACTTCTCGGCGAATCTTGTCTGACCGGGGAGCAGCAAAGACGCGATTTTGCCTACTCGATGGATGACCAGCTGGAGTTCATGGAGTTCCCGGCCACAGCGGTTCTCGCCGTGATGCGCTCGAATTTCGCATTTGCCCAGTCGCTGCTTCACCTTGTTGGCGAGCGACTGCGCTACACGGAAAGTCAGCTCGAAAACGTGGTGCTGAAGGACTCCAAAAGCCGGATTGTTGATTTTTTGCGAAGAATGGGTACAGAGCAGGGAAGCAGGGTCGGGTTTGAGACGCTTGTGAGGCACAACATGACCCACCAGGATATCGCAGATATGACTGGTACAAGCAGGCAAATGGTCACGGCTGTTCTGAATCAGTTGAAGCGCTCCAACCTGCTGCACTTCAACCGGAAAAAAATATTGTTCAGGGATTTGAATGCCCTCCCGGTTTCACTCAACTAAAGGCTTGTTCAGGATTCTCTACAGAAGGCACAGTAACTACTTCATACGATAGAATGGGTTTTGTTGGGGCGGCACGCAATCGCGTGCCGCTTTTTTTAACAGGCACCCGGCTCGCAGGAACAGGAAGTCTCCGCGGGCTTCTCTGCATATACCGTAACGCTGAAAATACCGGTCTGGCCGTTTTTGAAGGCTGACAGTTGCTCCGGATCCAGGTAATTGACCAGAATATCGTCGGGAATAACTATTGGTTTTTCCTTTTGTATCTGAATATTCACAAAACCTGTTTTTCTGATGTAATCAAGATAATCTTCACGCTGTATGGCTCCCGCTACACATCCTGCATACATCTCGGCATCTTTTCTCAACTGTTCAGGAAGTTCTCCCGAAAGAACCACATCTGAAATGCTGAAGTGGCCTCCATTTTTGAGTACCCTGAATATCTCGCAGAGAACACGCTTTTTGTCGGGCACCAGGTTCAGCACACAGTTGCTGACCACCACATCGGCAATATTGGCTGTTACAGGTATCCGCTCAATATCGCCGGTTCTGAATTCCACGTTGTTGAAACCCAGTTTTTCGGCGTTTTCGCGGGCTTTTTTTATCATTTCAGGGGTAAAATCAATACCTATCACTTTGCCGGTCGGACCCGTTTCCGCTCTCGCAACGAAGCAGTCGTTACCGGCGCCGCTCCCCAGATCAATAACGGTATCGCCCGGTTTGATTCGCGCAAACTGTGTGGGCAAACCGCAGCCAAGTCCGAGGTCTGCATCGGGACTATACCCTTCAAGTGCCGTATAATCATCGCTCATGATATTGTACACCTCCGTGGAGCAAGAGCCGGAGCCACAGCAGGACGCCTGATTGACAGACTTTTGCTGCAAGGCGATTTCGCTGTACTTCTGTCTGACAAGATCTTTCAGTTGTTCATCGGTACCCATAAATCTGATTTTATTGGTGGAAAGTTATTGCGTTTGTCTGGTGAGGCTCACACACATGCCCGCACGCACGAACGCGCGGGAACCCAGCTCAATTTCAAACTGTGTGGCAGTCTGCTGCTCTTCGGTCAGCAACGGATTTTCAACCCGGGACCATTCCAGAGCGGTGCGGATCATGTTTAGATTAAACGCTCCGAAAAATGTTGTACCGCTTTGCAACTCGTGCCGGTATTGAAGGCTTCCGCCTCCTTCCAGCATGACTTCACGCATTGTTCGTGGGAAAAAAACGGAAGAAGAGGGCGAAAACCTGAATAAACTGTGAGCAGCAGAAACTGCATAACCAATAAACAACTGATGACGGCGCCCGGTTTCAGACAGGGGGAACATTATTTCATATTGCGCGGCATTCCTGTAAAAGGACGTTTTCCCGGCATTACCGACAAGCGGATTGCTGCTCTCCAGGCTGTGATTATCTGCCGTCAGCAATATGCTCAGTGAATGCAGATTCCCCGCAGCGGTCATTTTGTTGAAACCTGCAGAAATCAGGGGCAGAAAATGCCTCCCCCTCAACAGGGGCCAGCCGGGCTCTTCCTGCGCGCGATATGTACTGGCGAAGTCAACTCCTGCACTGGCGTGTACCTGCAGAGACTGCGCAGATACAACCAGGGTAAAAAAAAGGAAAAAAATGAGGGCAGGAAGTAATTTCATGATTGAAACAGGAATTTTTAAACTGTACAAAGGTATGTATTTGTGCGCTTGCATAATATTTTTATAACATTTGGTACCTTTACAGAAAAAAAATGAACAACCGTGTCTCGCAAATAAATTCCATTACAGAGGCGTTCATATCAGCATTCGGCCACCTGGGAAAAGCGGATCTGAACTGGTCCCCGGATGCAGAAGCCTGGAGTATCGCCAGAAATATTGATCACCTGATCGTCATTAATTCCACCTATTTCCCGATATTTGAAGCTATAAAATCAGGAAATTTCAGGGAGCCTTTCATGGGCAGATTCGGTTTCTGGGTGAACTGGACGGGCAGCTTTATCCTGAAATTTGTACAGCCGGAGCGGAAGCAGAAGATCAAAACAATGCCATTATGGGAACCTCGTACTGGCAACATTGATGCAGATATTCTGCAAAAGTTTGCTGATCACCAGCGCGTTCTGGGAAAGTACATGGAAGAGCTGTCGGACAATCGTACAGTAATCGCTTCGCCAGCCAGCAAATACATGGTCTATAGTCTGGACAAGGCGCTGGATATCATCATTGCACACGAAAGAAGGCATCTTGAACAGGCACGCGATGTGCTTCAGATGCTCAAGTCCACCAAAAGTGTATAGCATGATACTGTTACGGCGATTTTTTACCGGACTGGCTGTCGTCGGCCTGGCCACAGCCGGATACCTGTACTACCGATTACACGACCGTTATCCTGATTTTCAGGCTTCCCCGAATTTCGGGGGTGGCAGCCCCGGGAGAATATCTGCCGGCTTCGCTGCAATACCCATCACGCCCGCAGTACCGGATACCTGGACCGACAGCAACGGGGATGCCATATACAATGAAAAAGATGGCGATACTTATACCGATGGCAACGGAAATGGCCGTTTCGACCCGGTCTGGCTCGCCGGCTTCCAGAATAACCGTCCGGCAACCGGTATTCACGACGAACTGTGGTCGCGTGTTATGATTGTGGACGACGGTTCCACGCGAATAGCATGGGTGGCACTCGATCTCATTGGTTTCGGCGCCGATGATGTGAACGAGGTGAAGGCTCAAATTCCATCCTCCTGGGGTATCAGCTACACCTTTATCACGAGCACGCACACACACGAAGGGCCCGATGTTGTGGGTATGTGGGGAAAAAGCGAACTCAGATCGGGGGTAAATCAGGCGTATCTGAAGCAGGTGAAAGAAAAAATAGTCGGCTCAATTGAAAAAGCTGTAGCCAGCATGCGACCGGCGACGGTCGTTTTTGCCCAGGATACAGCCGGAGCGAAGCATCTGGTGGGAGATTACAGAAAGCCCGACGTGCACGATTACGGACTTCGTCTGATGCATTTCAGGGATGCAGTGGCCGACACCACGCTCGGCACCCTGATTCAGTGGGCCAATCACCCCGAAACACTCTGGGCGGGCAATCTCGAGATTACCTCCGACTTCCCGCACTACCTGAGGGAAGGATTTGAAAACGGGATTTATTCAGGAGATTCTCTGATTTTCGAAGGAAAAAAAGGCATCACCCTGTTCGTTAACGGGGCAATCGGAGGCATGATGTCAACAGGAACAGAGTTCCCCATTCCTGATATCAGTGGCGACACCAGCTGGACGGCTCCTGTTTTTGAGAAAGCAAGAGCACAGGGTGAGCAGCTCGCATGGCTGGCGCTGAAAGCGCTCAACCATCATTCCTCAGCACCGCTCGACTCGGCCAGCATCCGTCTGGGTGTCAGAAAATTCGATCTGCCTCTCGACAACAAACTCTACAGACTGGGAGCTGTGGCGGGAATCTTCAACCGGGGCTTGTCGGGATGGTGGAAAATCAGAACAGAAATTGCATTCTGGACGCTGGGGCCGGCATCATTCCTGCACCAGCCGGGCGAACTCTATCCTGAAATTGCCAATGGAGGTACAGAAGCACCGGAGGGACGCGACTACCCCATCCACCCCTCACAAAATATTCCGCTGAGAAGTATCATGCCCGGAGAGTACAGGTTCATTGCCGGTCTCTCGAATGACTTTATCGGATATATTCTGCCACTCAGCCAGTGGGATGAAAAGGCGCCCTATACTTATGAACAGAAAGAAGCCCCTTATGGAGAAATCAATTCTGTGGGGCCGCAAACAGCGCCCATCCTGTACGATGCCATGACCAGTCTGATCGGGGAATACAGGAATTGAAGACTTGAAGCATCCTTTTTTTCTGTTGTTTAATCATCAGGTACAAAAAAATGTCGAAAATCCGCATCCAGCTGCAGATGTATCCGGACATTTGGGCTCCTTTACCAAATCTGTACCCGTCAGTCATGCAAAATGAAGTGCTCGCCAAAGCAGTGAAAATTCTGTTCCTGCCCGTTTTCTGTATCCTGTACACGAATTATTCACATGCCCAGGACAGGCCCAGCCACGCCTATTCCTTCGAACAGCTGGGCAATATGCTGCCCTCGCCCAATGCCTATCGTACAGCCGACGGCTCACCCGGCCCGGCCTACTGGCAACAACGCTGCGACTATCGCATCGAATGCCAGCTCAATCCTGAAAAGCGCGAACTGACCGGCAGGGAATGGGTAAAATATCACAACAACTCGCCGCAAACGCTCCGGTACCTCTGGCTGCAGCTGGATGAGAACGAGCATGCCGCATCGAACGATCTGCACCATGCCCACCCGCACAATATCAGCGAAACCATGACCGAAAAGGCCATGCGCATGCTGCAGGCGTGGACTGAATTCGGCGATTATGGTCACAGGATTCAGGCTGTAAAAGATGGCAGCGGCAAACCCCTGAAGCATTTCATTGACAATACCGTCATGCGTATCGAACTGCCGGAGCCGCTCGCTCCTGGCAAAACCTTCGATTTCAGCATTGACTGGTCTTACATACTCATTGACCGCATCAACAACATCACTTTTGGCAGAGGCGGTTATGAGTACTTCCCCAAAGACGACAACTACCTGTTCACCATCACGCAGTGGTTCCCGCGCCTGTGCGTTTTCAGTGATTTTGAGGGCTGGCAGAGCGACCAGTTCACCGGAACGGGTGAATTTGCCCTCAACTTCGGTGATTATGACGTGAAAATCACACTGCCGGATGATTACGTGGTGGGTGGCACCGGGGTTTGTCAGAATTACAGCCAGACACTGGGCGCCGAGCGAATGAAAAGGTGGAAACAGGCACAAAACTCCGGCCAGCCTGTCGAAATTGCGACGCTGGCTGAGGCGCAGGCCTCCACACAGAAAAAACACAGTCAGCAGACTAAAACCTGGCACTACAAGGCAGAAAACGTGCGCGACTTCGCGTGGACGGCCTGCCGGAAGTTCATCTGGGATGCCATGGCAGTTGACAATGGCGAAGGCAAAAAAGTGATGTGCATGAGCTATTACCCGATTGAGGCCTATCCGATTTACCGACGCTACTCCACAAAAGCAGTCGCTCACACACTGAAAACCTACAGCAGGTTCAGTATCCCGTACCCCTACCCCACTGCTATATCGGTAGAAGCACAGAATGGAATGGAATACCCCATGATCTGCTTTAATCCGGGTCGCGCACAGGAAGACGGAACCTATTCGGAAGGCAGCAAAATGGCCGCCCTGACCACCATTTTCCACGAAGTAGGGCACAACTACTTCCCCATGATTATCAACTCCGACGAGCGGCAGTGGGCCTGGTTCGATGAAGGGCTCAACACTTTCATGCAATTCATTACCGAACAGGAGTGGGATAACAACTACGATTCCGACGACGGCCTGCCACACACAATTACAGATTACATGTCGCAGCCAAAAGACAGGCTGGAGCCCATCATGACCAACTCGGAAAATATTGTTGACTACTTCTCCAATGCCTACAGGAAGCCGGCAACAGCACTGAATATTCTGCGCGAGACAGTCATGGGCCGCGAGCAGTTCGACTATGCATTCAAAGAGTATTGCCGCCGCTGGGCGTTCAAACATCCCACACCGGCCGATTTCTTCCGGACCATGGAAGATGCCAGCGGTATGGATCTCGACTGGTACTGGCGGGGCTGGTTCTTCTCCACCGATGCCGTGGATATTTCACTCGACAGTATTCAGTGGAAACGGGTAGATATGGAGAACAACCCTGAAAGAAAGGAACGGACTTTCACCAGAGCGGAGGAAAAGCCGTTCGAAAGCCTGACCAAAACACGATACCGCGAATCAGGCATTACTTTCCCGGTGGAACAGGACACCTCCCTGCAGGACTTCTACACTTTCTACAAACCCTGGGAAACTGAGGACAGCGTTTCCACAAGTAAAATGATCAAATATGATCAGGTTTTTACAAAAGAAGAGAAAGAAAAACTGTTTGGCGACAAGCACTACTACCAGCTCTGGTTCAGCAACAAGGGCGGACTGGTGATGCCTGTCGTGCTGGAATGGACATATACAGACGGTACAAAAGAAATCGAGCGGATCCCGGTTGAGATATGGCGGAAGAACGAGAAGAAATTCAAACAGGTTTTTGTAAAGTCAAAAGAAGTGAAAAGTGTACAGCTTGATCCGTGGAAAGAGCTGGCCGACATCAACGATGAGAACAATACCGCGCCTGTTCCGGCCGCTCCCACCCTGTTTATGGTGTACAAAAGCGACAAATTTGAACAGGGGCCGAATATGATGCAAAAGGCCCGGCAACGCAAACTGAACCGTCCATGAGTGAGTTCAGCACCTTCATCAGTCTGGGATTCCACCATATTGCCGACCCGCGCGCCTTCGACCACCTGCTGTTTCTGGTAACACTCTGTGCCGTTTATCGGCCGGCCGACTGGCGCAGGCTCCTGGTACTGATCACGGCTTTCACCATCGGACACTCAACTACCCTGGTGCTGGCGGGTACACATATCCTACTTATCCCGTCTGATCTGGTGGAGTTGCTCATCCCGGTCACCATTGTACTGACGAGCCTGTACAACATTGCTTTCGGCGAAAAAACAGGAGAAACCGGCACCTTTTCGGGGACTGTCCGCTGGAATTACGCCATGGCGCTGTTTTTCGGATTCATTCACGGGATGGGGTTTGCCAATTATT